>CANHTS010000007.1 GCA_947463435.1 Flavobacteriales bacterium | reverse complement strand
CTTTGCCACCTTCACCAACAAACCGGTTCATGCCGGTGAGAGCACGCAGGTGCTGATTGCGCTTGAAGTCGAAAGCCGGGATGCTGTAAACCGTATGGTAAAGAAAGCGTTGGAAAACGGCGCAACACGTTACCGCGACGGACAAGACCACGGCTGGATGTATTACGATTGCTTCGCCGATCCGGACGGGCATCAGTGGGAAATCATGCATTCAGACCCCGGCCAATTGCAGTCTGCCACATGAAAGCCCAACCGGAAATCTACCCCTGCATCTGGTTCAATCAAAACGGCAGGGAAGCGGCGGAATTCTACTGCAGCGTTTTTCCCGGAGGAGAATTAAGGGAAGACAATGGCATGGTGCAGCGTTTCCGCATCATGGACACGCCTTTCATGTTGTTGAACGGCGGACCAAAGTTTCGGCCGAACGGAGCTATTTCCTATTTCGTGTACACCGGCGACCGCGCAACGACCGAACGCATTTTTGCCGCTTTGGCGGAAGATGGAACCGTAGCCATGTCACTTGGCAAATACCCCTGGGCCGATCACTATGCCTGGGTGGAAGACCGCTTTGGTGTAAACTGGCAGTTGGACTCCGACCCGATCCGTTCAAGCCAGAAGATTCTTCCCACCTTGCTCTTCACTCCGCCTGACGATGCCCGCGTCCGCGAAGCACGCGATCACTACACTTCCATCTTCAGCGACCATCACCTGTTGATGGAGATGCCTCCCGTCTCCCATGAGCCTTTGCTTTTCTGCCAGTTCAGGATCGGCAGCATGTTGTTCAATGCAATGCGCAGCATGGAAGCGATGGACTTTCAGTTCGGGCCCGGCAATTCGTTCGTAATCAACTGTCCGGACCAGGCCACCATCGACCATTATTGGCACAAACTGGGCGCAGGCGGTGTTTTTGAACGCTGCGGCTGGCTGCGCGATCGCTTCGGTGTTTCGTGGCAGGTTGTGCCGGATATCCTGCCCAAACTGATGCAAGACCCGGAACGCGGCGGCAGGGTAATGGAAGCTTTGTTGGGAATGGACAGGATTGTAATCGAATCCTTGCTAAACGCCTGAAGCAGTGGCAGGCAGGCTTGCGCTAATCATGAAGAACCCGCTGCCTTTCTCCTCTCCTGCCCTACCTTTGCGGCATGAATAAAGGACCGGTTTCGCAGTTCATCGAACACCATTACCGCCATTTCAATGCGGCTGCGCTGAAAGATGCCGCCAAAGGATACGAACAACACCTGCTGGAAGGCGGAAAAATGATGGTTACCCTGGCCGGTGCCATGAGTACCGCCGAGCTGGGTGTCAGCCTGGCTGAAATGATCCGTCAGGGCAAAGTAGATATTATTTCCTGCACCGGAGCCAATCTCGAGGAAGACCTGATGAACCTCGTGGCGCACAGCCATTACCGCCGGATCCCGAATTACCGCGATCTCACGCCGCAGGAAGAATGGGACTTGCTGGAAAAAGGTCTGAACCGCGTAACCGATACCTGCATCCCGGAAGAAGAAGCCTTCCGCCGCCTGCAACAGCATATCCACAAGCTTTGGAAAGACGCCGACAACAAAGGCGAACGCTACTTCCCGCACGAATTCATGTTCCAGATGATCCGCAGCGGCGTACTCGAGCAATACTACGAGATCGACCCCAAGGATTCATGGATGATCGCCGCGGCTGAAAAGAACCTGCCCATCGTGGTAGGCGGCTGGGAAGACAGTACCATGGGTAACATCTTCGCCAGCTACGTTATCAAGAACGAAATCAAGGCCACGACCATGAAAAGCGGCATCGAATACATGGTTTGGCTGAGCCAATGGTACCGCGAAAACTCTGGTGGCAAAGGCGTAGGCTTCTTCCAGATCGGCGGAGGCATTGCGGGCGACTTCCCGATTTGCGTGGTTCCGATGATGTACCAGGACCTGGAATGGCACGACGTTCCCTTCTGGAGCTATTTCTGCCAGATCAGCGACTCCACCACCAGCTACGGCAGCTATTCTGGTGCAGTACCCAACGAGAAAATAACCTGGGGCAAGCTCGACATCCACACACCCAAATATATCGTTGAAAGCGACGCCACCATCGTGGCACCGCTCATCTTCGCCTGGATTCTGGGTTGGTAAGCTCCGGTATCAACTACCAGCCGTAGTCGCGCATAACGCGGCTATAGCCTTTAATCCGCGGATCGCTTACGGGTGTCTGCAACGAAACCTTTACGGTATTCGTTTCCCTGTCGATATAGGTCACAATTTGATAGGTGGATTTCAGCCATTGAATTCTTTCGGCCTCCAGTAACCCAAGGCTATTCCGCATTGCACCTGAGTCTGTGCTGACGGTTGCAGGCTGCAGCATTCCCAGGTTTGGAGTCGGGTCATATTCCAGTTCCTGAACCGGCTTCATCTGCGCTGCACGCTGCCGGATCTCAGGCCAGGTATAGAAATATTCATATTTTTCCATAAAGACTATTCCGGAAACAGCTGAGCCGTAATACATCGCAGGATAGTATACCGGATTCCCATCGCTTAAAACGCGGAAGGGTATAGTATCTAAGTCTCCCGATGTAATCGGAAAACTCGAAACCATTGGTTTTCTGTGGAAAAACAACTCCGAATTCCGATAGCCGCTTTTCAACCCCGGACAGGTTTCGATAACGAAAACCGCCCCATATTGGCTTGTGTCCATTCGTGTACGGAGTTGGGTACTGTCGCGCTGCTGCAACATATACCTGAACACTGCAGCATGGGTCGGATTGCTGACGCTGCGCAGGTGCAGCCTGGCGAGTGAATCGGCTTGTGGTGACTGGGCAAAGCCGTTCAGACAGGAAAATGTGCTCAGCCATAGGAAACTCAGAGGATACTTCATCTGCAGGGGTTGCAGCATCGCAACAAAAACCATGCTGCTTATACAGCTTACCAGTTGGATGGCTGCGCCCCACTCATTCCCATAAACAGCCATAGTCCCCACGAATTGCTTTTTATTTGCACTACATGATTGCCCGATTCAGTATATTCATCTCCCTTTTTCTTGCGGCCACTTCCCTTGCAGCCCAGGAACAACCTGCCTATACCATCTACAACGCCAAAGGCAAGGCCAGCAACTATGCACAGATGCTGAAAGCTATGCAGAACGCCGATGTTGTGCTGTTCGGCGAGCTACACGACAACCCGATTGTGCACTGGCTGCAATACGAAACCACCCGCAGCCTGATTGCGTCCAAAGGCCCGGGTAAGGTGCGCCTCGGTGCCGAGATGTTCGAAGCCGATGTGCAGCAGGACCTGAACAGATACCTCGCGGGCGACACAACGCTGAACGAGAAAGACATGATGAAAATCTGCCGTGCCTGGCCCAACTACAAAACCGATTACAAGCCTTTGGTGGAGCTGGCGCGCGAAAACCGGATTCCTTTTGTAGCCAGCAATATCCCGAGGCGCTATGCCGGCATCGTTTACCGCGGTGGTTTTGAAGCACTCGACACCTTGCCCTCAGCGAAGAAAGCCCATATCGCGCCGCTGCCTGTTGCATACGACAGCACCTTGCCCGGTTACCGCGATATCTTCATGGCCGTTGGCGGCCACGGCACACCCAATTTGCCAAAGGCGCAAGCCATTAAAGACGCCACCATGGGCTGGTTCATCGCACAGAACCAGCAACCCGGCGGTGTCTTCATCCATTACAACGGCACCTACCACAGCGATAACCACGAAGGCATTCTCTGGTACCTGAACCGCTACAAGCCAGGTCTGAAAATAGTAACCATCAGCAGCCAGATGCAGGAAAAAACTGCACCGCTGAAGAAGGAAAATCTAGGCAAAGGCGATTTTGTGATCATCGTGCCCGAAAGCATGACGCGCACTTACTAAGCGCCTGCTTCCCTACCCGAACCAAGGCAGGAACTTTTCTTGTTGTTGTTCCTGCAAAACAGGCGCAGCGGTGTTGAGCGCAGCCCCATCGAGCACTGCTTCGTACAGGCGCACATAGTCCAGCATCATGCGCCGCGCATTGAAGATATCTACGGCGCGTTGGTGGCAATAGCGGCGATCGAAATTCAACACATTTCTCAAGCCGGCGGCCAATTCGTCCGCCCGGTTGCTTAAAAGGCCCGATTCCTGGTCAACCAGTTCGGGTATGGCGCCATAGGGTGTGGCGAAGACCGGGCAGCCGAAGTACAGGCTTTCGATCACTGCTAATCCAAAAGGTTCATGCCAGCGCACTGGGAAAACCAGGGCGGCTGAGTTGCGCAGCAGGGAAAGTTTCTTTTCTCCGCCCACCATACCGGCGAAGCGCACACGGGGATCGGCCGTGAAGCGGAAACCCATTTTCAGGTTCAACCGGTTGCCGCCCATAACCACCAGGCGCTTACCGGCCTGGCGTGCCACACGGATAGCGCCTTGAACATTCTTGACACGCCAGGCGGCATTGCCTAGGAAATGCGCATAGGTTTCCGCGGGCGTTTCCAATTGCACCTTTCCATAATCGTCCCAATCCAGGCCATTGTGAACGAAATGTTGCGCTCCGTAACGGGCTGCGTGGTTGGCTGAGAGGAAGACGGTATTGAGGGGAAAGGGGCGCAGGTCGTTGCGGTTGCCGTGGTTGGTAACGATATGGGGAAGCGCGATCGGCTCCTCGGGTGGGAAATGAAAATGGATGATATCGCAGTCGGTGGGAAGCTGCGGTGCGAGCGGTAAATCTGGGTTCAGGGGAAGCACGCGGGCAAAGTCGCACTGCGTACCGCGACCTGCGAGTAAAGTCACGCGATGCCCGTCTCTGCTGAGTTCGCGCGCCAGATACCACACCACGCGTTCGGTTCCGCCGTAGGCATTCACCGGCAAAACACCCCGTTCAACCAAACAGATATGCAAGAGCATTGGTGCCAAAATTCGGCAGCCGGAAACACAAATCTGAATTTTTTTCTCCCACTTTTCCCCACGCTGTCAATTTTGATGCTAACTTCGCTTTCTGTAAGGCTTTCCGATTTTCATTGCGATCCACCTTGCACGAAAACGAAGCGAGATATCCACTGTTTTCTGTTTTATGTGCAAAACGCGGGGGAGAAAGTGGGTGAAAGTGGGAAATCCTGAATTTATTTAGCAGGCTAAAGCGGCGGCACCCCGGACATGACCCAATTCATCGGAGAATTCAACTGCAAAGTGGACGACAAAGGCAGGATCATGCTGCCTTCGCGTCTGCGCGTGCAGATTCCCGAGCAGGCGGGCAATACGGTGGTGGTAAACCGCGGCTTTGAGAAGTGTCTCGTTCTTTTTACCCGCGAGGACTGGCTTGCTGAAACTTCGAAGCTGGACCATCTGGACGATTTCATGAGTCCGGATGTGCGCCGCTTCAAACGACTCTTCACCAATGGTGCTACCCTGGTGCAGATCGACAACGCCAACCGGATCCTCCTCCCCAAAAAGTTGCTTGAATACGCAGGGCTCGAGGATGACGTGGTGCTGACAGCGTACGGCAACAAAGTGGAAATCTGGAGTCAACAGGCTTACGACAGCGAACTGAATGTGGATGCTGACGAACTGAGCCGCCTGGCCCAGCAGTTTTTCAACCAAAGCGCCGAACGCAAGCCAGGCAATGTCTGAGCCAGCAGCACCATACATGGAACCCTATCACATACCGGCCCTCCTGGAGGAATCGCTTGATGCGCTGGCCTTGCGGCCGGACGGTATCTATGTGGATTGCACCTTCGGCGGTGGCGGGCATACGCGTGCCATCCTGGAAAGGCTCGGACCGAAAGGCCGGCTCATTGCGTTTGACCGCGACGACGACGCCGTGCGAAATGTGCCCGACGACCCGCGTTTCGAACTGGTGGGCCATAGTTTCCGGTTCCTGTACCGATTCCTGCGCTATAAAAACGCTTTGCCGGTGGATGGCATCCTCGCCGATCTCGGCATCTCATCGCATCAGATCGACGAAGCCACCCGTGGGTTCGCACATCGCTTCGATGCACCGCTCGACATGCGGATGGACCGATCAGCAGAAATCAGCGCATGGGATGTTGTGAACCGCTACGATGAAGCCCGTCTGATTCACATCTTTTCACGCTACGGAGAAATCACCAATGCCCGCAAGCTGGCGGCTGCCGTGGTACGCGCCCGCTATCCCGAACCAATCGGAACCACAGGTGAACTCTGCGAGGCCATTTCCCAGTGCACCCCTGCCCAAACGCGTAACAAGTATTTCAGCCAGGTTTTTCAGGCCATCCGCATAGAAGTAAACGGCGAATTGCAGGCACTGGAAGCCCTGTTGGAACAAAGCGCCGAGGTGCTCAGGCCCGGTGGACGGCTCGCCATCATCAGTTATCATTCCCTCGAAGACCGCATGGTCAAACAATTCCTTGCCAGCGGCAATACCGCAGGCAAACAGGAACGCGATCTCTACGGCAACCTGCAGCGCAGTTTCGATCCGCTGCAGGCCAAGGCCATTGTTCCCACCGACACCGAAGTCAACGCCAACCGCCGGGCGCGCAGTGCGCGGCTGCGTTGCGGCATCAAACGCTAACATTCATGGCAGAAAACGAAGAAGAACTGCTTGAAACCCGCAACCCGGGCCTTACTGCGGAAGACGATGCCGAACGCCGAAATTCAGCCTGGTCGCGCATGCTCAAGATGGAAGTCTGGGTGCCTTTTGGCTTATTGACCTTCGTGCTGTTACTGTTTTACATTTTCAACCAGCACCATGCGGTAAAGGCATTGAAGCGCAAAGACCAGCTCAAGACCCGTATCAAAGAACTGCGCGCCGAATACATCAGCATCCAAAGCGACCTCATGATGCGCTCCAAACAGTCTGAAATGGCTGAAAAGGTGAGCGAGCTGGGCCTGCTCGAATTGCGTAAACCGCCTGTCAAACTCGAAAAACCTGGTGCCAAAAAATGAGTCAGGAAAAGGTGAACATACGCAAGGTAGTGCTGCTGCGGGTCTATGTGGCCTTCGGTCTGCTGCTGCTGTTCGCCGTCTGGATCAGCGCCGCGGTCATAGACCTTCAATGGTCTGAACGCAACCGCTTCGACTCACTCAGCAAAAAGCAGCTCATCCGCAAAGAAAAAATAGAAGCTGTGCGCGGCAATATTTACGCCGGCGATGGCAACCTGTTGGCCACCTCGGTTCCGCGCTACGATCTCATATTCGACCCCAGTGCTGAAGGCCTGACAAAGGAAAACTTCGAAAAAGGGATCGACTCGCTGGCCATGCTCCTGGCGCGCAAATTCCCGGTGCGCGATGAACGCGGTTGGGCTCGCTATTTCCGCGAAGGCCGCCGCCAGGGGCTGCGCTATCTCCCGGTGGTGAAAGACCTGGATTACGAGGAACTCCGCGACATGAAAACCTGGCCCATCATCCGGCTGGGACGCTTCAAAGGCGGATTCCAGACCGATGAAAAGAGCAAGCGTATGTATTTCATGGGTGACCTGGCTCGGCGCAGTATCGGACTAAGCCGGGAAGGAAACAAAAGCCTCGTGCGCTACGGTTTGGAAGGCGCTTTCGACAGCCTGCTGCGCGGTCGTAACGGCACACGCCTTGAGCGCCGCATGTACGGTGGTGTTTGGCGACCCATCGAAGACAAACGCGAGCAAGAACCGGTTAACGGCCTCGATATCGTTACCACACTCGATGTCAATCTGCAGGATGTAGCGCAGAATGCACTTCTCAAAGCCCTCGTACAACACGACGCAGACCACGGTTGTGTGTTGCTGATGGAAACTACCAGCGGTCAGATCAAAGCCATTGCCAACTTGAAGAAGCAAAGTGACGGAAGCTATGCGGAAGCACTCAATTATGCTGTCGACGAATATGCAGACCCGGGTTCAACCTTCAAATTGGTCAGTACCCTTGCCTTGCTGGAAGATGGCAAAGCACACCCAGATGACAGCATCGATGCCCAGTGGGGAGAAGCCACGCTGTTTGGCCGCCAGATGGTCGATGCCAAGCCGCCACACAAACGTTTCCTCACCCTCGAGGAGTGCTTTATCCAATCGAGCAATGTGGGCATCAGCAAGTTTGTAATCAATGGTTACGGAGACCAACCGGGCGATTTCCTTGACCATGTCTACCGCCTGAAACTCGACCAGAAACCGGCTTTCGATATCCGCTCCAGCGGTCGTCCACAAATAAAGAATCCGAAAAACACCGACTGGTACCGCACCACATTGCCATGGATGAGTGTGGGATATGAAACCGCACTCAGTCCCTTGCAAATCGCCACCGTTTACAACGCGGTCGCCAATAACGGCAAGATGGTAAAACCATATCTGGTGAAGGAAATACGCCGCGATGGCAAGGTGATCGAGCAAAGGGAAACCGAAGTGATGGTGGAGAAGATTTGCAATGAAACCACCCTCAAGGCTTTGCAGAAAATGATGCTGGGTGTGGTGGAACGCGGCACGGCCATGAACCTGCGCAACGAAAACTACAGCATTGCAGGCAAAACAGGCACCAACCAATTGCTCGACAAAGGCGGATACCGGAAAGACAAACACAAGGCTTCGTTTGCCGGATACTTTCCTGCCAACAACCCACAATACACTTGTGTGGTGGTCATTGTCGAACCGCGCAACGGAGTTTACTACGGAGGCGCAGTGGCCGGACCGGTATTCCGCGAAATAGCCGACCGGGTGTACAGCACGAATTACCGTTTGCATCCCGGGCTGGAGCCACCGATTTATGTACAGACCCCAGACGTAAAGCCGGGTGATCGCGCCTTAACCCGCAAGGTGTTGAACGACCTTGGCATCAGCTCGCATACACTGCCCGGCGCAGAAGCGATCTGGGTAAAGCCGCGTGTAAAGGAACATTCGGTTGAACTGGTTCCGGCGGAGCCACTCGGAAAGGGTTTGCCCGACACACGCGGCATGGGCCTGCGCGATGCCCTGTTCATCCTTGAAAACGCTGGATACAAAGTACAGGTAAGCGGCTTTGGCAGCGTTTGGCAACAACAACCTGAACCCGGCACGGCCTTGCGGCCCGGTGCCACGGTTCGCATTCTTATGAGCAGCGAACGATGAAGACCCTGGAGCAACTGATCATCGGAAGCAAGCCGGATGCGGTTCACGGGCCGGCACCTGCCGGGCTTGAAATACAGGAACTGACGCTTGATTCGCGTCGTGCCGGACCGGGCGTGCTGTTCGCCGCACTGAAAGGGCATCAGAACGACGGCCATGCATTTATCGGTCAAGCCATAACGGCGGGTAGCCGGGCAGTCTTGTGTGAAAATTTGCCGGAAACACTGCATCCCGAATGCACCTATCTCGTCAGCAAACAACCCCGCCAAACACTTGGAGCGCTGTGCCGCGTGTTTTTCGATGATCCTTCGGCGCAATTGCAACTGGTTGGAACCACCGGCACCAACGGGAAGACAACAGTCAGCACGCTGCTCTTCGATCTTTTCAGCGGGCTTGGTTACCGCTGCGGGCTCATCAGTACGGTGGAATACCGCATTGGTACAGAGATTTTCCCCAGCACCCATACCACACCCGATGTGGTTTCGCTGACCGGATTACTTGCCCGCATGGTTGAAGCCGGCTGCGCGTATTGCTTTATGGAAGTGAGCTCGCATGCGGCCGACCAGGAACGCATAGCCGGACTCCGTTTTGCGGGTGGTGTTTTCACCAATATCACCCACGATCACCTCGATTACCACGGCACTTTCGCCCATTACCTCCGCGCTAAGCAACGCTTCTTCGATCAGCTTCCCTCCGATGCATTCGCCCTCACCAACCGCGACGACCGCAACGGGCAGATCATGCTGCAGAACAGCAGGGCTTCCCGCTATACGTACGGATTGCATGGCTCGTCTGACTTCAGTGGCCGCATCATCGAGAGCGATTTCAGCGGAATGCTGATGGAGCTCGACGGCAAGGAAATCTGGTTCCGGCTCATTGGTGACTTCAACGCCAGCAATATCCTTGCTGTTTATGGCGCTGCCTTCCTGCTAACCGGAGGTACACAAGACGATCTCGCCATCCAGCTTTCCAAGCTTGGCCGGGTAAACGGCCGTTTTGAAACCCTGCAAGGTCCCGACCGCATCACGGCCATTGTCGATTACGCGCATACCCCCGATGCGCTGGAGAATGTGCTCAAGACCATCAACAAGATCAGGAGCCGCAACGAGCAACTCATCACGGTTGTAGGCTGTGGCGGGAACCGCGATACGGCCAAGCGACCTGAAATGGGACGCATCGCCGCCCAGCTCAGCGACCGGGTGATCTTCACTTCAGACAATCCACGCGACGAAGATCCGGAGGCCATCATCGAAGCCATGAAATCAGGCGTGGAGCCGACAGACTACAAGAAAATACTCAGTGTGGTGAACCGCATGGAAGCGATTCGTACAGCGGTGAGCATGGCCGGCAAGGGCGATGTGATCCTGGTGGCCGGGAAAGGGCACGAAACCTATCAGGAAATCCGCGGCGTAAAACACCCCTTCGACGACCGCCAGGCAATAGAAACCCAATTCAAAACTGCGCGCTGATGCTCTACTGGCTCTTCTACCAATACCTGCACAAACTTGGCGTTCCCGGAACGGGGGTGTTTCAGTACATCTCATTCCGCGCTTCGATGGCGGCTGTGCTTAGCCTCCTTCTCTGCCTTTTCCTCGGCAAACGCATCATCCGCTGGCTGCAGAAGCAGCAAATCGGCGAGACAATCCGCGACCTCGGCCTCGAAGGCCAGATGCAGAAGAAAGGAACCCCGACCATGGGCGGCATCATCATCCTGATTGCCATTATCGTTCCCACGCTCCTGTTTGCGAAGTTGAATAATCCCTATGTCATCCTGATGGTGCTCAGCACGCTGTGGATGGGCGTGATTGGCATCATCGACGACTACATCAAGGTTTTCAAAAAAGACAAGGAAGGGCTGAAAAGCTGGTTCAAGGTATTAGGGCAATTGGTGCTCGGAGCCATCATCGCTATCACCATCGATTACAACCACCATTCGCACAGCCTGCCATTGGAAACCAATGTTCCCTTTCTCAAGGAACCTTTCAACTACAGCAGTGTATTCGGCGAAGGCAATGCCTGGTGGATATTCCTCCCGCTGATTATCTTCATAGTGGTAGCGGTTACCAATGCGGTCAACCTCACCGACGGCATTGACGGGCTGGCATCGGGCACGACGGCCATTGTGGGTGCCGGGCTTGGTATTCTCGCCTACGCTGCGGGCAATACAGTATTCAGCGATTACCTGCATATCATCTACGTACCCGACAGCGGTGAAGTGGTTGTTTTCCTCGGCGCGCTCATTGGCGCTTGCATCGGTTTCTTGTGGTACAATGGCTTCCCGGCCCAGGTTTTCATGGGAGATACGGGCAGTATGGCGTTGGGCGGCGCGGTGGCGGCTGTTGCCATCATCATCAAGATGGAGCTGCTTATACCCATTCTCTGCGGCGTCTATTTCGCGGAAAGCCTCAGCGTGGTGCTGCAGGTGAGCTGGTTCAAATACACCAAACGCAAGTATGGCGAAGGACGGCGCATCTTCCTCATGTCGCCTTTACACCATCATTTTCAGAAGATGAATATCCCGGAAAGCAAAATCACAGTGCGTTTCTGGATCGTCACCCTCATCCTCGTCATCATCACCATCGCCTTACTCAAACTCCGCTGATCTGAAACAGAAACTCGTCATATTGGGTGCCGGCGAAAGCGGTTGTGGCGCGGCCTTATTGGGGCTGAAGCAAGGATACGATGTCTTCCTGAGCGAAGGTGCTGTTCTGAAAGAGCGCTACCGGAATGAGCTGGAAGGCTGGGGTGTGCCTTACGAAAGTGAAGGCCATGATCCGGCGCGGATTCTCGCAGCCAATATCATCGTAAAGAGCCCCGGTATTCCCGACACGAATCCGGTGGTTGTGCGTGCCAGGGAAGAAGGCATTCCTGTGATTTCTGAAATCGAATTTGGCGGATGGCATACCGATGCAGTGAAAGTGATCATCTCAGGCACCAATGGCAAAACCACCACAACGGCTTTGACGCATGCTGTTCTGAAAACCGGAGGCCTGAATGTCGGTCTGGCCGGAAACATCGGCAACAGCTTCGCGCGGATGGTGGCCGAAGAACAACACGATTACTACGTGCTGGAAGTGAGCAGTTTTCAGCTCGACGGCATGTTCGATTTCCACGCGCATATCAGCGTGCTCACGAATATCACTCCCGACCATCTGGACCGGTACAATTACGATGTAGATCGATACGCTGCATCCAAGTTCAGACTGGGGAGGAATCAGACTTCTGCAGATTACTTCGTTTACTGCGCCGACGATCCGCTTACGCTGCAATACATGGAGCAGCAGAAACTGGACGCGCAGCGGATACCCATCAGTCTGGAGCGACAGATCAGCATGGGCGCCTGGAGCGACGGACAACAATTGCATTTCCAACTTAACAACAACCCTTTCGACATGAATATTCAGGAACTGGCCCTGCGCGGCCGACACAACGCTTACAACAGCATGGCCGCAGCGGTGGTCGGCGGACTGCTCGACATCCGCAAGGAGAAGATCCGCGATTGCCTCGCCAATTTCCAGAACCTCGAACACCGGCTTGAGTTTGTAGCCCGTGTGCGCGGCGTGGAATACATCAACGACAGCAAGGCGACCAATGTTAACTCAGCTTGGTACGCGCTGGAAAGCATGGACAAGCCGGTAGTGTGGATCGCAGGCGGGGTGGATAAAGGCAACGACTACAAAGACATCCGACCGCTGGTGAACAGCAAGGTGCGCATCATTGTAGCCCTTGGAACCGACAACCGCAAGATCCACGAAGCCTTCCGCAAGGATGTGGACATGATCATCAACACCAGCAGCATGGAAGAGGCTGTGCATGTGGCATCCGGACTGGCATTGCCCGGAGAAGCTGTACTGCTGTCGCCTGCCTGTGCGAGTTTCGATCTTTTCAGCAACTACGAAGAACGCGGTCGCCTTTTCAAGGAATCCGTACGCAATCTCTAAACCATGAAACCCGGTATTTTCCGCGGAGATAAGTATATCTGGCTGGTAGTGGGTGCCCTGTCTCTGCTTGGCATCCTGGCGGTGTATTCCGCTACCGGCACCCTTGCGTTCAGCAAGCGCGGCGGCAATACCGAATTTTACTTCATCAGACACACAGGCTTCCTGTTGATAGGGTTGTTCTTCATGTACTTGTGTCATCTGGTGAACTATCGCTATTTCTCGCGCATCAGTCTCCTGATGCTTTGGATTTCGATCGGACTGCTGGTGGTCACCCTGGCCATCGGCAGCGAGATCAACGACGCCACGCGCGTATTGCCGATTCCGGTGCTGGGCATCACTTTCCAGACTTCCGATATGGCCAAGCTGTTCCTGATCATGTATATCGCGCGGTATCTCGCGAAGAACCAGGACCAGATTGAATCGCCGACGGCATTCTGGCGAATTACTGCAATCATTTCCATCGTTGTCCTGCTGATTGCACCCGAAAACCTCAGTACTGCATTGGTTCTGTTCAGCACCTGCATGTTGCTGCTGTTCATTGGCCGGATCCACATCAAGTACATCGCCATGGTATTTGGTACCGGTGCACTCGTTCTCGGACTTGCCGGTTACGCTTTGTTGCAGATTGACACCGATACCCTCGGCAATGCAGGCCGCATTCCAACCTGGAAAAAACGGATAGAATCATTCATCGGAAAAGAAAAAGACAGCTACCAAAGCATTCAATCCAAGATCGCCATTTCAACCGGCGGTTTAACCGGGAAAGGCCCGGGCGGCAGCACGCAACGCAATTACCTGCCGCATCCTTACAGCGATTTCATCTACTCGATAATCGTGGAAGAATATGGCTTATTGGGCGGACTCATAGTGATCGTGCTCTTCCTCGTTTTGCTATACCGCTGTCTGCGGATTGTCGTCAACAGTCCGCGCGCTTATGGAGCCTTCCTTGCCATCGGGCTTTGCCTCAGCCTGGTGATTCAAGCGTTCATCAATATGGGCGTGGCTGTAGGAATATTACCGGTTACAGGACTTACCATTCCGTTGGTCAGCATGGGTGGAACCAGTTTGTTGTTCACCAGTATTGCATTCGGAGTTATCCTGAGTGTGAGCCGCAGTCTTGAAGAAGAGCAGGATGCCGATCAAAAAACCAAAAGCCAGGGAGGGGCGGTGGCCAATGCCTAAATTTATGCTTTCCGGCGGTGGAACAGGTGGCCACATTTTCCCGGCGCTGGCGATAGCGGAAGAACTGCGCGCCCGCTATCCCGGCTGCGAACTGCATTTCGTCGGTGCTTTGGGGCGCATGGAAATGGAAAAGATTCCGGCAGCCGGTTATACCATCACTGGTTTGCCCATACGCGGTTTGCAGCGCAGTTTCAGTTTGCAGAACCTCCGCTTGCCTTTCGATCTGATCAGGAGTTTACGTATGGCCTTCTCCTTATTGCAATCGTTCAAACCCGACTGCGTTATCGGAACCGGCGGCTATGCCAGCGGCGCCCTGTTGTTTGCAGCTGCCTGGAAAGGCATACCAACACTCATCTGGGAAGGAAACGGTTACGCCGGCCTGACCAACCGCTGGCTGGGCAAGAAAGTCGATATCGTTTGCACAGGTTTTGAAGGTATGGAAGCATTCTTTCCCGCTGATAAAATCCGAAACACCGGCAATCCGGTCCGGAAGGATATCCTTTCCCTCCCACCGCGCAGCAATGGCTTGCGGCATTTCGGCCTTGAGGAGCGGCCGGTTTGCCTGGTGATTGGCGGCAGCCTCGGTGCCGGCAGTTTGAACCACGCTCTCAGCGCAGGTGTTGACCAACTGCTGAATGCGGGCATCCAGGTAATCTGGCAAACCGGCAAGCGCTTTGACACTGCGCCCTTCCAACACAAAAAAGGACTTTGGTGCGGCGCCTTTATTCCCGAGATGCACCTTGCCTACGCTGCGGCCGATCTGATAGTGTCGAGAGCCGGAGCCTTGTCGGTTTCTGAAATCGCGGTGGCGGGCAAACCTGCCATATTGGTACCGAGTCCGAATGTCACAGCAGATCATCAGACGGCCAATGCAAGGAAGCTATCCGACGTCGGTGCGGCTTTATTGCTGCCCGATGCACAAACCGATCAACTCATACCCACCATACAGCGCGAAATGGCCAATGCGGAAGGCCTGCAGCGCATGCAAGAAAAACTGCGCAGCCTGGCCAAACCCGGCGCGGGCTCAGCCATCGCCAACGAAATCACCCAACTGATCCAAGCATGAACCTCAGCGCCATACGCAACGTTTATTTTCTCGGCATTGGCGGGATCGGTATGAGTGCCATCGCCCGGTATTTCCACGCGCTGGGCTGCAGGGTTGAAGGCTACGATAAAACATCCACGCCACTCACAAAGGCATTACAGGCTGAGGGAATAAAAGTGCAGTTTGATGAGCGGATAGAAGCACTTCCTGCATTCATCCAAGAAGACCCACAGGCCACATTGCTGGTTTATACGCCGGCCATACCGGCAGATCATCCGCAACGCGTGTGGCTGGAGCAATCTCCACTACAGCTCTTCAAGCGCAGCGAAGTACTCGGACTGATCAGCAGGGACAGCTTTACCATAGCCGTGGCCGGAACGCATGGCAAGACTACGACCAGTACCATGATCGCGCATATACTGCGCAGCTGTGGCGTTAACTTCACTGCTTTCCTCGGCGGGATTTCAGCCAATTACCAAACCAATTACCTGCGCTACGAAAACGGAAAGCAGGTTACTAAAAAGCCCATTGTAGTGCTGGAGGCGGATGAATTCGACCGCAGTTTCCATCGGCTGACCCCTGATATTGCTGTCATTACAGCCATCGACCCGGACCATCTGGATATATACGAAACGGAGGATGCGTTCCGGGAAGCTTTCGACATTTTCGCGGCTAAGACGCGTGTTGCCGGCGTTGTTTACATCAAAAGCACGCTGCAGGTTGCGGCTCCGGCCGGCATAAAGTTGCAGCGATACAGCATTGACCCAGCAGCGCCGGGTGATTTCACTGGTGAAAATCTGCGCATTGAAGACGGGTACTTCCGCTTCGACATGAAGAATGGCGGGCTGGCTGCTCAAACCACATTCACTTGTGGGCTTCCGGGCAGGCACAATGCAGAAAACGCCGTAGTAGCTGCAGCAGTTTGCATAGATGGCCTCGGTCTCAATCCGGAGGCAGTGGCGCGCGGCATAGAAACATTCAACGGCGTAAAGCGCCGCTTTGAATACCTTGTGCGCAACGCAGAACAGGTGGTGATTGACGATTATGCGCACCATCCCACCGAGCTGGATGCAATTATAGGCAGTGTGCGCATGCTATATCCGGACAGAGAAGTTTGGGGGATTTTTCAACCGCATTTGTACACCCGCACCCGCGATTTCGCGACAGGGTTTGCGAGCAGTCTTGCAGCGCTGGATCGCCTGTTTTTAATGGAGATTTATCCGGCGCGCGAAAAACCATTGCCCGGCATCGACAGCCAATGGCTGCTTGAACAGGTGCAGATGGAGCGCAAGGAATTGGCAGATGGCCCGGCCATTCTTACCACAATAAAAGAAGAAAAACCGGGGGTATTGCTTGTTTTGGGAGCAGGCGATATCGACCGATTGTGTTGGCCCATTCAACAACTGTATCCACATGGCTGAAGCAGGAAGCAAGCGCAGAAAGCAGCAGTTGATGCTGGCGGCCGGATTGAGCCTTTTATTGCTCATCGGATGGTTGCTGGCCGGTAGGCAGGAAACGGTGCGCGAAATAAAAACAGTTCAGGTGCGCATTTTGCCCGACACCGGCTTGTATTTCGTAACGAGGGAAGAAGTGTTGGAAATGGTTGGTGGCGGACCGGAAGGCGTTGCAGGCAGGCGGGTGGCTTCAGTGCGGCCTGAAATGCTGGAAACACAGCTGAAGGCTTTGCCCTTTGTAAAGACCTGCGACGTATACGCCGATTTGAGCGGCAACCTGAAGATCACCCTTGAACAGAAACGTCCGCTGATGCGGATTATCAGCCGCAGCGGAGAAAGTTATTACCTGGCGGAAGGCGGCGAAAAATTGCCTTTCAGCAAGCAATTCACCGCCCATGTACCGGTTGCGAACGGAAACATAGCGGAGAACCTGGCCGATTCTACACACGCTAAGACTCCGGTCCTGCAATCGCTGGTTGAACTTGCTACTTTTATGGACAAGCAAGCTTTTTGGTCTGCCCAGATTGAACAGGTGTATGTAGATAATTATTCAGAGCTATTGTTGATACCGCGCGTAGGAAATCATAGCATTGTTCTGGGAAACACCGACCGGCTTCCGGAAAAAATGGAAAAACTGGGGCTTTTCTACACGAAGGCCTTGTCTAAACTGGGCTGGGACTCATACGAACGCATCGATCTCCGGTACGAACGGCAGGTAATCGGTGTTAAAAAATCAACTTTCAATAACGAGGCCGAAACAGGCGCAGGAACGGTCACTGCACAATAAAAAAGACATCAACGGCAAATATGAGCAAGCAGAAAATCAAGAAAGACAAAATCATTGTAGGTCTCGACATCGGAACGACGAAGATATGCGCGATTGTAGGCCGCATGAACGAGAACGGCAAGATCGACGTACTCGGCATGGGCAAGGCCCCGAGCATGGGCGGCGTGTCGCGCGGCATGGTGTCGAATATTACAAAGACCGTAGAGGCGATCAGGCGTGCCGTCGCAGAAGCATCGCGGCAGAGCAATATTGAGATCAACCGTGTGTATGTAGGCATTGCCGGGCATCATATATCCAGCCGTCAACAGAACTTTGCCAAGATCCGCAGTGGCAACAATGAGATAACGCAACTGGATCTGGATGATATGGAAGCCCAAATGCACAAAGTGTATATCGGCCATGAAACTGCCATTATGCACATCATGCCGCAGGAATACACGATTGACGGTGAAACGGGCATTAAAGATCCGATTGGCATGCACGGTATGAAACTGGAATGCAGTTATCATATCATCACAGGCCAGACCACTGCGGCAAAGAATATCACCCAGGCGGTTCAAAAAGCCGGGCTGGAAGTGGAGGATCTGATTGTGGAGCCTATCGCCTCAGCTCGTGCGGTACTCAGTGATGACGAAATGATGGCAGGTGTAGCTTTGGTGGATATAGGCGGCGGAACTTCGGATATTGCCATTTTCCACGACGGTATCATCCGGCATACTGCGGTTGTTCCGCTCGGCGGCGACATCATCACCACCGATATCCAGGAAGCGTTTGGTTTGTTGAAAGAGCAGGCTGAAGCATTGAAGACGCGTTTCGGCAGTGCTATTTCAGAGGGTATTCGCCACAATCAGATTGTTACGGTATCGGGCCTGCCCGGACGCAAGGCCAAGGAAATTTCGCTCTTCAACCTTGCGCAGGTAATTCAGGCCCGGGTGCAGGAAATTTTCGATTTGGTATACGACCAGATCCGGCTGTCGGGCTACAAGAACCGCCTGAGCGCCGGGATAGTATTGACAGGCGGCGGAGCCAACCTGGCCAATATTGCCGAACTAATCGAATTCATCACTACCCTTGAAGTACACCAAGGGCTTCCGAACAAGCACCTCGCCAAGGGTATGGTTGACGAAGTGCGCAGTCCCATGTTCAGTACAGCCGTTGGATTGGTGCTGAAAGGCTTCGACAAAGAAATGCGCGGGCAGGGCAGCGATCTGCCCGATAATAAGCCGGCAGAGAAAGAAGGCCGCAGCCGTTTTGGTTTCAGCGGACTGTTCGGGTCTCTCATCAACGGCATTATCAAAGACGACACCAAGGACTTCAACGATTAACCCCTAAACCATATGCTGAAGAATTTCGAACCAGACATCCCCCACATGAACTCCGCCATCATCAAGGTGATCGGCGTGGGCGGAGGAGGAAGCAATGCTGTCAACCATATGTTCCGCCAGGGAATTGAAGGGGTACAGTTTTACGTATGCAATACCGACGCGCAAGATTTGATGCGCAGTCCGGTACCGAATAAAATCCAGCTCGGGCTGAAGCTTACCGAAGGTCTTGGAGCAGGTTCTGAGCCTGAAATGGGCCGCAAGGCTGCGCTGGAAAGCACCGAGAAGATTACCGACATCCTGCGTCATAATACCAAGATGGTATTCATCACGGCCGGAATGGGCGGTGGAACCGGAACTGGTGCTGCACCCGTGATTGCGAAGATTGCCAAGGAAATGGGCATTCTCACCATCGGGATTGTCACTGTTCCTTTTTCGTATGAAGGACCAGACAGGAGACAACAGGCACAGCAGGGCATCGAGGCTTTGCGGCCGCATGTAGACGCACTGTTGACAATCATCAACGACCGGGTGCTGGAAATGTACGAGGAGATGCCGTTTTCGAAGGCGTATTCCATGGCAGATAACGTTTTATGCACAGCAGCCAAGGGAATTGCGGAAATCATCACCCTGCCTGGTATTCTCAATGTGGACTTCAAGGATGTGGAGACTGCTATGCGCAACAGTGGCCGCGCCATTCTGGGTATGGGCAGCGGCAAAGGGAACGAACGCGCAATGGAGGCTGTTAAAATGGCATTGGATTCGCCACTGCTCGACAACATGCGCATCAGCGGAGCACGCCATTTGCTGGTAAACATTTCCTACGGCAAAAAGGAACCTTTGATGCGGGAAAACGGTCAAATCAGTGAATATCTTCAAACACAGGCAGGCAATAATGCTAAGCTAAAGCTTGGTGTGACGCCCGACGCGAACCTGGATGAGGAATTGATCGTTACCGTCATTGCAACCGGCTTCGGCGATATGGAACAGCCGATGGAAGCTGAAATGCCTGAGTTCCTGGAAATTGATCTTGGGCCTATCATGCCTGATCCCAATCCGGCGCCCGTTCCTGTAATACAGCCTTTTAGCGGAAGGCCTGGCATGGGGAGTAACAACCCGTCTAATCCGGTTCACCATGCGCCTGTTACAGCGGGCAGCGACGACATCAATACACCGGCTTACCTGAGGCAGGGAATCCAATTGATTCAAATTCCGGATAGCGAAAAAGAAGTTGTTTCGAGGTTGAACCTGGGAGAAGACAACAGCAGCACGGATAGCAAAACCAAATTGCGCGGAGGGAATTCTTTCCTGCACGACAATGTCGATTAACGGCTCACGTTAGCGCTTAATACCATCTAAACTATGAATCCCGCACGGCGTTTGCCGCGCGGGATTCTTCATTATTAGCCTCGGACCGTCTTCGAGACAGTTGGATTCCCGGCTTACTCAGGTAATGAAATTTTCCGTGACGTATTTGTTCCGTTTAACTGTAACGCACAGCGTTCTAAACAAACTGTTTTCAATTGGGCTTATACGTGAAATCCGGCTTGGCTGTTAAACCGATTGTTGCTTTGCATACAGCATATGCCCATAGAATTTATCTTCAGCATCACATGAGCCTTTGATACCTTTCAGCGCAAAACCCTGACGTTCCAAACCCCTGTTGAGTGCCGCTATTTCTGTAACAGCCGCTTCTTGTTCAGCGGCGCCGGGTTGCAATGGAATCAGCAAAGCCCTGATGGCACCATCGGCCAATTGCATGCGAGCACCGTTGTAGAGGGAAACCTCTGTAGCTGTTCCCGGCAAGCGCAACAGATCGATTTCATCTATGCGACAAACACGGCTGTAGTCGTCTACTGTAATCCTGACAAGATGTTCGTCGGGCAATGCCAATTCAGTTCCATCGAAAATTTGAACTGGTCGTAAGCAAGGTGTCGTTGAATTATCAATCAGACTCAACCCGCTGCTTCCACACAAGGCCATTCGATTCAGGATGACGCGCCGGTGCTTGCTGTATTGCTTATCGAGCCACGCGAACGCTGCAAGGTCCGGCTCGAAACAATGTACAATAGCATAGGGAAACAACTGAAGAAAATAAGCGAGACGCATACCTCTGCCAGTGCCGGCATCGAGAATGGTACGAACCGAATGCGGCATAATATTGGCGCTTTTATCCGGCACAAGGTTCCAACCCTTTTGTTCTGCGGTTAGATGATAGCTTTTCCTGAAAAGGGATCTCATATCAAACGCTTACTCCTGCTGCTATTTCGCTGCTTTTTATTCTCTCGTCCATCCGAATCTGCCGAGTACAAAAAAATTGCCGCCCGGTTTCTTGGCGCTTATTTTTTGTTTTTTTGTCAAAACTGCAAAATATTTAACTTCTATCGGCAGAAATATTTTTTTACAGTAGTATAACTACACAAAAGAAAGCCAAGTTGGCTTTTTAAACATCACGGAATTCAGGGATATGGCTTTCGATATACTCCAACAAGGGCTTCCATGCTTTTCAGATCCGGAAGCAGGTACAGTTGAAGTCCGCGGTAGGTCGCACTTCTGTTATCCAACGAAACAGGCAGCAAAGGTGGCTGTAAGGTATAAGTGGCAACCGGCTTGATATAGCTCAGAGCGCGTGGCAACTCCTTACCCAGGTAATAGACTTGAGCATAATTGTTGAAGGAAAACTTCTGCGGATAGATTTCCAGTGCGAAGTCGAGTAAGGTATCCTGCCGTTGCCAGAGATAGTAATGACCGATGCTGTGCCCGATGAGCAAGGTCTTTCCATTGACTGGCAGGCTGCGGTTCAACCAGTTGACAACCGCTTGCGGATCGCGGGCTTCCCACTGCAGAAAAGCATATGCAAGCCGCGAAGCCCAGGGGAAAAGCAGGAGTGGAGCCACAGCAAACATGGCTAATCTCATCCTGTACGGTAAAGCCCAATCTTTTTCAGCAATCCAAATGGCCCAAACCGTATACATCAGCAATTGATGCGGAGGGAGATAGCGGTAATGAGGCGCCAGGATAAACATCCAGAACAAGTCCTGCCCCATCCATAGCAAGCCTGGAAGCGCTTTGAGGTCCCAACCATATTTCCGCATCAACTTCCACGCCGGCCACCAGGTAAGGAGATGCAACAATGGCACCCAGGGTTGCCCGGCATAATACGGCATGAACCGATGCCAAACATGCTGCCAGATGCGGTTGACTATATTCCCATCGGCACCGTGCCCGGCGCTTTGACCCAATAACTGTGCGCGTAGCTCTTCGAATGGAAATCCCAGCCAGGCCATCCAAAGGAAGGCTGGTGCTGCGATCAACACCACGGCGCGCAGTTTCCTTATTAAACCTTCTGATTTCCACAAAATAAAAAGGCTAAGTATGCCGGTCAGTGCCCAGAGTTTCGGGTGTGCAATCCATAGCAAACCAGCAAGGAGCGCGGCGAGCGGCATCCGATTTTTGAAAATGGCGAACAAGGTTCCGGCCAGGATAGCCAGTTCAAGTGTTTCGCTTCTGCCGCTGCGCAGTATTTCGAACACTGCCCGGTCGCAGGCCAGCAATCCGACCAGCAAAAGCAACCAGCCTGATTTTAGTTTCCAGCTTTCAAGGAGGCACACCCAGGTGAATAAACCGGCAATAAAACAGAGCAGGAAAGGCAAGCGGATGGCAGTAAGCGTTTTAGGTAACCAGGCAAGGTTGGCGAGATGAAATACTTCCACCAATGGCAAGTAAGCAAGGAAGACACGCTCGGTTCCCTGATTTGGCCAGATTTTGCTTACGTATGCACCGTACAGATGCCATTGCACTGCAGGGTCTAGGTTCATTGTTTCGTCGAGCCACGCTACCGGAGTCCTGGAAAACGCCAGCAGAACCGGAAGCAGGAAAAGTACGATAATCCAATAAACCGTGCTGCGTTTCATTCGACGGGCGTTTGAATTGCGACGGTAATGCCGCGGTTATTCGAATGCTATGAGCACCTGCCCCTTATCTACTGCCTGACCAGCCTTAACCAGGATTTGTTTGACAATACCGTGGCCTGGCGATTTGATCACGTTTTCCATTTTCATGGCTTCCAGGATCATGACTTTATCGTCTTTTTGCACTTCTGCGCCTGCTTCCACCAGAATTCTCAGCACCAAGCCCGGCATCGGTGCTTTAACCTGAGCCGCTTTGGCCGCTGCAGCAGTATCCATTCCCATATCATGCAAAAGCTTATCGAGCGGTGTACTCAAGGCAATGCGGGCCGGCTTGCCATTGATGCGCAACTCAACCCAGCGTTCCTCTTTGTTCATCTGCATAATTTCAGCCTCATAGCGCTGATTGTTCAACAGAAAGCAGATTTTACCGCTATCGGCGCTCAGTATTTCGGGAACAGCGTTGGAGCCCACGCTTTGCCAATTACCATCTTCTTGCCTGAATTCCAGGGTCTTAGCGTTCAGTGCTGCGTATAACATGTTGGATGAATGGGGTAAAGTTAATGTTTGCGATCGATGACGAAATCTACCAATGCACGCATATCCAGATCATTGCGGCTCGCGTGATTTCCGAGTAACGCAAAAGCTTCGTCTTTTAGTTGCGTCATAACGCTGCGCGCGTATTCCATGCCATTGTTTTCATTTACAAAAGCTGTGACACGTGTTAATTTCTCCTTGTCAGGTGTCTTGCTTTTGATGAGTTTAAGCATCTCTTTGGCACTCGAAGGGCTCACCTGTTTCAGGGCATGGATAAGTGGCAGAGTCAGTTTTTTTTCTTTGATATCGATACCGCTTGGTTTACCGCTGTCGTTGTCGCCAAAGTCGAAGAGGTCGTCGCGGATTTGGAAGGCGATACCGATTTTCTCCCCGAATGCGTGAAAGCGGTCTGTCAAGTCTTTCTCAGCTCCGGCCGAGGCGGCACCAATGGCGCAGCAGGAAGCGATAAGTGAGGCGGTTTTCTGGCGGATGATTTCAAAATACACCGGCTCAGTGATATCCAGAAAACGGCTGCGTTCGAGCTGCATCAGTTCACCTTCGCTCATATCGCGCACGGCCCGGCTGCTGATTTGCAACAAATCGTAGTCGCCGGCATCGATACTCAGTAATAATCCGCGGCTGAGTAGATAATCGCCCACGAGCACGGCAATCTTGTTTTTCCAAAGCGCGTTGACACTGAAGAATCCACGCCGCTGGTAACTCTCATCCACCACATCATCGTGGACAAGGGTGGCGGTATGCAACAACTCCACCAGCGCCGCACCGCGGTATGTGCGTTCTCCGATTTCACCGCACAGACCGGCGCTGTAGAGAACGAAGATGGGTCTGATTTGCTTTCCCTTGCGGCGAACGATGTAATTCATGATGGTGTTCAGGAGCGGAACACGCGTTTTCATGCTTTGGGCAAAGCGTTGTTCAAACTCCGACAATTCAACCCGGATGGGTGCTTTTAACTGTTCCAGGGATGATGACATCGGGCCTTCAAAACTACCTAAGAATTGCTAAACCGCAGGCCTATTTTTGCGGATGTGAAGCGCATACTGATTATCACCTTGTTCATGGCCGCTGTTTCGTCTTGCCAGCTGCGCAAACCGGTTGTTGTGGCCCAGACGGACACGGTAGCAGCCATAGCACCGATACTGCCCGAAGATCCGAATGCAGGTATGGTTCAGGATACGGCCATCCGCGGATTGGTACCTGAAGCGCCACCTGTTTTTGCAGATATGCACAATTACAACAAAACCATGACCCAGCTGAATCTGGAGTCAGACCCCGGTGATACCGGTCGACCCAGTCAACAGCAACTTTTCACAGACATGCTCTACGAGGCATACAACCGTTACACACCAGACGACGCCAAGCTGAAGGCCTTAAGCAGTGCCTATGCAGGTTGCCAGATACGCGTGATCGGCGGCAGTTGGTGCGACGATACGCGCATGCACGTTCCACGCCTGTTAAAGGTGTTGGATATGAGCGGATTCAAAGCTGACGACTTCAGTTATTCAGGAGTTAACAAGGCCAAAAAGCCACTCAATGGCAACGGACCTGCTGCGGGCATGGCTATTGACCGCGTACCGTTGATCATTGTTTACCGCAATGGCGTAGAGAAAGGCCGCATAATTGAAACGCCCCGCAAGAGCATCGAAAGCGACTTGCTGGACCTGTTGCGCTGAAATTAAAAAAGCAGGATGCCCAGGGCAATGATACCTGCTACTGTAGTACCGGCGCCGGTCAAAAAACCACCCCAGACTTTTCGCGATTTGATTTTCCTGGCCTGGCGGGTGTAGGCTTGTCTGTAATCCGGGCTGCTGCGATACAGCGCCTCATTGGGCACATTCAGGTAGTCGTAACGCGGGGCAGTGGAAGCCATGGCAGCGGTGGCAACCACACCCGGAATTAAATAGAATACAGGTGAAGTCAGTCCGATGACGATGGAGGCATTCCGTGGCCGTGTATAGTCGTAATGTTGTTGGGCATCGTTTATAGCTTTTTGGATGAGTGCATCACTGCCCATGGTGGCTGCGGCGCTGTCGGCTGCTGCCACTGCGGCATCTGAAACGGGCGCAGGGGCTTCCTGAAAAACCACATTGGAACCCGTTTCATATACCAGCTTTAGCAGCAAAGCCTTGTTGATTGAATACAGCGGACCTGATTGGCCCCAAGGTATATAATCCACATCTACGCGGTTGATGGTTTTCACGCGGCAGCGTAACATTTCACCATTCACAAGCCACAGGGTATCCTGAGCCGGAAGCAGATTTGACAGGCTCAGCAAAAAGAAGCCCGCCACAAGGCCTTTAACGCGCGTCTTGTTTTTAGTATAGGAAGTCATAGGAGTTGGGTTCGAGGTTGAGGGTAAAGCCTTTGGCAGTGGTTTGCAGCTTTTGTCCGCGGAAACTTCGGTTCAAAGGTTGAGAGGTGACAAACACAGCAGGTTGATCTTGCAGGTTGAAAACGGCGAACATGCTGCGACCGAAGTAGTTCCGTTCTATGGCGAGCATACCCGGTGCAGATGGAACCACGCGGATATCGCCGAACATCAGCACAGGGTGTGAGCGTCTGAATTGAATTAAACGCGCCATGGCATCGCGGTGATCTGTCTGGACGGAACTCAATCCTTCGAAGCGCATAACCCGGTGGTTATCGGGTGGACCTGCGCCCGGCATAGCGATTTCATCGCCGTAATAAATTCCCGGAATTCCCGGCAAGGCACAACAAAGCGCTAACAGGCTTTGCAAGCTACTGAAATACAATTCACCGCGGTTTTGGATATCATTTGTCCAGCCTGCCTTGGAAAGATCTTCACTGGGATTCACGCTTCCGTCTGCGAGGGAAACAAAGCGCGGCAACCATTCACTGCCGGTAGAATGGAAACGGATTTGCAAGTTTGTAAAGGAGGCGATGTATTGGTTTAGCAACTCCGGGGCAGATATGCTGCTCGCCTTGAATGCGAATGTGCTGAATGCCAAGGCGTAAAATTCAGGGCTATTGTATGCTTGTGCGTGGTATTGACTGGATACCTGGTTTGTATTCGATTGAAAACTACCATCGAAACCTATTAGCAGTTGTCTGCCGTTTTCTTCATTGCCAAACCTCCGAACAACAGAAGCTATTGCAGCGCTTTGCTTTGCCGAAGCATTGGATCCGGTTTGCATCCAGGCAGCCGCATTGAATTTGCGGAACCACAACAATGCTGAATCTGAAGACGGCGTTGTTGTGCTTCCATTTTGGCCAAACAAGGTGGAGGGTGGTTCCAATGCCATGTTTAAGCCGGCGGATTTGGCCAGTTCAAACAGCTGTTTCAAGGCACCTTCACTACCAAAGCCCGGCTCTGATTCAATGGCTGAAACGGGGTGTCTTCCATCAAATGCTGTTGCAATACCATTCGGACAATTATCCGCTGGAAGCAGACCTCCCATGTTACGGACGACAGGGGATATTTGAAGGAAGTTGATTCCCAATTCGCGGAAGTAGCCATCGCGGATTTTAGAACCAATGCCGGTAAAGTCTCCCCCATAAAAATCTACTTTGGGATGTGGCAGGGAACGCGAAGGTGATTTGCGGTCATTGGTAGGATCACCGTTGAAGAATCGATCGGTCATCAACTCATACCGCACGGCCGCTTCCCACAGTTCGCCGGGAATTGACGCGGTATCCACCGGAACTTTCCCTTTTATCAAAGGTATTTTGCAGCTGCCTGTGATGCGGTTGTCATTATAGAGCCATACCCTTAAATAGCTAATCGGGACTTTTTTAGCCTCTTTGGGGATTTCGAGTCTCAATGCACCGTCAGCAGTGTCAAACGGTATTTCGATATTATTCCAAAGCGCGATTACAGACTGTGGTGCTGGGTCGCGCGACAAGCGAACTTGTGTTCCGGTAAATGCCAGGGTTCGGCAAGAATTTCGATTGTCTTTGCGCGGATCAGCGGGCATGAGCGACACCATACCCATTCCCGGCCAGAATATTGAATCCGCATTGGACGGATCCCTTCGCAATGGCATCCCATTGGTCTGGAAGGCGTAGGCTTGAATGCCCTCGGGGACTCTTGTTGTAAACGTCCAACGACCTTCAGCGAAAGGTATAGCTTTGCTTTCCGAAAACGAAGTCACCAGGTTAACAGATGTATAAAGCTGATCAGGGTCATTCAACGTAAATGTGTGATTTCGGTAAAACCGGCGGATCAGTGGCAAAGTATAGGCAAATCCAGCTGACCAAAACTGCATTCGGCCAAGTGGTGGAGCGTTGTCGGATGCACGCATCAACAAGGAATCCATCCCTTTTACCCAATTGCCTTGAAAACCTGCACTGAATGTAATGCTATCCAAAAGGTTCAAATCGCTCCAATACGCGCCGAGGTAAACCGTCTGAACTCCGGCATACACTTCAAGCGGCGCAAAGGGAATGGACTCGATAATATTTGTTGGCATCCGCCATTGCAAGCCTTTTTCGCAGCCACCCAAGACCAAGAGGCAAGAAAGAATGGGTGTCAGAAAGGGATGCAGGCGTGCCATGATCGGAAGCCGCAATTTAAACAGGGCTGCTGACTTCCGGAAACCGGAAAATCAGTCCAGGTAAAGATAAAATGGCCTTAACAATGCCTGTATTTCCTTGCTATAGGTTCCATTCTCGAAAAGGCGCAAGTTGCCTTCAGCACAAGCAGGTTTGGTATCTGTATCTTGTCTTCGCATCGAGATCATCCAGCGGTGAGGCGTGCGGTCTTGGTTATGACTCAATTGGCAAACGGATATGGGAAAGACATTCCTAACAGCAGCTTTTTCCATCCATACACTGGCTTCTGCCGGCGGAAGAATGAGGAAGAGTTCACCGTTCATACGGAGTAAACGAGCAACTGCATCCAAAAAGCCATCGACGGAGAAGGTATCGGAGGCATGCCGGGCCATATTTCTGGGCTTGCTTTCCGCCGGGAGGGCATTGAGGAAGAAAGGCGGATTGCAAACGATGGCATCAAAAGGTTCACCATCCTGAAAGGTTAACACATCTGCACAAACAGCCCGGAGCCTGCTTGTGAAAGGCGACTTGCTGAAGTTGAGTGCTGCATCCCGGTATGCGGCCTCTTCCAGTTCCACTCCGGTTATCTCCAGTTGCTGGAAACGCTGCGCCAACATAAGGGCCAGCAATCCAGTACCTGTTCCGGCATCCAGCACACGACCTGTCGGCGGACCGTCTATCCAGCTTCCAAAGACACATGCATCGGTTGTCACTTTCATGGCGGCGCCGTTTTGCTCCACATGGAACTGTTTGAAAGTAAATCCGTTCGCCTTCATTTTAAGGCGTTTCAAAAAGGGAATATGCTTTTTGTTGTAGGTCAGCACCTTGCATCACACGAGCGCCGGACTTGTCGAGAAAAAGAAGGTGTGAGCAAACAGGCAACAAGGCATGGTGATCATGACTGCTGACAAAGATGAGTTTATTCCATTCACCGGCCCAGCGAGAAAGAAGACCAGACAGTTCGGTTCTTGCTGCGAAGTCGAGAAAAGCTGAAGGTTCATCCAACAGCAACACCGGTGTATCCTGTGCCAAAGCACGGGCCATCATGACCCTTTGTTTTTCTCCATCGCTCAATTGCTCGAAAAGTCGGCCTGCCAACGGCGAAGCACCCACACTTTCAAGGCATTCAAATGCCAGCTGCTCCTTGTCTTTAGGACGTATACTTCGGTGAAAGAGTCCGGTTTCCACGATTTCCAAAGCAGTGAACATAGCTGCATCAGGCCTTTGGGTAAGCACGAGGGAAAAGATTTTGCTGCGCGAAGCAGGATCCAGGGTTTGGGTATCGGTTTCATTCCAAAATATCTGTCCGGCGCGAGGAGGCGTGATACCCGCCATGGTGCTGAGCAGCGTGCTTTTACCGGTTCCGTTCCTGCCCCCGAGCATCCAAATTTCACCCGGGCTGGCTTGCAAGCTGATGGGATGCACATGCAAGGCTTTCGCACCGGGATAACCGGTCAACAGGTCCTTCAATACCAATCCCACACCCATGCAGCAAAACAAGTTCTTTTATCCCACTTTTGCCTTGTGAACCTGCGCTCATGTGACAACCTGGAACGATTAAGCCAAATGGCTGAAACAATTTGGCTCCAGCATTACCCGGACATTATCGGTCATGCACAAACAACGTATATGTTGCAGCGCAATTACAGTCTGACATCGTTGAATGAACAACTTACAGAGGGTCAGGTGTTTTATTGGATCTATGATGAAAATGATGTTGAAATCGGTTTTTTAGGTGTCAGCCGGTTGAAAAGCGACGGATTGTTCATTCATAAATTTTACATCCTTCCGGAGTTTCAAGGGCAAGGTGTTGGCAAATCTGCTTTTCAAATGTTATTGGCGTTCTACCCGGAAATTTGTTCAATTACATTACAAGTTAACCGACAAAATTATAAGTCTGTTAATTTTTATTTTTCTGTAGGTTTTCGAATAATACGGGTAGCTGATTTTGACATCGGCGAAGGCTGGCAGATGAACGATTTCATCATGGAATGTAAAAGGGACTGAATCAGCCTTTCAGGAGTCCGAGTTTATACTCGAACAACATTCCCATTTGCCGCGCTTTCTCCTTCCAGGTTTCAACAACTTCACCTACATAGTTTTGATCCAATGCGTTGAATAAATATTTCAACCATGTTTCAAAATGTGCGTGTTCCAGGTTAAGATGGGCATGTGGTTCAAAAGCGCTTCCCTTATATGGATGCTCCTCCGCTTCTATATTGAGTATAAAGCTCCAAAAATGGTAAATGCGCGGCATATGGTCTGGCAAGTTAACATGCTGGAATTTAGGGTTGGTGAAAGGGTCCTGAAGCAGCTGGCGATAATGCTCATCCACGATGGACTGAATATCCTGATAGGAGGTAATTGGCTGTTTAGCTGGCATTGGACGAAGAACGGGAAAGTGAAGTGTTCTTTGAATGATTGATATCACCGCAGGAGATGATGGTCAATCCAGCGAAGCATTCAGATTAGTCTGAAGCCTCCACTATGTATGGCAGATTCCATGCCTTACTGACGAACAATGCGAACATTTGTTCAAGTTTTTGAAAACCACTGTAGCGCCGGTTGGTGAGGTAGCAGAACTCGCCCACGTAGTTCCGCATGTACCTTTTCCATACGTAGTGGTGAATGCCATCCAGGTTGCG
>CANHTS010000006.1 GCA_947463435.1 Flavobacteriales bacterium | reverse complement strand
TCAGGCTGCGCATATCGCGCGGGTAGACGCCGAAGTCTGTATAGGAAAGCTGGAAGTACTCCTGGGCTTCCCAGCAGGCAAGCATGAAGAGGCCCAATACGAAAGGCCTGAGCAAGGCAGGCAATATAACGTTGCGCTCATGCATCCACGTTGAGGTCTAGGAATCCATTCCACCAGCCTTTATCGAAATGGCTGCCCAATTGCGCATAAAAGCGGATAGCCGGTTCGTTCCAGTCGAGCACCTGCCATACCAGTCGGCGGCATTGTTTCTTTTCTGCGCGTTCTTTCAGGCTGAGGAAGAGCGCTTTGCCTGTTCCTTGCCGGCGGAAGGCCGGCTGCACGTACAGGTCTTCGAGGTACATGCACACGCCTTTCCAGGTGCTGTAGCGCAGGTACCAAAGGGCCATTCCGACAACTTGTCCCTGGTGTTCGGCCACAAGGCAACCGAACCAGGCGGTTTCGGGGAAGCCGTCGCGCAGCATTTGTTCGGGGGAGTTGATGACTTCTTCCGGCGCGCGTTCATATTCGGCCAGCTCCTGTATCAACTGAAAAACCGAAGGGGCGTCCTCCGGTTGGGCGTGGCGAATGATAATGGGGGAGTTGGACTCCATCAGCGGATCACCAGCTTCTGGGTGAAGCTGAATTCTCCGCTGGACATTTTTACGAAGTACAGGCCCTTGGAGAGCTTGAGATCTGCGAGGTCAATCCGAACAGACTGATTCTGGATATCACCGGCCTGAACCATGTGACCGTAGAGCGACTGGCCAATCAGGTTGGTGATGCTCAGGCTTACCTGGCCGCTTTGCACCGGCTTCAGGTTGAAGTTTACTGTAATTGCGCTGGTGGCAGCTGCAGGATTGGGGGATACGGTGAAGGCGAGCGCGTGATCTTCCGTTCCCGGATTGAGCATGCCTGCATTGCTCTGGGCATTGGCAGACACTACCAAGAGGAGTGTCATCGCGATGGCCGAGGCAAATTTCTTCATCATTTGGATGCGAAACTAAAAAAGAAAAGGCACTCTTGCAAGTGCCTTTCTCTTTTTTTCTGTTTTTGATACGCTTAGTGACCAGCAGCAGGAGCAGCGGGAGCAGCAGCAGGAGCAGCGCCAGTGCTGTCTTTCTTGGTGGTGTCAACAGGAGCAGGAGTCTGTGAAGCCTTCAGGATAGAATCCTTCATGAGAGAGTCCTTCAGCAGAGAGTCGGTGTTAACACCGGGAGTAGCGGGGCCATTGCAAGCAGCAAAAGCGAGGGCAGCAACAGCTGCGAGGGTGAAAGAAACCTTTTTCATTGTGTGTTTTTTCGTTTTGAGTGCCGCAAATTTACATTGCGATGCCATATTTCAAATAGTTTGATTGAAAAAAGTATTTTTTTTTACGGAATAGCCTAATAGGCTGACAGTCACAAGCGAAACCGTTCCCAAAACCGAAGCGCCGCAATGGTGTTTCTTTGTCGAATGCACCAAAGGCGACGGATAGGGATCATAGGAGGCGGGATAGCTGGTTTAGCGGCTGCTGTCAGGCTGCGAATAGCCGGTTTTGATGTGCTGGTTTTCGAGGCTGCCCCGACCGCCGGTGGCAAATTGGGAGCAATGCAGCTTGGCCCTTTTCGCTTCGATACCGGCCCTTCATTGTTCACAAGGCCCGACCTTATTGACGAACTTTTCGAGTTGGCGGGTGAAAATCCGCGGGATCATTTCTCCTACCAACGCCTCGATCCGGTCTGCCATTATTTTTACGCCGATGGCAAATGCTTCCATGCACCGGCGGAGCCTGCCGCACTCGCCGCTACTATGGAAAAGGAACTCGGCGAGCCTGCCGCCAATATCCTGGCCATGCAAAATCGCGGATCCTATCTCTACCGCATTACTGCACCGGTGTTTCTCGAAAGTTCCCTGCATACACTCCTTACCTATATTCGTCCGAGTGGCTTGCGCGGCATCGCTAACCTGCCTTTCATCGGAACCATGCGCAGCATGAACAAGGAGAACATCGGCCGTTTTGCCACAGCCCACGCCCGGCAGTTCTATAATCGGTTCGCCACGTACAACGGTTCTGATCCCTACCGGGCTCCGGCAACCTTGAATGTCATCCCGCATCTCGAATCTGCCATGGGCGCCTGGTATCCGGAAGGTGGAATGCGGTGTATTCCGATGGCTGTTTATGAGCTTGCCCTGCGCCTGGGTGTGCGATTCCGCTTCAATGCCAAAGTGGAACGCATCCTGCTCGATGCTGGTAAAAAGAAAGTGCGTGGCTTGTTGCTGGAAGGAGGGGAAGAAGTTCCGACAGATATCGTGCTCAGCAATGCCGATGTTTTCCCGACCTATAAGAAGATGCTCCCGGATCTGAAAGCCCCGGCACGCGTAGAGCAGGTAGATAGCTCCAGTTCGGCGTTGATTTTTTACTGGGGTATCCGGAAGTCGTTTTCGCAACTGGGCGTACATAATATCTTCTTCAGCAGCGATTATGAACAGGAGTTTCGCGATATCTGGAACGAACAGCAAGCACCCGAAGACCCAACCATCTATATTAATATTACTTCCAAATGCGATCCGGCCGATGCTCCTGAGGGGATGGAAAACTGGTTCGTTATGGTGAATGTGCCTGCCAACCGCGGGCAAGACTGGGATGCTATCCGGCGTCAGCTGCGCGAAACAGTAATCCGCCGTATGAGCCGGGAACTGGGAACCGATATCGCTGCATGGATAGCCGAAGAAGAATTTCTCGATCCGGTAAGGATAGAAGCGCGCACGGGCTCGTACCGCGGTGCTTTGTACGGAAGCAGTTCCAACCGCATGCTGGCGGCATTTTTCCGGCAGGCAAATTTCAGTTCGAAGGTGAAGGGGCTTTACTTTGCCGGTGGAAGTGTGCATCCGGGCGGCGGTATCCCACTCTGTCTGCTGGGTGCCCGCATCACCGCATCGCTTATCCAAAAGAAATACCAACCCTGATCGCCTGTGGCTGCTTCGAAGAACCTGATTCCCGCTACCTGGATTGCCATCATCATCTACGCGGTAGGCCTGACCGGTTTCCTGGTGCCCGAGTTGCAGCAAATGGTCGTGGGCCTTACGCCCGTCAACATCCTCTTCGCCATCTTCCTTGCCCTCATCTTCCACAAGAAATGGGACGCGCCGTTCGTTTTCGCAGGCCTGATGATTGCCCTTTGCGGATGGTTGCTCGAAGTGGCCGGCGTGCACAGCGGCCTCATTTTCGGGTCGTACAAATACGGCAAGACCCTCGGTTACAGTGTCCTCGAAGTTCCGCTGATTCTTGGCGCCAACTGGTTCATGCTCGTCTATTTCACACGCAGTGTGGCATCCGGCTGGTTCAAAGACCCCGCAATCGTCAGTGTGGTGGCTGCAGCGATGATGACCGGCTTCGACTTCCTCCTCGAACCGGTGGCCATGCGTTTTGATTTCTGGTCGTGGAAAGGCAATGTGATCCCTTTGCAGAATTATGTCGCCTGGTTTATCGCCTCGCTCCTGATCCATTACGCCTACCTGAAGACCGTGAAAATTTCACCCAATCCCATGGCTGGCAGGTTGTTGTTCCTGCAGGCCGTATTTTTTGCCGTGCTGTATTTCTGGGTGCGCGCGCAGGGCTAAAGCATAGAAAGCTTCTGAATTAATATGCCGGGCAAACTTTCGCACTGCCCCGGCGTTATCTTTCCGGTCTTGAAAATGATCGTCAATATTCTTATCACGCTCGGCTTCTTCGTGTTAATGGAAGGTGTGGCCTGGTTCACACACAAGTTTATCATGCATGGGTTTCTCTGGGTCTGGCACAAAAGCCACCACGAACCACGCAAAGGAGCTTTCGAATTGAACGACCTATTCGGCTTCATGTTTGCCATTCCTTCGGTTTGGTTGATTGTTGTCGGATCGGTTGATTTCGATTGGCGCTTTTTTGCCGGCCTCGGTATTGCCTTGTACGGCGTGGCCTATTTCCTGGTTCACGATGTATTTGTGCACCAGCGCGTCAAATGGCTGAAAATCACCCGTATTCCTTATTTCCATGCCATGCGCATGACCCATTACCATCATCACACCTTTCACGGGAAAGACGGTTCGGAAGCGTTTGGCTTCCTGTATGTTACCCGCAAATTCCTGAACCGCTTCCGTCCCAATCACAATGCCTAAAAAAGTACTCATTATTGGCTCCGGCCTCGGCAGTCTCGCCACCGCACTGCGCCTTTCACACGAGGGTTATCAGGTGGAAATACTCGAAAAACACCACCGCGCAGGCGGTCGCCTCAACTTGTTGGAAAAGGATGGTTTTACGTTCGACGTCGGTCCTTCCTTCTTCAGCATGAGTTATGAATTCAAAGAGCTATTCGAATCGCAGGGAATTCCCATTCCCTTCACCATCCGCGAACTCGATCCCCTTTACACCGTTAATATGGCCGGCCGCGACAAGGTTTTCCATATTTACAAAGACCTCAGCAGGCTCGCGCAGGAATTTGCGGATGAAAAGAACTTTGAAGAAAAGGCAAAGCGATACCTGAAGTCGGCCGCATCCATCTTCCACGATACCGAATACCGCATCATCAAGCGGAACTTCAATGGCATGGTTCCGTACCTCGCATCCTTGGCCACCGTGCCGATGAAGCACCTGCCCAAGATGTTCCGCAGCATGTGGACGGAACTGGAGCGGAATTTTGAAACGGAAGACGTGAAGGTAATCTTCTCGCTTGTTTCCTTCTTCCTCGGCGCCACTCCCTTCGATACGCCATCGGTCTATAGCCTGCTGAATTACACGGAGCTGCAGCACGACGGCTATTGGAATGTGGAAGGAGGAATGTACAAGATTGTGGAAGGTATCCTGCCTATCCTCGAATCGCGTGGGGTGAAGTTTCATTACCACACCGAAATCACAGGCTATAAGGCAGACGGCGACCAGCTCAAAGGCTTCACCGATGCCAATGGCAAACTTTGGACAGCCGATGTATACGTGTGCAATGCCGATGCGGCCTGGTTCCGCGGAGCCATCCTGAACCGTTCGAAATACAGCGAGGTAAAGCTCGATAAGATGCATTGGACGCTGGCGCCTTTCACCATTTACCTGGGTGTGAAAGGTCAGATTCCCGGTATCGCGCACCACAACTATTTCCTTGGGAATAACTTCAAGGCATATGCAGACATGATTTTCAAAACGTCTGTGGCACCGGAAAAGCCTTATTACTACGTGAATGTAGCCAGTAAAAGCAATCCGGGTTGTGCTCCGGAAGGTTGCGAGAACTTGTTCATTCTGTGCCCGGTTCCCGACCTGCGCTACAAGCCTGATTGGTCAGACGCTGAAAAATTGGCTAACGACATCATTCAGGATCTTGGGGAGCGTGTTGGATACGATATCGCAAACAACATCATCACCCGAACGGTTTATACACCCATAGATTGGAAAGGGATGTTCAATCTTTATAAAGGAAGCGGACTCGGCCTGGCTCATGGAATGAATCAAATCGGTGCCTTGCGTCCTGCGAATAAAGATGAGAAATTCAATAATTTGTATTATGTTGGCGCCAGTACTCATCCCGGTACCGGACTGCCGATCGTAGTCATAGGTTCCAGGCTTGTAACAGAAAGGATACGCCATGAGCATGCAACTGTATGACCGCACAGCCCTGGCTTCCAGCCGGCGCATTACCCTCAACTACAGCACCTCATTTTCGCTGGGCATTCGCATGCTTTCGAGCGATTACCGCTGGGCTGTGTATGCTATTTATGGCTTTGTGCGCGTGGCAGACGAGATTGTCGACACCTTCCATGGCCACGACAAAGCCCGTCTGCTCGCCGAATTCAAAGAACAAACTTACCGCGCCATCGAAGAAGGTATCAGCACCAATCCGGTATTGCATTCCTTTCAGATAGCCTGCCGCACTTACAATATCGGCCGCGAGCTGATCGAGCCCTTCTTCAACAGCATGGAAGAGGATCTGGAAAGCACCACGCATTCCAATCAGAGTTATTCCGAATACATCTACGGGTCGGCCGAAGTAGTTGGACTCATGTGCCTGCGTGTTTTCTGTTATGGCAATGAGGAACGTTACCAGCACCTGCTGCCGGCAGCGCGGGCTTTGGGGTCTGCTTTCCAGAAAGTGAACTTCATCCGGGATCTGAAAAGCGATTACGCAGACCGCGGACGCGTCTATTTCCCAGGTATCAGCTTCCAGGGTTTCAACGACCAGACCAAGCTGTCCATCATCAGCGATATCCGTAAGGATTTTGATCTGGCTTACCAGGGTATCAAGCAGCTACCAATGGGTTGCCGCTTCGGTGTTTATACGGCCTATCGCTATTACCTGAAGCTGCTCGAGAAAATCGAGCGGGCTACGGCACAGCATATCATGGAAGAGCGTATTCGCGTACCCGATTCGCAAAAAATGACCTTGCTGCTGAAGTGCTATCTTCGGGTGAAGGTGAACGTGCTTTAAAACCAGGTTTAAAGGTTCAGGGAGCTGCGGCAAAGCGCTTCAACTGTCCGTAGGCAAACGTCCACTCCGGCGTATACAGTTCCATACCCGGCTCCGGCAAGCGAAACCACGGACTGAGTCCGGGCTCGTGAATGTTTTGCAGGATATGCATGTCTTGTGCCGGCATATAGCTTTGGGCCAGCATGAACAGTTTGTTGCCGCTGCTGTCCATGCACATGTCCATTACGATGACGGCATGTCCGGGGCTTCCGCCTTTGATCCATACGTCTCCTATGCGCAGGTCTTTGGCTGCCACTGCTTGCATTTCTTTTTCGAGGGAAAGGGTTCCGGCGAACATGAAAACCTGGTTCATCCAGGCTTGAAAGGCGCTGCGATTTGTTGAAGGCGCTTGTCCGCAAACCCAGCTGGTCTGATTGCCCTGCACTTTTACCCTGCAACCGCGCGACCATTGGTCGAAGCCGCAACGAAAGCCGTTGGTGAAGTTGAAATGCATCTTTCCATACGCTTTTTGGCTGTAGAAGTACTCGGCCCGCAGCCGCATCACCGCGTCGGCGCACTGCTGCAGGTTTTCTTCGCCGGTGCTGAGGTCGAGCACGGCGGCGTGGTAGGCGTGCGCTTTGATGTCGCCGTTGTGGTAATGGACCGGGCTGCCGTCGGGTTTTAAGGGGAAATGGCGCAGGAAGAAGGCGAAGCTGCTGCTGTCGGATGACGTGCGTTTGAAGCCGGCAGGAGGGGAGAAGCGCGAAATTGCGTTTGTGCCGGCTGTCCGGGTAATGTTGGAGAGGACAGGAATGTCTTCGCAAGCCGGTGCGGCGGGCTGCGGCGTTTGGCAGGAGGCTGTAAGTGCCAGACTAAAGAGAATGAAGAAAGGGATAGATTTTACCATATTACGTGTTTTTTTGAATGAAATCCGAAATTGAAAAGTCGTCAAACTTCCCGGAACTCATCAGCAATATAATGCAAGGGCCTTTATTTTCTTTCAAAGCAGACTGCATAGCCGGGCCAAGCATAGAACCGCTATGGAATACCTCAGCGTCAAAAGTGGCGGAAACATCGGCATCGGGTAAAACAGGCAGGCGTTTCAGGGCGAATACATGCGGGTCGAGCAAGACATAGCGATGATCGGCCGGTTCCATGCAGCCCCGGTAATCGGGCAGGAAAGCTGCGGAAAGGCTGCTGTAAGTGTGCAGTTCGTAGGCGGCGATGAGGGTGTGATCGGGATACTGTTCCCTCACCGCTTCCACAGTGGCCCGCAGCTTGGAAGGGGAATGGGCGAAGTCACGGTAAACAATCAGGTTGTCGCTGCGGTGCAGGCATTCGAGGCGCCGGGCTGTTCCGGTAAAACTTTCCATGGCGGCAAGAAAACGCGTCGGGTCGAGGCCAATCGATTCAGCAAGCCGCATGGCGGCATGCAGGTTTTGCATGTTGTGTCGTCCAAAAACACCCACCGGCCATGATTTTCCTGCATGTTGGATAAAGGTTTGACCGGCCTGGTTTTCGAATGGAAGACCATCATACGCTTTACAAATAGTAGCGTGTTTATGGCTGAGTTCCTGCAAAGCGGCATCGCCTGAAAAGGTGAAGACTGTTGCTTCTTCGGGGCAGGTTAGCAGGAAGTCGTCAAAGGCTTGTACATACGATTCGAAGGTTGGAAACACATTGATATGATCCCAGGCTATGCCGGTGATGCAGGCGTAATGGGGCTTATAATGCAGGAATTTAGGGCGCGGGTCGAGCGCAGAGCTGAGGTATTCATCGCCTTCAATCACCATAATGGGCGCATCGCTCAGCCGCACCATGCGCTCAAAGCCGGGCAAGGCAGCGCCTACCAGATAGTCGAAATCCATTCCGTTGTGCCGCAAGGCATGCATCAACATCGCCGTTGTGCTGGTTTTGCCGTGGCTGCCGGCAATCACGATGCGGGTTTTGTGTTGGCTGTGGCGGTAGATATACTCGGGGAAGGAATACACCGGAATTTGCAATTCCAGGGCGCGCAGCAGTTCCGGATTGTCTTTCCGTGCGTGCATGCCGAGGATGACACAGTCAGGTCTGCTGTCGAGTTTCTCCGGAAACCAGCCAAATCGCTCCGGCAATAGCCCGGCCTCTTGCAGCCTGCCCAGTGCCGGTTCAAAGATTTCATCGTCGCTGCCGCTGACTGTATGACCGAGCGCCTGCAGCTCCAGCGCCAGGTTGTGCATCACCGCACCCCCGATGGAAATAAAGTGAATTCGCATTGCAGGGTCAAAATAAGGCCGATTTCTGCGAAACATCAGTTGCAGGCTAACACTTGTTTGATAATTTTGGGCGCAAGATGAAGATAGGACTCGTAGGCGGCGGCCTCGCCGGATCGCTGTTGGCTGTATACATGGCGCGCAAAGGCCATGAAGTGCATGTGTTTGAACGCAGGCCCGATATGCGCGGCGGGCAATACGAAGGTGGCAGAAGTATCAACCTGGCGCTGAGCATGCGCGGACTGAAGGCGCTGGAGAAAGTGGGGCTCGATGTGCCCGTGCTTGAACAAGCCATTCCGATGCATGGCCGCATGATGCACGACCTGGCCGGCAATCTGACTTATCAGCCCTACGGTAAAGATGGCCAGGCCATCAACTCGGTTTCACGCGGCGGACTCAATATCCAGCTCATCCAACTGGCCGACGCTTACCCGAATATTCACCTGTACTTCAGACACCGCTGTACCCATGCCGACCTCGACACGGCGAGCGCCACCTTCGAAACCGAAGACGGCAGCAGCATGGAATTCCAGGGCGATTACCTGATCGGTACCGACGGAGCATACAGTGCGGTGCGCGACGCCTTCCAGCGCAGCAACCGCTTCAATTATTCCCAATCGTATATCGACCACGGTTACAAGGAACTGGAAATCGTGCCGGGGCCCGGAGGCAGCTTCCCCATGGAAAAGCATTGCCTGCATATCTGGCCGCGTGCTGCCTACATGCTGATTGCCCTTCCCAATCCGGACGGCAGCTTCACCTGTACGCTCTTCTTTCCCTGGGAAGGCAATCCGAGTTTTACCAGTCTCGACAGCGATGCCAAAATCAAGGCCTTCATGGAGGAACAGTTCTCCGATGCAGTGGGCCTGATGCCGAATTACCTGCACGATTTCAACACCAATCCGACCGGTTCGCTGGTAACAGTGCGCAGTTACCCTTGGGTGCGCGGCAAGGCAGCTCTGCTCGGCGATGCTGCTCATGCCATTGTGCCGTTCTATGGGCAGGGCATGAACTGTGCATTTGAAGATTGCCGTATCCTGGATGAATGTATGGAACGCCATCCGGGCAATATGGCAGCTGCCTTAGATGAATATCAGGTATTGCGCAAAACCAACGCCGATGCGGTGGCCGATCTGGCGCTGCAGAACTTTGTGGAGATGCGCGATCGGGTGGGCGATGCCGGCTTCCTGCATCGTAAGCATGTGGAACACGACCTTGCCGAATTATACCCAGACCGCTTCCGCAGCCAGTACGAACTGGTTTCCTTCAGCAACGAACCTTATCGCTATGCCTGGGATCAGGGCGTGCGGAACGGCGCATTGCTCGATTACCTGATCGAAAACAAACTGGAAGATCAACTGGGCGACCGGGCCTTGCTTACGCCCTTGTTCGATCGCTTCCTCTGACCGCGGCTCAGTTCCGGCGCTCGTGCCGGCGCTGGTTCTCGGCTTTAACGCTGTCGAGTACGTGAATGTCGTAATCGGTGCGTCCCTTCAGGGAAGCGCGCTTCACTGTGCCTTTGTCTTTTACGTATCCAAGCACCATCAGGTAGCCGCTGCCGAGTACGGCAATGAGGAATATAATCAATACGATGAGTTTGTTCCTTTTCTGTGTATTCATGGCTCAGGCAAAATTGAGATTTAATTCCTGTGCCAGTTGCCGCAAATCGGCCATGACTTTGTCATTTACCGGTATACCTGTTTGCCTTCGCATAACTTCTTCCCGGGCTTCGGGTTCACCGGGTATCATTACAGGCTTTTCGCTTTTCCGGGCCTTGCTTTCGCGGAAGCGCCGGATCCAACGGTCCATATGCTCCTGGTATTCTTCGAGTGGACGGAAACCGTCTACCCGCATGGCGCCGACAAAATGACCGATGCCTTCTCCCGGTAAATTGGGAAGTACGGGCAGGTACGAAACAAAAGGCGGAACCCAAGGGCCATAATTGGCGCCGCTGAGCACGCCGCTGAGCAGGTCTACGACCGATGAAAGTCCATAACCCTTGTAATCGCCATGCTCCGTGTCGCTGCCCAGGGTGAGCAACATGCCACCGCTGCGCAGGGCGGATGGGTCGGTGCTGGCGTTGCCGTTTTGATCGGTCAGCCATCCCTCCGGAACCGCTTTGCCTTTGCGTTCTGCGATTTCGAGCTTGCCGTTGCTGGCGGCAGAAGTGGCCATGTCGAGCACGAAGGGCGCTTCTGCCCCGGCAGGGAAGGCATAGCAAACCGGATTGGTTCCAAGCATGCGCTCGGCGCCGCCGGCCGGTGTTACGAGCGGACTGGCGTTGGTGACCGCAAAGCCAATCATGCCTTCACGGGCGGCCATGAGGGCGTGGTGCGCTGCGATGCCGAAGTGGTTGCTGTTGCGCACGGCTACCCAGCCGCTGCCGCAGATTTTAGCTTTTTCAATGGCAATGCGCATGGCATGGGGTGCACTCACAAGGCCCAGGGCGCCATCGGCATTCAAAGTGGCGGTAGACGGTGTTTCGGTGCTCAGGTGGAAAGAAGGTGAGGCATTCACCCGACCCGCTTTCCACAGCCGCACATAACCCGATAGCCGGGCAACACCGTGAGAGTCGATGCCGCGCAGATCGGCATGCATCAGCACATCGGCTGCTTCTTCGGCATGTTCCTCGCTGCAACCCATTTGCAGAAACACAGCGCGGGTAAAATCGCGCAAGACACTTTCGCTGAGTATTTCCGGTTCCACCTTGCGAAATTACAGCGCTATAACTTTTCTTTCCTTCTTTTTAAATCGTTTGTAATCAATCGGATAGACTTGTTTTGCGCAGAATTCCCCAAAAAACACAAACTTCGGGGCAACGAAATGCCCTCACCTGTGTCTTCGATACAAGCACAGTGAATGGCATGGATGGATGACAGACAAGGAGCTAGTGGACGGATGTCTGAGGGAAGAGCGCCAGGTTCAGGAGTTGCTTTTTCGTCGTTTCGCACCGCGCATGAAGGCGGTGTGTATGCGCTATTGCCAGAATCAGGAAGATGCCGAGGATGCTTTAATGGAAACCTTTGTGAAAGTATTTGACCACATACGCAGCTTTAGCCATCAGGGTTCGCTGGAAGGCTGGATTCGCCGGATAGCGGTCAATACCTCCCTGAATAAAATCCGCTCCCGCCGTCAGACAGAGACGCTGGAACCGGAACTGCACGACACCGAAATTGGTGACGATGCCTTGAACCGTTTGGAAACCATCGAATTGCTGGAATTGATCGTCAGGTTGCCGGAAGGCTATCGCATGGTGTTCAACCTGTATGCGGTGGAAGGCTATTCCCACCATGAAATCGCCGGTATGCTCGGCATTGAAGAAGTAACCTCGCGCACGCAGTTGGCGAAAGCCCGCCGTGCGCTTCAAAAAATGATCATACTGCAAAAGGAATTGCATTGATGGGTATGGAAAACAAAGACTTTCGCCGGCGCTTGCTGGACCAGGAATCGCCGGTTGATGCCGGTGCTTTTGGTCGGGTAATGGAACGTCGCAAGGCCGGCGGCGCCGGCGCTGCCTGGATAGGCAAAGGCATTTGGGCCGCTGCGCTCTTAATTGGCACAGCCGGAATTGGCATGTACCTGCAACACAGCCCGATGTTGGTGCCCGAGGCAGACAAGAGCAGCCAAACCGCAGAAACGCAGGACGCTGCAGCCCTGGCCAATCATGCTGAAGGCAACGCGGATAAAACTGCGGTGTACCCCGGGGCTTCAGTCGCGCGGGACGCACAAGGTTCTGTCAGCGTTGGTGCTGCCGGAGATAAAGAAGATGGTGCTGCGCATAAAACGGGCCTGTCCGGATCGTCCTCTGAGAGTGCTGCGGGCATTCAAACAGGTGTGCACATGCAATCAGGTCGCAAAACAGGCCTGCGCAAAACAGGTTTAGCCAATCCCGCTGTTGCACACCAAGGTGACTTGATGGCAGGAAGCAATACAAAAGGTGAAACGCCCGTCGCTGGCGGTGCAGATGCCGGAAGCCAGTTAAGCGGCCCTGCAGAGTTGGAAGCCTGGACAGCATTGATGAAACAACCGCTCCGTCTCCATCCGATGTTCCGCAAGCCTCAGGCAACTGCTCCATTGGATTTCCAACGTTCATCCCGCATTGCTCAGAACTTTCTGCAGACCGAGTGGATGGTAGAGCCGGGATGGGTGCTGAAGCAAAGTCCCGCCGGTGCAGCTTTACGCAAGCAAGAGCGCTTTGCAGGCGCTGCGGCCATTACTGCCAGAGCAGTATTCCCTGCAAACCGCGGTTTCCAGTGGGTAAGTGGTATCCGTTATCAGGAGTGGGTTGACCATTTCAATTTCAGCCAAGAACACACTTCTACGCATCAGCGTATTGACGCCTACGACGTGATTATCCGCGTGCCGGGTCAGCCAGACCGCACCGAAACGCGTTACGATACAACCGAAATGCAGGTTACCCGCCAGGAGATCTATGCCGATATCAACCGCTACCGCATGATTGGTTTGCCGGTGGCATTCCGCTGGAGCCCTGTTCCGGATGGCATCTGGTATGTGCAAGCGGGCATTACACCTTCTTATCTGGTTTACCGCGGTGGCAGCCGGCGCATGAATGATGGCAGTGTGGTTTCACTGGCAGAGGGCGCCAATATCAACCGCTTCCAACTGCATGCAGGTTTGTCGGCCGGTATGCGCAGGTTCCTTGCACCGCGCATCGCCATGATGCTGGAGCCTGGCCTCGGATACAACCTGACACAGTTTGCATCAGGTACTCTCCGGCAGCGCAATCTGCAACTCAGTCTTTCAGCCGGTTTGATGTTCCACCTCAGCAGGTGAGCAACCGATACTTACATATTCTGGCAGTTCTTGCTGCCTGCAGCAGCCCGATTGTAACCCGGGCCCAGGATACGGCGCGGATCAGTAGCCAAGGGCTGGCTTTGCATATGCGCGCCAATCACTTGCTGCAATCGGTGAATCATCCTGCTGTTACTTACCAGGGGAAACCTGTCATTCAAAAAATGGGCCTTTGGATTACCACGGGCAGCACATCGAGCCAGGCATCGGGAGCGGTTTGTGATGTATACACAGGGGTAACCGATTTCAGTCCCGGTCCGACCCGGCAGAACGGCGGAGCGGCAGCCGATACCCTGCAATTCAACAAAGTGTATACGCTCCGTCAAGGTGAAGTACAACAGCACAGAGCAAGCTGGAAACAGCCCGGTTACCAGCCTTCAGAAAACATCAGCAATTGGCCCGCAAATGGCTCCAAAGGTTTTGCGGGCGTACTGGCACCATACGCAGATGTGAACCGCAACGGTTTTTACGATCCGCTGCACGGCGATTACCCATTTGTGCCGGAAGGCGAACTGGCTTACACAATCAGCAATGATGTGGCGGCAGGAAACAGATTGACTTCTTCAGCACCCTTGGGTTCTGAGGTGCAATCGATGGTTTGGATACCTGAAACGCAGCCGGACACCTCGCTTGGACTGCTGGCATACTTCCGTTTTGTGGTACACAACCGCTCGCAGCAGAATTGGAATGGAGTGGCTTTATCTCTGGCGGCAGATTTTTCCCTTGGAGATGCCAGCGACGATTACCTGCTGACCGATGTCCATGCCGGTGGTTTGGCCGCTTATAACGGAACTGCATCTGATGCGGTTTTTGGCAGCAGTATTCCGGCAGTTGCCCTCTACATGCTGAACAGGCAGGTGCTTTCGAGCATGTATTTCGAAAATACCGGCGACGCAGTGCGCGGAAAGCCAACCAATATGGCCCATTACCATTACCTGGCACGCGGACGGTGGAAAACCGGTCGAAATCTTGCCTTTGGCCGTGCCGGGTTGGATGGAAGCATTGTTACTTCCTATGTGTACAGCAACGGCACCGACCCGGCCAATATGGGAATATGGAATGAAGGTGACGCCGGAAATTTTCCGGGTAACCGCACAGGGTTGCTCACGGCAGACACATTTTCTCTTCCGGCAGGGGGCAGCGCCTTGCTGGAGCTGGCACTGGGCGTGATACGCAATGTAGGAAATGACCCGGCTTCATTGGGTGCGAAAATGGTTCAGCAAAAAAATGCTGCACTCAGGCAACAAAACAACCCGCTCGTGGGTCTTACAGACAACCCAATAGGAATGCGGCTTTTTGAAGACAACATGGTCATATACGGCGCAGGCAATTCTCCCCTGAATGTCAGCGTTTACGATATGACCGCCCGCCGCCTTGCCTCGTTTTGTTTTTTGGGTGCCGGAATAGTTAATTTGAAAAGTCTGCCCGGCAACGGGCCTGTCGTATTTATGGTTCGCGATAATTACGGCAGGCAAATAACCCGGAAGGCCTTAATACCAGAGAAATAAGAAAAAACAATACCCTATGAAGAGATACCTACTCGCATTTATTGCCATCGCGCTTGGAACGCTCGATGTTATGGCAACCCACATGATGGGTGCCGACATGAGTTATCAGTGCCTGGGCGGTGGCAAGTACAAAATCATTGCGAAGGTGTATCGCGATTGCCGCGGTATTCCCTTCAACAGCCCGACCACGGGTGCAATGGCGAACGGTTGCAGCAGCGCCAGTCTGCCGATGACCCGTACCCGGATCCGCGACATTACGCCGGTTTGTGCTTCTGCCAGTAACCCATGCAACCCGACGAACACTACTTCGGGCGAGGGCGTGGAAGAGCACACGTATGAGGCTACCATCGATCTCACCCAGAATCCCTGGGCAAATTACAAGGCCAATAACTGCTGCGAGATTACTTTCTACGTAGGGCAGTGCTGCCGCAACGGGGCGATTACAACCGGTCAGTCCAGCCAGGACTTTATGACCAGCTGTATGCTCAATATTTGCGAAATCGGCAGAAAGTGCAATAGCAGCCCGACGTTGAGTAACGAGCCTGTGGCGTATCTCTGCTGCAACCAGCCTTTTTACTTCAACAACGGTGCGATTGACACGGCCGACTTCGATTCGCTGGCCTACTCGCTGGTGTCTGGCATGCAGTCGCTCACCAACCCCGTTTCTTACGGTTCCGGCTTTTCGCCGACCGTGCCCATGACGCCTTTCTGCCCTCAGCCGGGCGTAAAGAACTGCACCCCGGTGCCTTCGGCGAATCCGCCCCGCGGTTTCTTCCTTGATCGACTGACCGGTGATATCATCTTCACTCCCACAGACTGCTCAGAAGTAGGTATTGTAGTGATACAAATTGACGAATACCGGCGAGACAGCGCAACCAAGAAATGGGAACTCATTGGTATTACCCGAAGGGACATGCAGCTCATTGTAAAGAACTGCGGTCCGAACAACCCGCCTGAAATCAAAGGTTCCAACTCCCATTCCGTCTGTGAAGGAGATAAGTTATGTTTCACGATGGATGGGACGGATAAACAGTTCACGCCGCACCAAACGCGGCCCGATACCGTGCAGATGCGCTGGAACCGTGGTATTCCAGGTGCTACCTTCGAAATCAAGAACCCCAAAGACCGTGAAAAGAAGGCTGAGTTCTGCTGGCAGACCCGCATCGGTCAGGCAAGTGACGTATTCTATACTTTCACCGTTACCGCACAGGATGATAACTGTCCGCGACCTGCAACTGCCATCCGCGGTTTCCGTATCAAGGTGAAGAAGCGGGCCATTGCAAAACGCAAATACGACGTATTGAAGTGCGGTAAGTTTGCTTACAAGAGTGAACCGGAGCCGAACTTCAAAGGCAACCCGCTTTATCGCTGGGAAATCCGCGACAGCACAAATACGCGTCTCGTATTCCCAATTAGCTTTAAACAATTGGATACCATTCAGTTTAAGCAAGGTGGGAAGTTCATCATCACCCACATGATCAACAACCCGGAAAACTGCCCGACCATCTATATGGATACGGTAGTAATTCCTCCGGTTTTGAAGGCTGAACTCGCATTTGGGCCTGATACCTTTGCCTGCTATGGCGACAAGATTACCTTCGCTCCGGACATCCGGAACGGTCCGTCTCCTTACCGCTACTATTGGGCTACCCCTCACAACCACAAATCCGGCGATACCGGGGTAACCTTCGAGGTAACGGTAACCCGCGATTCGACTATCGCACTCCGCATCCGAGATGCGAACGGTTGTGTGGACGAAGACACCATCTTGGTATACATGAAGCCGCTGCCCATCGTGAACCTCGGCCCTGACCAGCGCATCTGTACCTACGAGAATACCGTCTTCGATGCCGAACACATGGATTCCGTGCGTTATCTCTGGGAACCAACCAACGATACAACGCGCACCATCCGTGTCAATGTCAAAGGCAAGTACAAGGTGACCGTCCAGGAAAAGAACTGGGGTTGTATTGGCACCGACGAAGTGGAATTGTTCGTAAACGATACCGTGGTGGCCTTGGCCGGACCGGATATAGACCTCTGCGACAAGGATACCATTACCATTACTGCAGGTGGTCGTCCTACAACACAAACCCTAAACTTTACGTGGTCCAATATCACGCAGAATATTCCGCTCGGAACGAACCGTAACATACGGGTGCATCCCCGCTCCAATACCTGTTACGATCTGTACCTCCGCGTGAACCAGGGTGGACATTGGTGTGAAGACCGCGATACTTTCTGCATCAACGTTGTGCCACTTCCCGACATGAGCGCTTCCTTGCCTTCCCGCTGCTATGATTATGGCGACCGCAACCTGGGCCAGGAAACCGGACTCGATGCCCGCCACGGCGCCGGTGTGACGTTTAAATCGCGCACCAGCCCCGGATTGGTAATCCTGAATGGCAATACCTATCTGTACAAGACGACCAATATCGATAATGCAACATTGCAAGGTGGTAACTTCCGCCGCGACCGAATCATCAGCGAATTCAAAGACCCAAAGACCGGTTGTTTCAACAAAGACAGTTTCTGGCTGGTAACCCAGGGCAATCCAATTGTCCGCCTGCGTGACCGCACCTATTGCCAGGATAAAGGTTGTGCTCTGATGGATTCTTCTATCATTCTGCCCCGCGTAAAAACCGGTGCCTTGTACAACTGGAATGCATTTAAAGTGCCTGCAGGTGTAGATCGCACCACTATCATCCGCGACCTGAATCAGGGAACCGGTCTGCCTGCCAACTTCCAGTTCTGCTTCGGCGATGTGACGGAAGACTTCTACTCCGGCGAATACCAAATGGCCTTCTTTATTCAGGATGCGATTACCGGATGCTTTACCCGTGATACTACACGTATCGATGTAGTGCCTGAGCCGGTAGCTGAAGTTCAGCCCTTGCCACAGGTTTGTCTGGATGATGATACCATCGACCTGAATGAATATGTGCTGCTCAATGGCAAACCAATGCCACTGGATGGTCGTTGGATCGCTATTGCGAAAGACGGTGACCGCACAGATTCAAGGCTTGCCACTGCCGTGCGACAAGGCCGTTACTTCATTCCTGCAACCGGTAATGGAGATTGGGAATTCAAATACGAACACACTGCAACAGGTTGTCTGACAGCGGATAGCGGAACTCTGGTCGTAAAACCATTGCCCAGAATCACTCTGCCAGCCAACATGCGCGTCTGCTCCATCGATCCGCCGATTACTTTGGTGCCTACTTTCGTAAGCCCCATCGGCGGATCCGGCAATTGGACAGGAAGGCGATTGAGCGGCGCAGAGAATGGTGTCTTTACACCCGGCAGTGATGGATTGGCAACCTTTGAAGGTCCGCATAAGTTCATCTACACTTACACCGATCCGTTCTCCTGCAAAATGAAAGACAGCATGTACATCACCGTACAGAGCATGCCTTCCATCACAATCAATACAACTGACCCTTCCAATATCTGTAACGATCAGACCCTGAATATCAACAGCACACTGCGGTGGTCGCCTGGTGTCCGTTGGACTTCAGCAGGTGATGGCAGCTTCAGTGCACAGGATACCAATACCATCTACCAACCCGGTCCTGCAGATATTACAGCCGAGCGTGCCCTGCTGCGTGTAGCCAATGTGCTGCCTCCCGGCAACGTTTGCCCTGCAGTAAACGACAGCATGGTGGTGTTGATTCATCCTTACCCACAGTTTGACTTTGCAGGCGATACACTCCAGGGTTGCGAGCCGCTGCTCGTGAACTTCAACCATACCCTGAATAACGTGATTCCTGCTTCGCAACTCGCTTACTTCTGGGATTTTGGTAACGGCGACACTTCAACCCTGGCGAACCCTTCGAACATTCTATTCGCCAACTGGGGCAAGTACGATGTGACGCTGACCATCACGAACACACCCGGCCCCTGCGCGACTACGCTCAAAAAGCCTTCGTATATCGATGTTTGGCCGGTGCCGAACGCCATGTTCACATCTAACCCGAACTTCTACACCACCATCGCACTGCCTAAATTCCAATTCTTCAACCAGAGCCGGATAGCAGACAGTTCAATTCTGCGCTACAACTGGAATTTCGGAACCGGAACGGGTCTGGATACCAGCACCCAACGCGACCCTGCCTTCTCTTACGGCAAAGACACCAATACCTATGAAGTGCGACTGATTGCCATTTCAGACAAAGGCTGCCGCGACACCGCTTACCGCATGCTGAAGATAGGTCCGGATATCATCGTGTACATCCCGAATGCCTTCACGCCGGATGATGCAGGGCCGAATGGCAACAACACCTTCAAGGTGTACATCGAGAACTTCACTGCATATAAGATGCACGTCTTCAACCGCTGGGGTGAGAAGATGTTCGAAAGCACTGATGTTAACCAAGGATGGAATGGACGTGCCAACGGACAGGAATGCCAGCAGGATGTGTACGCTTATCTCGTTGAAGTGACAAGCTTCGAAGGCAAGCTGTACAAATTCACCGGTACTATAACGCTGCTGCGTTAAAATCAACGAAAATCCACTTTAGAACCGGCCGCATCGATTAAGAAGCGGCCGGTTTTGTTTTTTGAACATCGATTGGCAGTACTTGCCCCAAGGATTATATTTGTATGTATCATGCACGCAATCCGGCGCATAGCGTTTTTATTTCTGCTTTGGCTCATTGCCGGTGCAGGATTGTACGCTTCGCATGTGCTTGGAGGTGAAATCACCCATAAGTTTGAATCGGGCAACCGTTACAGTTTCCAGGTGGTGGTATACAGGAACTGCGCAGAATGCGCCTTCAATACCAACAATTGTTCCGATATACCTGATCTTGAAATCGTTGGTTCGCTAGGCACATTACGCGCAGGTCAAAGGCTTGCTTCCGTGGCGCTGACGCGCACTTCGGTGAGAGATATCACGCCATTGTGCAAAGGGCAACTCAGTCGCTGCGATACCAGTACCGGTTTCCCATCAGGTATCGAAGCCTGGACTTTTTCCGGTAGTTATGATTTCAGCAATTTGCTGCTGATACAATGTGAATTTGATGCAACAATCCGGGTTGATTCCCGGTCGGATGCCTGGGGAACGGCCGAATACTACTACAATTATTCCCGCTTAAACCTTTGCAACAGCATACGCAACGTCAGTCCGACCATCGAAACCGTGGCACCGGTTTTCCTGCTCGCACAAAACGAAGCCTTTCGTTATAATATGATGGCGGTTGATGCCGATGGAGATTCGCTTTCTTACCGGCTGGGAACGGCCTTGAGGGGCTACGAGCGCAGCCTTGTTTACCCAAGTGGTCTCAGTTCCGGCCGACCGATAACAGCCTATTGCGCCTCGCCACCGCTTTGCAATCCGAATCCGGCGTCTAATCCTCCTTCAGGAATCTGGTTTGACAGCCTGAATGGAGGCCTGATATGCACACCCGTCAGCTCCGGTGAAAGAGGTTTTCTCGTAATTGAAATCATCGAATGGCGCATGTTGTCCGGTAAAATGACCCGCGTAGGTATTACACGGCGCGATGTCCAGTTTCTGGTTACTGCAGTTGGGAATCATATGCCTGATATCACCACTTCGGGAATTCCTGAATGGCTATGTGCAGGTGAAGAATCCTGTTTCGATGTTTATTTTACCGACAAGGCATTCGGCACCCGCAGCGACTCACTTCGCTATGGCATGTTAACCGATGCCACCGGCTCAAAAATATTCACGGGCAGTAGCCGGCCCGGGTTTACTGATGCCGGTTTCTGTTGGAAGCCCAGCCTGGCCGATGTACGCACCAAGCCTTATGTCTTGAAAACCTGGGCAGCCGATAATGCGTGTCCGCTAAACCTCTATACATGGAAAACCTGGAACCTCCGTGTAGCCAGGAAGTTGGATGCCACAGTTGAGGTATTCCTGGATACTTGCGGCACCTTGCGGATGAAGGCGACCCCTGCAAGTGAACACAGCAAGCATCAATTCAACTGGTTTATCTTCAATGAGAAAAGTGATTTGATAGCACAGCGAAACGGGCGCAATCAATTCTTGCGACTGGATAAAGGCGGAGTTATCGTTGCTCGTCTCGAGTTGATAGACGGACTAAGTGGTTGTAAGACCATTATTTCAGATACAGTCCAGGTGCCCATGTTTGAACGGCCATCGCTGGTTTTGCAGTTCGCAGATTCGCTCTGTCCTGGAAGCAGTTGGCAGATTGAAGCCAAAGTTAGCAAGGGCAGGACACCTTACGCCTATTGGTGGAATAGTATACCCGGCGGAACGCGCTTTTTAGCTGTGATGCCGGCGAAAGGTACTTTGCAGGCGGACCTGATGTTCAGCGACGGAATGGGTTGTGCGTTGAAAGCCTCAGCTTTTAGCAAATCTATTGTGGCCTCGCCTATGGGCTTGCGCGATACTTCGATTTGCAGCAGTTCGCCCGCTTTGGAATTGGAACCTTTGTTAACGCGTAAACCCACAGAGCAGGTTTATTTCAGCCTGCTGGCAGGCGTATCTTATTTGAGCGGGTCTGCACCTTCCACCTGGCTGAACCACAACGGTACACCCGGCAAGAGCCGTTGCCTGGCATTTTATACCGATCGCTCCGGCTGTTTGCGCACAGATACCAACGCAGTTAGTGTAACCGAACTTCCGGCAACCGGATTGAAACTGCTCGACCCGGTTTGTCAGGGAACGCGTTTCGTGCCTTTGCGAAAAGCCAGCGGTTTGTTGTTGCCCGGTGGGAAATGGAGTACTTCGGCAGGGAATGTTTCCGGTGATACCTTGTACATCCATTCCGATGCAAACGGTGCTTATCCTTTGACTTTCCGTCTGGCTTATGGGGGCTGTGAAATAGTGCACGACGATGTTTTTCGTGTTTTGCCAAGACCGGTTTTCAGCGTGGCTGCTTCGGTGCCTGAAACTGTCTGCGTGCCCGCACCGCTTCGTCTGACACTTGCGTCGGAACCGGCAGGTGCCCAATGGTCGGGCTTGGATGTTGCAGCCAATCAGCTCAGCTTGCAACCCAAGGAAGGCGCCAGGATTGTGTACGGTCAGTACCGCGACCCATCGACCGGTTGCGCAGCAACCATTTCACACCGTATTGAAGTTTATACGCCTGTACTGATTACATCCATCAATGGCTGGAACGACAAAGTTTGTGCAGGGCAATACCTGGATATTGAAGTGCAGGCCAATCAGCCTGCAACATTCGCAATTTCCTCCCTTGAGGCTGATGTACTTTCAGCTACCGATGCACCTGAGTTCAGGTTCTTCTCTTCACCACAACCCGGGTACTATCCATTGCGCATAACTGCCCGATCCAACGCAGTCTGCCCTGCCACAGATACCCAGCTGCAGGTAGAAGTTGTTCCTGCTCCTTCAGGCACAGTCAGCGCCGCCCAAATGAGCGGTTGCGCGCCTTTCGGACTTCAGTTGCAATTGACGGCCGATGAACCTGATCGGGTGAGCTGGCAGCTGGGAGATATCAATTACATCGGAGTTGGTAAAACCTATTTCCAGGCTATTCCCGACGCGCGTTCTATGATGGTGTATTGCACCGTCGAAAAGAATGGTTGTAAAACAACCCTCGCGCTGGCTGATTCTATACGGGTTTACCGCAGTCCGGAAGCCTCGTTCGATGTGATGCCGGGCACGGTTCTCGACTTGGATTATGCGACGGCAGCTTTTCTCAATACTTCTGTCTCAACCGATAATTTCATAAGCAAGTGGTATTTCTCAGGCCCACGGGCCTGGGAATCAGATCTACGCGATCCGGAGGTGAACTTCCCGCTTGAAGGGCTCTACGATGTGCGTCTGTTGATTGCAACCGACAAGGGTTGTACGTCTATTGCCAGCGATCAGGTTCGCGTGGAGCCCAGGGTACAGCACTTTGTACCTAATGCGTTTACTCCCGACCGGAAAGGCCCGGAAAGCAATGAATTGTTCATGCCTGTGATCGACCGCAATGTGCAGGAATATTCGTTCATGGTTTTCAATCGCTGGGGTGAAAAAATATTCAGTTCCACTTCGCCACAGGAAGGCTGGAATGCACTGCGCCATGGCAAACCCTTAGCCGCCGGCAGCTATGCATGGAAACTGCGCTATTACACGTTGTCAGGGCGAGAAGTGAACGACAGCGGAGTCGTGCTGCTCATTCGCTAAACCGATTCGATAAAACAGTTGGCTTGCTGTTCCTATACCGGAGCACAAACAGGCACGGAATGTCAGGATGCTGCCTTCAGGCGTTGGTCATTGACACGCAGCAACAAGCCGAATCCGGCCAGAAAGAACACAATCAACACAATCACACTATTGCGCATATCGTGGGTGATATGGTCGATAATGCCGTAGCAAAGTGTGCCCAACGCGATGCCGGTTTTCTCTGCAAACTCATAGAGTGAAAAGTACGAGGCGGTATCTTCCTGAGAAGGCAGCAACTTAGCGTAGGTAGCACGCGACGTGCTTTGAACTCCGCCCATTACAATGCCAACTGCGGCACCCAGCAGAAAAAACGGAACATTTTCTTTTTCCGGAAGGAAGTAAGCCGCGAAGCAAATGCCAATCCAAATGAGTACAGCCAGACCAAGTGCATGGACATTGCTGTACTTACGTGAAATAGTCGAAAAGAGCCAGGCACCCGGAATGGCAATGAGTTGGATGATCAATACGGTTACAATCAGATAGGCCGTTTCGAGTTTCAGCGTGTCTTTCCCGAAAAGGGTGGCGAGGTACATAATGGTCTGCACGCCCATGTTATAGACAAAGAAAGCGAGGAGGAAGCGCTTGAGCATGGTTTCCTTGCGGGCTTTGCCATAAGCTTTGCGCAGTTCCTGATAGCCTTTGGTCAGCAATTGTTTCACCGGCAGCGTCGCTGTATTCCGAACGGAAGGCAAGCGCTTGAAGGTGAAGGATGAAAAGGCAATCCACCAAATACCAACAGACAGAAAAGCAATACGGGAAGGAAGGGTTGTTCCGGCTTCGAGTCCGAACCAAGCAGGCTGTTGAATCAGCAAAAGGTTCACGATCAGCAGCAGTGTGCTTCCGGCGTAACCCATTGCAAACCCGCGCGCGCTGAGGGTGTCAAAGCGGTCTGATGTGGCAATATCCGGCAGATAGGAATTGTAGTAAACCAGGCTGCCCGCAAAGCCCATGGTAGCAAGTATCAGCGTGCCGATGCCCAGCCAGACATTCGGACCGGTGAAGAAATACATGGCCATGCAACTCAGGGCGCCCATCCAAACGAAAAAGCGCATATAGTTCTTCTTGTTACCGCGGTAATCAGCGATGCCCGAAAGGAGTGGAGAGATGAAGGCGATAAGAATAAACGCAGCCGAAACACCGTACTCGTACAGCGCAGTATTCCTAATCCAGTTACCGGCAACTTCAACCAGCTTGGGTGTGGTTTCCTGGTAATAGATCGGGAAAACGGCGGTGGCAATGGTAAGCGAGAAAACGCTGTTGGCCCAGTCGTACATCACCCAGCCCTGCAAGGTGCGCGGGTCGTTCTTTTTGATCGTCATGATGGCAGTACCTGCGGCAATTTAAGCCGAATCAGGCAGCCTGCAGGTCTTCGCTGTTCTTTTTCCAGAGTCTTTCCGCATCGGCGCGGGTGATAACCAACTCCTTCACCGGATTTCCAGGGGTATTGAACATGTAGTCGGTCATGATGGCTTCGCAAATACTGCGCAGGCCGCGCGCGCCAAGTTTGTATTCGAATGCCTGGTCTACGATGAAATCTATAGCCTCATCTTCTACCTGTAACTTCACACCGTCCAGTTCGAAGAGTTTAACGTACTGACGGATCAGTGCGTTTTTCGGTTCGGTCAGGATGCTGCGCAAAGCCGTCTTGTCCAAGGTGTTCATGGTCGTGATGACAGGCAGGCGTCCGATAATCTCGGGAATCAGTCCGTAAGCTTTCAGATCTGCCGGGCCGATATGTTTAAGCAGATTGCTCTTGTCGAGGTGATGGCTGCTGTTGGCAGTTCCTTTGAAACCAACCTGCTGGCTGTTGACGCGGCGGGCGATGATGCGGTCGATCCCTTCAAACGCACCTCCGCAAATGAACAGAATGTTCGAAGTGTCGATCTTGATATATTTCTGGTCGGGATGCTTGCGGCCGCCTTCCGGGGCTACATGTGCCACCGTTCCTTCGAGTATTTTCAATAAGCCTTGCTGAACACCTTCGCCCGATACGTCGCGGGTGATGGATGGGTTATCGCTTTTGCGCGATATCTTGTCCACTTCATCGAGGTAGATGATGCCGCGTTCCGCCTGAGCCGCATCGTAATCAGCCACCTGCAGCAGGCGTGAAAGCACGCTTTCCACGTCTTCACCCACATATCCGGCTTCGGTGAGCACTGTAGCGTCGGCGATGCAGAATGGCACATCGAGCATCTTGGCGAGCGATTTAGCCATGAGTGTCTTGCCGGTTCCGGTTTCACCAACCAACAGGATATTGCTCTTCTCGATCTCGATATCGCCTTCAGCACCCGGATTGCGCAGGCGCTTGTAATGGTTGTAAACCGCCACTGCCATCACCTTTTTCGTGTCGTCTTGGCCGATCACATATTGATCCAGGTAAGTCTTGATTTCAGCCGGCGTAGGAAGATGATCGTTCTGCGCTTTCTTTTTCTTCCCTTTCGGTCCGTCTTTCTTAGACGAAACCGGGCCCAGTTCCTGCTCTATAATCTGGAAAGCCTGTTCGGCGCAATGATCGCAGATATGCCCTTCCAATCCGGAAATGAGCATCAATGCTTCAGATTTTTTACGCCCGCAAAAAGAACAATGAGCTTCCTTAGTTTTCATAGCCTAAGAACATCGGGGGGGGTAAAAAGGTTCAGAATCAGGCTTTTTTAGGATTGCGGCCGAGCACTTCGTCGATCATGCCGTATTCGCGGGCTTCGGCTGCTGTCATCCAATGGTCTCGATCGCTGTCTTTCTCCACGCGTTCAAAAGGCTGGCCGCTGTGTGCACTGATGATATTGTACAGCTCGGTTTTCAGCTTGCTGATTTCGCGGTAGGTGATTTCGATATCGGAAGCTTGGCCTTGCGCGCCGCCCAATGGCTGGTGAATCATCACACGGCTGTGTTGCAGTGCAGAGCGCTTGCCTTTTTCACCGGCGCACATCAGAACGGCTCCCATACTGGCTGCCATACCGGTGCAAATGGTCGCAACATCGCTGGATATGTATTGCATGGTGTCGTAAATACCGAGACCGGCGTAAACAGAACCACCCGGACTGTTGATGTAAATCTGGATATCGCGGTTCGGATTTGAACTCTCCAGGAACAACAACTGGCCCATGATGATATTGCTCACTTCGTCGTAAATCGGCACACCGAGGAAAATGATGCGGTCCATCATCAGACGAGAGAAAATGTCCATCGCTACGGCATTCATCTGCCGCTCTTCGATGATATTGGGGGTGAGGTTCACTACAGAGGGAACCACATCGTTCATGTATTTATCTACGTAGATGCTGTTCAGACCGAGGTGCTTGACAGCGTATTTGCGGAATTCTTTGCCGTGATCCATATCGTTTAGCGTTTGAGAGGTAACAGTTTAATGCTGGTGTTTGTGTGTGTTCACGTGGCTGAAATATTCTTCCACGCTAACGGGCTTTTCGTCGAGACTCACCATCTGGCGCACAGCATCGAATGATTTGCGGTGTACTACGCGGTCTGCCATGCGGCGGCGGAAGTCGTTGTCTTTCAATTGCTTCTCAGCGTATTCCACCACCAGATTGCCGGCATTCATCAGTCCGTACTGGCGGTACAAGTCGGCCACATACTCATAGGCAGCGTTGCGCAGGTCGTTTTCATCAACCTGGATATTCTGTGCTTCTGCGATTTTCTCAACAACCAGCTGGCGGCGCAATACGTTCGATTCTTCCTGGTAGCGCTCTTCAATGTTTTCGGCGTTGTATTCTTCCGGCTTGGTCGAAATGAGCCAGCGCTTCAGGAAATCGTCGGGCAGGGCCAGCGGGTGGTTATTGGTGAGCAAATGGCTGATCTGATGGTCGAGCCACAGTTGTGCTTCGTTGGCGTAATAGCCTTCGAGGTTATTCTTCACGCGCTCGCGGTATTCGCTTTCGTTGGCCGGATAACTTTCCGGTCCGTAAAGCTCCATGTAATAGGCTTCATTCAACTCTGCCAGCGAACGGCGTTTGATGCTGTTGATGCTGAAACGAAAGTCCATGCTCAGATCGTTCAGTCCTTCCGCCGGTATTCCAAGCGTATTTCGGATTACGGTGTCGTTGTTGTTGAATAGCTGGAAGATATTCACGCGGAGTTCTTCGCCTACTTTGGCGTTGAGCAGGGTGTTGCGGAGGGCTTCATCCTGCACCATGGAAGCAACGAGCGAAGCTTCTTTGGCCGTGGCACCGCCTTCGAGCACCTGTCCGTCTTCATTTAGTTCGTCGAGGACGCCGTAAATCACGTCATCTGCTTCGGCCTGATCCACTTCTTCGAGTTTGCCGAGGCGACGGCGCATGTAATCGATGTCTTTGTCGATTTCGGCTTCATCCACGCTGATGACAAATTGTTCGAGGTGGTCGGCGGGAGAGAGGTTGAGCTCAAATTTTGGTGCGAGGCCAAGGTCAAACGCAAAGAGAAAATCTTCGCTGTTCTCGATATCGAGTTTTGATTCGATGCGTTCGCTGGTAAGCGGATACCCGAGGATATCGATGTTGTTTTCGCTGATATAATCGTTCAGTGCCTGGGTGGCAATGCGCTGAATTTCATCGGAGAGTACGCTTTTGCCGTAGGAGCGGCGCACCATTTCGATGGGAGCCTTGCCTTGGCGGAAGCCGCGGATGGCGAGGTTTTTCTGCAGCGATTTTAATTCTTTGTCAACTTTTTCGGCGTAGTCGCCTTTGTTCAGTTCAATGGTAAGCGAAGCGTGTTGCGCGTCTATCGGTTCGTAATTAACTTTCACGGGAGATCGTTTTTTGCGGTTGCAAAGGTATTGTTTTTCCGCGCCTGCTGTTCAGTTGAGCGAAAATGCGGGAAGAGTGGAGGGAGCATCCTGAAAGAACATGAGCGGAGAAACTTCCGGTTGCATCCATGAAATCATCGGAAAGGCACCGAGCCATTCCCAGACTTGTTCTTCGCTTTCAGCCAGGAAAATGACCCACAAACGGCTGCGGTCTTCCTTCAGGGCATACTGACAGATATCTCCGTCCTCGATCATGCGGTCTACCACTTCGCGCTGCGCGGGGATATGGCTGAAGAATGCAGGTTCCGGATCTTCCGGGAGGCGTATGTCGGCGATGAAATATTGCATACTGATCGCAGAATTGAAAAATCAATGCCAGAAAAAAGGGCTGACAAATCGTCAGCCCTTTTTCATGCGGTGCGGACGGAGGGGCTCGAACCCACACGCCTTGCGGCACCAGATCCTAAGTCTGGCTCGGCTACCAGTTACGACACGTCCGCAGGTGCCTTCGGCCTTCGTTCTGGAAGGCGTTTTTGGTGTGTGCAATAATAGGCATTCCGCGGCAGAGCTTGTGCATATACTTCGCGGCAGGCGGCGCGGTATTTTTATCTTTGTGGAGCATGGATACCCTTTCCCCCGAACTGGAAAAAGCACGTCTGGAGCGCGATGAGATACTGAAACGCTACCGTGCCCTGCTGCGCGCCTTGGGTCCATTGCCGCGCGAAAAAAAGAAACTCATCCGCGAGGCTTTCGATGTGGCTCTCGAAGCCCATCGCGGCACTTACCGCAAAAGCGGCGAGCCATACATATTCCATCCGCTGGCCGTGGCGCATATCGCCGCCCATGAGCTTGGCCTCGGCCCTTCTTCCGTGGCTTGCGCCCTGATGCACGATGTGGTGGAAGATTCCGATGTGACGCTCGACGATATCGAACTGCGCTTCGGCCCCAAAATCGCCCGCATCATCAATGGGCTTACCAAAATCTCGGCCGTTCATTTCGAGTCTGGAAGCAGTGTGCAGGCAGAAAACTTCCGCAAGATGCTGCTCACCATCAGCGACGACTTGCGGGTGATCCTGGTGAAGCTATGCGACCGCCTCCACAACATGCGCACGCTGGAAAGTGTACCGCGCAGCACCCAGCTAAAAATCGCGTCTGAAACACTTTTCCTTTACGCTCCGCTGGCGCATCGGCTCGGTCTGAATGCCATCAAAACAGAACTCGAAGACCTTTCCATCAAATACACCGAATCAGAACGCTTCGATGAAATTGTGCAGAAACTCGCAGCCAACAAGGCCCAGCGCAGCCGTTATATCCGCGAATTCATCGAGCCGCTCGACGAGAAACTGCGCGCAGCAGGCCTGAAGGTGCATGAAATAAAAGGCCGACCAAAATCCATCTTCAGCATACTGCAGAAGATGAAAAAGCAAGGCATTCCCTTCGAACAGGTGTACGACCTCTTCGCCATCCGCATCATCATCGACTCAGAACAGCAAAAGGAGAAGGAAGATTGCTGGCGCGCCTTCAGTATCATCACCGATATCTATAAAACGCAAGGCGACCGGCTCCGCGACTGGCTCACCACGCCCAAGGCCAATGGATACGAAGCACTGCATACCACCGTGCTCGGGCCCAAAGCCAAATGGGTGGAAGTGCAGATTCGCAGCAAGCGCATGGAGGATATTGCCGAACGCGGTCTGGCCGCCCATTGGCGTTATAAAGCAACCTCCAGCCATCAACACACGCCGCAGGATGCCACTTTCGACAACTGGCTGAACAGGGTGAAAGACATGCTGGAAAACCGCGACCTGAGTGCGCTGGAGTTTCTCGACGATTTCAAATTCAACCTGCTCAGCGAAGAAATCTATGTCTTCACACCCAAAGGCGATATCCGCAACCTGCCGGTAAATAGCACTGCCCTCGATTTCGGATTTGAAATCCACAGCGATATAGGCGCCAAATGCATCGGTGCCAAAGTGAACAGCAAGCTTGTGCCGATCAGCCATCCGCTTAAGAATGGCGATGTGGTTGAAATCATCACATCCCAGAAACAGCGCGTAAATGAAGGATGGCTGGAGTTTGTGATTACCGGCAAAGCCAAGAGCAAAATCCGGAACTGGCTGAAAGAGGAAAAACGCAAAAGCGCAGAGGAAGGGAAAGATATCCTGGCGCGTAAGTTCCGCAATGTCAAGGTGCAGTTCAACGAACAGATGGCAAACCGCGTGATGCGCTATTTTGAACGCAGTAGTCTGCTCGACTTATATTACGATATCGCCATCGGCAAGATTGCCAAAGACCATATCCAGGTTTCGCGCATCCTGGCGCCGCGCGAAGAACAGCCCACTGCCGGGGAGGAAATCGCTGTTTCAGGCAGCAAGCCTTCGCGCGATTATGTGCCGCGCAAAAATGAAGAAATCATTGTCGGTGACGACCACGAGCTGAATTATACCCTTTCCAAATGCTGCAATCCAATTCCGGGCGATCCGATCTTCGGCTTTGTGACGATTGGAGAGGGCGTAAAAATCCACCGTGTCAATTGCCCAAACGCCGTTTCGCTGATGAGCAATTACGGCTATCGGATCATCAAGGCAGAATGGAAATCGAAGTTCAATTTCGACAAGGCGTTCCTGGCCGGGCTGCGTATTACGGGTATCGACGATGTGGGCATTGTGAGCCGTACTACTGATATCATTTCCAAGGAGTTGAAGGTGAACATGAAGTCCATCAGTTTTGGCAGCAATGCCGGCACGTTCGAGGGAACCATCCTGCTGTACACGCACGACACCACGCACCTCAACGATCTGATCAGCAAGCTCGAGAAAATCGGCAAGCATATCACGGTGACGCGGATCGAGGTGGAATAAGCCCGAATCAGCTTTCGCTTCTTTCCCAGAAGCGCCCTTCAGCAGTCATATAGAACACGTCGCGCAGCAGGTTTTCATCGGCTTCGGTGGGCGTGATTTTTCGACGGGCCATCACACGACGTGCGGTTTGCAAGGCATCGTTCGCGCGGTAGGTCACAAAACCACTTGCACCGCCCCAAGCGAAGTCAGGGATGAAATTGCGGGGGAAGCCGGCACCGAAAACATTGCAAGCAACACCCACCACGGTTCCGGTATTGAACATCGTATTGATGCCGCATTTGCTGTGGTCGCCCATGATGAGTCCGCAGAACTGCAGGCCCGTCTTGTCGAAGCGGCCGCTGCGGTAGTTCCACAGCTTCACTTCGTCGTAGTTGTTCTTCAGGTTGCTGTTATTGGAATCGGCGCCAATATTGCACCAGGCTCCGATAACGCTGTTGCCCAGATAACCTTCGTGGCCCTTGTTGCTAAAGCCCTGCACTACGGAGTTGCTTACTTCCCCGCCGATGCGGCAATGCGGGCCGATGCTGGTTCCGGTATAGATCCTGGCGCCCATGCGCAACTGGCTGTGTTCACCCAGAGAAAATGGACCGCGCACCATGCATCCTTCCATCACTTCGCTGTCGGCTGCCAGGTAGATCGGGCCGTCTGTGGTATTGAAGATGCTGCAATAGGCTTTGGCTCCGGGTTCGAGGAAAACAGGGTGCGGGCCAATCACGCGGTTGTCGTCGCCCAATGGAGCGCTTTCCCTGCCGCGGGTTATCCATTCAAAGTCACTGCAGATTTCTTCGTGGTTCAAAGCGAACAGGTCATACGGCCGGCGGATGAGACGTATCGCTTCTGACCAAATGGTTTCAGTGTTTGTATCGCCGGGTTTTTCCATCAGGAGCAGGCCATCGCTGCTCAGTACTTTTTCGCCCGGTAAAAGTGAAGCTGCTTTTTCGATCAGGCCGGCATTGGGAAGCAGCCGCCCGTTGATCAGCACTTCGGCATCGGGCAAGTCGGTAAATACTTCCGACAGATGTGCCTGCCCGCGGTAACCCAGTTCCTGGCAGCCCAGGAGCCGTGCCCATTTCTCGGCTATGGTGAGGATGCCCGCACGCAAGCCTGCAGCAGGTCGGGTGAGGGTGAGCGGATACAGATTGCTGACTTCGGCGTCGTCGAAGAAAACCAGGCTTTTCATGGGCCCAAAATTAAAGCGGATTCGCTTGGCCGCGGCATACCATCGTTGAATGCCTTTACGGATGGCTGCAAAAAGAGAAAGCCCGGCGACAAACCGGGCTTTCTGATAGGAGGAGCGTAAAGGCTTACTTCTTGCCGTAGCGCTTCATGAACTTGTCGATACGTCCTGCGGTATCTACAAGCTGCTGCTTGCCGGTGTAGAAGGGATGACTTTTGCTCGAGATTTCAAGTTTGTAGAGGGGATATTCGTTGCCGTCTTCCCATTTTACGGTTTCCTTGGTATCCACGCAAGAGCGGGTGAGGAAGGAATAATCGGCACTCATATCCTTGAACACCACCATGCGGTAGCTGGACGGATGAATATCTTTTTTCATAATGCTGTTCTGAAATTCAGGGCCGCAAAGATAAAAAGAGAACTTGGAAATGCAAACCTTCGCGATTAACCCGAATCGTGGAATAGAAAAAGTCAGGAGGTTTAAGAGTGTTTTCCCGATAGCTATCGGGACGGGATTTCGGCAAAGGAGAGATCATATTGGCTACGAGATTGTGAATAGACGATGAGAAACCGAATCCGAGAGGAATGGTTGTTGGTGAGACGAGGTATTGGAGGTTGGGGCGGACTTGGGGCGGGAATTAGCTTCCGATTTCACCATCAGACAAACGCAAAAACCAGATTAGTCGGAAGCGTCCACTATATACGGAAGGTTCCAAGCCTTACTGACGAACAAACCGAACATGTGTTCAACTTTCTGATTTCCACTGTAGCGGCGATTGGTGAGGTAACAGAATTCTCCCAGATAATTCCGGAGGTAGCGTGAACTAACGAAATGGTGGATGCCTTCCAGGTTCCGCCTGGCATTGACTCTCATGATTTCCGTGTAGCGCAACCTGCCCATATAGGGGTCATCCTCGAACCAGGGGCGCGGACGGTTGTCGATGCTCCGGATGCGGATATTCATTCCATTCGGAAGCTCTTCAGGTGTCAGCGGTGTGGTTTTCCGTGGAACCGGATGATGATGGTTGTACGGAAGGTCTTTCAGTGATTCTGGCCGCATGGAAATCAATCGCAAACGCCCGCCCTGCGCGTGGATGAACCACGGATGGCTATGTGGTAACTGTAAATTCAGTCCCTTTATCTCAACGGGCATCAACTCCAGACCGTGTCCTTCTTCTGACTTCACCTGCAACCCTTGCTTCGCAGCGGTCTTGAGGGTTTCTGGTTCGTGGTCTGACTTTTCAGGGACAGCCGGGAAGTCTGCCACACCAGCAGTAACATGATCCAGCATCGCATACCAATCGACCAGATCAGCCATCATCACCTTCATTTTCTGCATCATCAACCAGATCGGGCGATAATT
>CANHTS010000005.1 GCA_947463435.1 Flavobacteriales bacterium | reverse complement strand
GCGGCAATGCTCGCGGGTTCCTGGGCCGTGGGCCGCACCTGGCTGTTCATGCCCTGGTTTCCGATGGCAAAATCGAGGTCGCCGTCGCCGTCCAAATCGGCGGCCGTAATGGTATTCCACCAGCCTGAACTATTGCTCAATCCCACCGCAGCAGATTGTTCGCTGAGTGAGCCTGAACCTTGGATCCAGCATTGCAAAGGCATCCATTCGCCACAAAGCAGCAAATCGGTTTTGCCGTCCCCGTTCAGATCGTGCGCCCTGGCATCGCTAACAATTCCGGCTTTGTCAATTCCGGCTGCCATCGCAGCGGTAGCCTCGCTAAGACCGTTGCCGTTATTGCGCAGGATGTAACTCGGCGCCGGCATCGGATAGCGGTCGGGCACGCAGGCGCCGCCGAGGAAGATGTCCTGATCGCCATCGCCGTCAAAATCGCCGGCCGTGACGCAGTTTTTCGGTGTTTTTAATGCGGGAATCATTCCGGTCGGAGCAGCACTGAATCCACCTTTGCCATCATTGATAAACAGCCGGTCCAGGTATTGTTCGCTGCCTTCCGGGTATTCGTTCGAGCCGGAACAAACGTAGAGGTCGAGGTCTTTGTCGCCATCGGCATCGAAGAATACGGCACCGCTTTGTTCGGGTGCATTGGCTTGTTTCCATGGACCAGGTTTCTCGGTGAATCCACCTGGGGCATTTTGCAGGAAGAGGCTGCCGCCCTGGCTGCCGCCGCCGTTTCCGACAAATAAATCGTCAAGTTTATCGCCGTTCACATCGCCGACAGCGAGCGCTGGACCGCGCCTGCTCTGTTTCCTGGGTAACAAAGGTTCGTTCTTGAAATCGATGAACCTGCCATCTTCGCTATGGGCGAATGGCGGAGCCGGGGCCTTTACGAGTTGGGTGGCCTTTGCGGGCAACAAACCTGTTGGCAGGCTAAGACTGCCGGCTTTGGCGTCTTGTTCGCGCAGGGTAAGGGTTTGCTTCGCCTGGACGTTTTCGAGCACCTGGCTTGCGCCTCCCGGCCAGATAACGGTGAGTTTCTTGAGGCTTGCGGCCTTGCCCAAACCGATATGCAGGAAAGGTTCACTGCTGCTTTGGAAACCATGGGTAAGGCTCATTTCGCGGTAGGTTTTTCCAGAATCCGTTTCCGCAATCACCTTGCAGCCGATGCCGTATCGGTTCTTCTTCTGCCCTTCCAGCTTGAGGCGCAGCCATTGATGGCCAAGCTTTTCACTGGCCGTGTTTTTATATACTGAAGCCGGTTCGCCAAGGTTGTTTACCACGAGGTCAAGGTCGCCGTCGTTATCCAGATCTGCATAGGCAGCTCCGCTGGAATAGCCTTCCTTGTCTACTCCCCAGTTAGCTCCGACACTTTCAAATCCCTTTCCTTTGTTGCGGAACATGCCATTGCGCAGCGGTTTGGCAGGCATTTCGTTGGCGAACTTCATGAAATAACCTTCCTTGAAGCCTTTGTAGTTGTCCATGTTCAGGCGTCTGAACTGTTCTACCTTGTAGTTGATGTAATCAAGGTCGTTGTAATCGCGGTAATAGCCATTGCTGATATACAGATCGTTGCGGCCGTCGTTGTCGTAATCGGCCAGGAGCGGGCTCCAGCTCCAATCCGTTTCGGCCATACCCCAAAGAAATGCCTGGTCGCTGAAAGTTCCGTCGCCATTGTTCACCTGCAGCGTATTGCGCATGAACTGTTCGCCGTAACCATTGCGGATGCGCATGCTGTAGCGGTCCCAGTTCAGCGGACCGACCTGGGTTTTCTTGCGGTAATTATCAGGCGGAAGCATGTCGAGCGTCACCACATCCGGCAATCCATCGTGGTTGACATCGCCGATATCGCAACCCATGGAATAGAAGGAAGTGTGTGCGAACATCTCGGCACGCCGGTCGGTAAAGGTGCCGTTGCCATTGTTCATCCACACAAAATCGGGGTAATCGTAATCGTTGCAGACGTACAAATCCTGGAAACCGTCGAGGTTGAGGTCGGCAGCAGTAACAGCCAAACCAAAGCTGTAACAGGCTATACCGGCTTTTTGTGTGATGTCCTTGAATGCCTTTCCTGTGTTCTCATACAAGCGGTGCGTGAAGGTGTCGTTGAAGTTATCGGTCCGCTTGAAAGGCTTATCCATGTTGATGGCCCAGTTAAAGGGATGATTGGCCACATAGAGATCGAGGTCTCCATCGTTGTCCATATCGAAGAAAGTGCCGTGGCTGCTGTATTCGCGGCCGGTGAGTCCCCAGGCATCCGATTGCTCGCTGAAGGTTCCATCCCCCTTGTTGATGAACAGCAGGTTCTGGAGTTTCCTGATATCGACATTAGCGGGCAAGAGATTGGCAGATCGGCAGATTAGAATATCGAGGTGGCCATCGTTGTTTACATCGGCCATGCTGGTTCCGGTGAGCCAGCCACTGGTTTTGATGCCGGATTTTTCCGTGGCATCCTTAAACTTCATATTCCCCTGGTTCAGATAGAGGCGGGCGCCGGTCTGGTTGGCTGTAAAGAGCAGGTCGCACAAACCATCACCATTCACATCGCCTGCGGCCACGCCACCACCGTTGAAAAGGTACTGATCCAGGAAAATATGCACCGAATCGCTGAAAGTGAGCTGGTTGGCAAAGGCGATACCGCTTTGTTCCGGACTGATTTCCTCGAAGAGCCGCACGCTGGCGGCAGCATCGGTCTGCGCAGGCCCCTTGCAGGAACCAGCGAGCAGAACGACGAAGGGAATGAGATAAAAACGCATGCAGGGTCAAAATTAGTTGTGAAGCGCGGATTTCGATGACCGCGACGGCTGGCAAAGGTTGTAACTTTGCAGTCCCCGATCCCATCCATGAGCGATCCCATTAAGCACGAATGCGGGGTAGCATTCATTCGGCTCCTCAAACCCCTGGAGCATTTCCAGGAAAAATACGGCTCTCCGCTGTACGGCATACGCAAACTGCAGTTCCTGATGGCCAAGCAACTGAACCGTGGCCAGGACGGTGCAGGCATCGGTGTCATCAAACTCAATCCGGATTACGGCAACCGGTACATCGCACGGAAACGCAGCGTGAACAGCACCGCCGTGGCCGACATTTTTGCCGCCATTCAGCAAGATTGGAACGAGCTGCCGGAGGAAACCCGTAACGACATGAACCTGTTGCGCCGCGATTTTCCCTGGGCCGGCGAATTGCTCCTCGGGCACCTGCGCTACGGCACACACGGCGGCAACAGCATCGAAAACATCCATCCATTCCTGCGCCAGAACAATTGGATGTCGCGAAACCTCGTGCTGGCAGGCAATTATAACCTGACCAATGTGGATGAGCTTTTCAACAAACTGATAGAGCTAGGCCAGCAGCCAAAAGAAAAAAGCGATAACGTGACAATGCTGGAGAAAATCGGGCATTTTCTGGATGAAGAAAACCAGCGCATTTTTGATTTTCATCATGCCAACGACGCAAGCAACCTGGAAATCACAACGCTCATTCGGGAGGAAATGTCGCTGGAACGGGTTCTCAAGCGCGCTTTCCGAGATATCGACGGTGGCTACAATATGGCCGGTATGGTTGGAAACGGACACGCCTTTGTGATACGCGACCCGAACGGCATACGGCCCAGCTATTGGTATGCTGACGATGAAATCCTCGTGATGGCCAGTGAACGGGCGGCGATCATGACGGCCTTTGAGGTGAAAACAGAGGAAGTTCGGGAACTTGGACCAGGTAATGCGCTGATCATCAACCCGCAAGGAGTGCACAGCGAAATCAATATCCTTCCCCCCGGCGAAAAGCGCTCTTGCAGCTTCGAACGCATTTATTTCAGCCGTGGCAACGACCCGAAGATCTACCAGGAACGCAAGACCCTCGGCCGTTTGTTGTCGCGCATTGTACTCAAGAAAATCCAGTACGACCTGAAGAATACGGTATTCAGCTATGTGCCAAACACAGCCGCTACTTCGTTTTACGGACTGATCGACGGGCTGAACGAATACCTGCGCGATTATCAGCATTATTTCATGCGGCGGGCTTTCGAGAAAACCGAACACCATCCGACTGAAAACGAGGAAGTATACGATTGGCACAAATCGCTCGACGATATCATGAGCTGGGTGGTGCGCCGCGAGAAGATTCTGGTGAAAGACGGCAAGATGCGCACGTTCATCACGAACGACCAGGACCGCAACGACCTGGTAGGGCATGTGTACGATATCACACACGGTGTTGTGCGACCGGGCGAAGACACCCTTGTAATCATGGACGACAGCATCGTACGCGGCACCACGCTGCGCACGAGTATCCTGAAAATCCTCGACCGCCTTGAGCCGCGCAAGATCATCATGGTTTCCTCGGCACCGCAAATCCGCTATCCCGACTGCTATGGCATCGACATGAGCCGCCTCGGTGATTTCGTGGCCTTTCAGGCTGCACTTGCCATACGCAAGGAGCGCGGTGAAGGCGATATCATTGCCCGCATGCACGCCAATGCGCTTCGCGAATTGGAGAAGCCTGTGGCCGAACAGCGCAACGTGGTGAAAGACCTCTACGAAGGCCTTTCAGAAGACGACATCACAAAGAAAATCGCTGAAATCGTCGCTCCCGCCGGCATCCGCGCTGAGGTGGATATCGTTTACCAAACCGTTGAACACCTGCACGAAGCCAGTCCGGCGCATCGGGGCGATTGGTATTTCACCGGCGACTACCCAACGCCGGGCGGAAACAAAGTAGCCAACCGCAGCCTCGTACTCTTCGCTGAAGGCAGCCGCGAACGCGCGTACTGATTATTTCGCCGCGATAAGGTTTTCTGCCCGTCCTGATATGCGGCTTGTTTACCGATTTTTAGGGTAAAGCCCTTAAACATCGTTAAATTCGCAGTTCGCCTTAACATCCAAATGAAAAGAATCTTCATTCTGGCAGCATTGATGGCTGCCTTGCCCCTTGCTTCACTCACAGCACAAAAGGGCAGCACTCCGCCAGACGACTGGTTTAACCTCGACCTCAAAAAAGACAAAGTTCCCGGTGTCAGTACCAATAAGGCTTATGCCGAACTGCTGCAGGGAAAAACTTCCACTACCGTAGTTGTTGCCGTCATCGATGGCGGAACCGAGCCGGATCATGAAGATTTGAAAGATGTGATTTGGGTGAATGCGGATGAAATTCCCGGCAATGGCATCGACGACGACAACAATGGTTATATCGACGATGTGCACGGCTGGAACTATATCGGCAACAAAGACGGACGCAACGTGCAATATGACAACCTGGAAGTAGCCCGTTTTTATAGCACACACCGCGCGCGCTTTGAAGGCAAGGAAGAAAACGACATAAGCGAATCAGACAAGGAAACCTTTCGTCTGTGGCTGCAGGCCCAGGCTGAAATCAATGAAAAGAAGGAAACCTACACCGCCATGAGCGAACAGCTCAATCAGGTGTACAAACTGTTCAGTGATATCGAAGCCCGCGCCGGTGGAAATGCCGTTACTGCGGATGTTATCACACTGGTTACCGCAGAAGGTTTCGTTGCCATGATCCAGAAACAACTGGCCAAAGCCGTGGAATCAGGCGCTAACTACGATACGATCAAATTCAAACTCACTTCTCGCTTTGATGAAATCATGAAGCCGGTGAAGTTCCACTTCAATCCGGAATACAATTCACGTGAAATCGTTGGTGATAACTACGCCGACGGAACCGAGCGCAACTACGGCAACAACGACGTAGAAGGACCTGACGGCGGCCATGGTACACACGTAGGCGGCATCATCGGTGCCACCCGCAACAACGGCATCGGCATGAACGGCGTAGCCGATAACGTACGCCTCATGGTCGTGCGCGTCGTTCCTGACGGCGATGAACGCGACAAAGACGTGGCCAATGGCATTCGCTATGCCGTCGACAACGGAGCCAAGGTGATCAATATGAGTTTTGGAAAAGGCTGGAGCCACGACAAGAAGCTTGTCGACGACGCCATTCGCTACGCAGAAAGCAAGGATGTACTGCTCGTTCACGCAGCAGGCAACGACGCCGAAGACAACGACGAACTCCCCAATTTCCCGAACCCGCGCCTCACCGATGGCGGCCGCCCCAGCAATTGGATTGAAGTTGGCGCCAGCAACTGGAATGCCAAGAAACTCATCGCGCCTTTCTCCAACTTTGGCAAAGACCAGGTGGATGTTTTCGCTCCGGGTATGGACATCTACAGCACCGTACCTGATTCCAAATACGCCAGCTTCGACGGAACCAGTATGGCTTCTCCGGTAACAGCCGGTGTGGCTGCGCTCATCCGCAGCTACTATCCTTCGCTCACAGCAGCACAGGTGAAACAGTGCATCACCGAAGGAACTGTAAATTGGAAGAAGCCGGTAATCAACCCTACCACGAAGAAGAAGGCAAAAATGAAAGACCTCTGCAAAAGCGGAGGATTGGTGAACGCCTACAATGCGCTGCAAATTGCAGCCACAATGGCGCGCTAAGCACAGAAAAGATCCCAGAGAAAAAGGCGGCAGGTATATTCTGCCGCTTTTTTGTTTTGATAATTTTGATTCCTCCGGAAACAGCCTCATCCATGCGCGAAACCATTCTCTATATCGCATCCAGCCTTGATGGATACATTGCCAAAGCAGACGGCGATGTAAAATGGTTGGAAGACTATCCTAATCCCGAACAGACCGATTACGGATACGCTGCATTTCTTTCCGGCTGCGATACATTGGTTATGGGTTCAGGTACGTATCGCGCAGTGCTTTCCTTCGGGATTGACTGGCCTTATGCAGACAATCAGGTTTACGTTGTAAGCCGAGATCCTTCCCTGGAAATTTCAACTCCGGGAACTACAAGGCTAAGCGGAGTAGACGACTGGCTGCGGGTTTGCAACTCCCTGCCCGAAAATAGCAAAAACTGCTGGTTGGTAGGCGGAGGGCAATTGATACGCAGCTTTTTGCAGGCCGGAGCATTGGATCGCATCCTGCTAACGCAATTTCCTGTACTGCTTGGGACAGGAATTCCATTGTTCCCCAGGGAATTCCCCATGCAATACTGGGCGATGGTGCAATCGCAAGCCTACGCTTCGGGTGCATGGGGTATGGAACTTGTTCCGGCACAACCGCCCGCCTGATTCCGGTCGAAGCCACCTGATTTCTAATCGAACCCGGGCGCACCTGCCAGCGGAAAAAACCGGATATTTGCCGCACATTCGCTTCAACCGAAATGAAAAAAATCATACTTTCTCTCATTGCAGGCGCCTTATTGGTGCTGCCTGCCCGTGCCGACGAAGGCATGTGGCCGCTGACGATGGTGGCCAAGCTTCAGGATGCCATGCAGGCCAAAGGTCTCAAGCTCACTGCTGAAGACATTTACAGCATCAACAAAAGCTGTCTGAAAGACGCCGTTGTGCGCCTCACAACCAAACAGGGCCGCATGTTCTGCAGCGGTGAAATCATCAGCGACCAAGGTCTCTTCCTCACCAACCACCATTGTGGTTTTGGTGCCATTCAGGAACTGAGCACGCCTGACGATAACATCCTTGAAAACGGTTTCTGGGCAAAAGACCGCAATGCGGAGCGCGCAGCCAATTTCCATATCGCCCTGTTGGCCAAAGTGGAAGATGTAACCGATCAGGTGCTCGACGGCATCGCCATCAATGGACCGGAAGCGGAACGCACCAAAGCCGTGATGGAATCGGTACAGAAAGTGACCAAAGCCCTCACCGAAAGTGAGAAGGCTAAAGGCGTTGAATACCGCGTTGAATTGGTGCCTTTCTACAACGGCAACCGCTATCTGGCCATGTATTATGTGGTTTATAAAGACATCCGACTGGTTGGAACGCCTCCACAGAATATTGGCAAGTTTGGCGGCGAAACCGATAACTGGTCATGGCCCCGCCACACGGCAGACTTCAGCATGTTCCGCATTTATGTGGGAGCAGACAACACGCCCGCTGAATACAATGCTGCCAACAAAGCTTACAAGCCCGCTCATTATTTCCCCGTTTCGCTGAAAGGTGTACAGCAAGGCGATTTCGCGATGATCATGGGATATCCCGGCCGTACAGCACGCTACACTTACAGCGAAGGCATCCGCTATACCAGCGAGAAAGACAGGCCGGCCCGCGTGGATGCCCGCCGTCAAATCCTTGACCATTACGAAAACTACATGTTCAAGGATCCCACCATCAAGCTGATGTATGCAGACAAGTACGCCGGATTGAGCAACTACTGGAAGAAATTCATGGGCGAGCGCGACGGCCTCAAGAAGCTCAATATCTACGACCGCCGCAAAGCCGAAGAACGCGCCTTTGAAACCTGGATGAACGCAGACGAAAAGCGCAAGGCAACCTATGGCGAAGTGATGAGCCTTTACGACGAAGCCTACCGCGGAATGAACCAATACGGCTTGTTTGGTCTTTACCTCGGCGAAGCCATCTTCAACAGCCAGCCTTTCAGCCTCGCGGCTTCGTACAGCGAACTTTCCGGTTTGTTGTCAGATAAAGACAAGGCCAATCAGGCCAAAGGCCGCGAGATGGCTGCCAAAATGCTGGAAGTAGTTGACGAGCAATTCCGCGAGTTCTACGCCCCGATTGAAAAAGACGTACTCGCGTCGATGGTTAAAATGGTGTACGAAAACCTGGATCCTGCGCTGCAACCCGCCGGCTTCCGGACTTGGGTGATGAAGTACAAGGGCGATTACAACAAGTTGGCTGCCGACATCTTTGCGCGTTCAATCTTTGCTGATGGCGCACGTTTGAAAGCTTTCCTGAAGAAGCCTTCCGCGGCCATTGCAAAAGATCCGGTGATGGTAGTATGGAATGCCTTCTCCGCAAAAAGCCAGGAATTGCAGCCCATTATGGGCGAGATCAATGCCAAGCTGAACCGCGCCAACCGCCTGTTCCAGAGTGCACTGCTTGAAATGAATACCAGCCGCTTGCTTACGCCCGATGCCAACGCCAGCATGCGCCTCACTTACGGCACGGTGCTGAGCTACGACGCCCGCGATGCCGTGCATTACAATGAAATCACCACCCACAAGGGTATCATCGAGAAATACAAACCTGGCGATATTGAGTTTGATGCGCCCAAGCGCCTGATTGAAATGCTCAAGGCCAAAGACTTCGGCCAGTATGCCGACAAGAATGGCAACCTGCCATCCTGCTTTCTCACCAACCACGACATCACAGGAGGCAATAGCGGAAGCCCGGTTCTAGATGGCGAAGGCAACCTGATAGGAACCGCTTTCGATGGCAACTGGGAAGCCATTTCTTCCGACTTCGCATTCGAGCCTGATCTGCAACGCACCATTTCAGTGGATATCCGTTACACGCTGTTTATCGTCGACAAATTCGGCGGTGCGGGGCATCTGCTCCAGGAAATGAAGGTTATTCGCTGATACCGGCGGCATTCCCTTTCAAAGAAAAAGCCTCCCGACCGGAGGCTTTTTCTTTATTACGGATCTGCCTGAAAATGGCAAGCAAGTTTCAATCCTCCTCCTGCAGGCGCATGCGCTCCACAACACGGCGAAGTTCACTGCTGAAATGAACATAGGCATCTTCCACTTCCTTGCCCGGGACCGGTTCCCTGCGCAGCGATTCGAGTTTGGCCACAAGGGGCATCAAATAATCAATTTGGAAAATATCGAGGGTAGGCTTGAGCTTATGGGCAATCTGGCCAACGGCAGCAAGATCGCTTCGCTTCCATGCCGAATCCAATCCATCCAGGTCGGCGGGAACCATTTCAAGGAAGCGCGAAATCATCCTGGCGGTAAACTCGTTATTTCCTTTGCTGAGGTCTTGTAATCTGCTAAGGTTGTACAACCCTTGCCCTTCATCCGGTCCTCCGGCAGGTTCCGGAGCGCTTTGAACAAACCCTGTAAATCTGGCCATAGCCTGGAGCAGTTGGGATTCGGTATAGGGCTTGGATAGATAATCGTTCATTCCGCTGTTCAGGCATTGTTCTTTCTCCCCTTGTATGGCATCAGCCGAAAGGGCAATAATGGGTACATCGCATTGCAACTCTCGGCGAATGATATTAGCCGCCGTATAACCGTCCATCACAGGCATTTGCAAATCCATTAGCACAAGGTCGATATCTGGCATCAGCGAACACATATCGACGGCTTGTTTTCCGTCTACCGCTTCTAACACTTTTGCCTGGTGGTTTTCGAGAATATTCCTGGCCAGTAAACGGTTGATTTCATTATCGTCTACTACAAGTATTTGCAAGCCACGGAGCGTCATCGGAGGTTCATTTACCGTATTCAGATACTGCATGTCTTCTGGTTTACCAATGGCGAAACTGAGTCGAACCCTGAACTGCGTACCTTCCCCTTTTTTACTGTCAACACGAATCTCGCCATGCATCAGCTTAACGAGCTTCCAGACGATATGCATACCAAGACCTGTTCCTTGCGATTGGAAATCGTCTGGTAGCTTTTCCTGGCTGTATTCTTCAAACAAATGACCGACAAAGTCGGTATCCATTCCGATACCGCTGTCTTTAACTATCCACTCCAGTTCCTGTTGATGGCCGTCGTTGGCGGTCGGTTTCAGTGAAATATCCACCCCTCCTTGCCGCGTAAATTTCACGGCGTTGCTAACCAGGTTCATGAGAATTTGTTTCAGGCGCACCGGGTCTCCAACCAACACCTCGGAAACAGCGGGATCTACTTCCCCAATCCGAAGATAGATTCGCTTTTCTGAAGCTTTTAGCGCTTGCATGCTCACCACGTCGGAGAGCAATTTGTGCGGATTAAACGACACCTGCTCGAGCTGCATTTTGCCGGCGGATATTTTCGACAAATCGAGGTTGTCGTTGATCATCTCCATCAGGTTATCGGCAGCTGTCTGTATAATCCCAAGTTGAAAACGCTGTTTGTCGCTGAGCACGGAACGGGCCAGTTGTCCGGTCATGCCGATTACTGCATTCATCAATGTTCGTATCTCATGGCTCACATTAGCCAGGTAGTTTTCCCTTGCCTTGGCCATTTCTTCGGCCTGCGTACGTGCCTCTACCAACTCGTTTTCCAGATCTTTCAGTTGGGTGATATCCTGGTACACTCCGATCGAACCGATTACAATAAGATTCTCGTTGTATCTAGGTGCGTAACCAACATACCACCATCGTTTCGAGCCGGTTGCATCGTGTACAGATAAGAGAAGGTTTTGCGGTTCTCGGGTGCCGCGCAGGCTGCGCATGCTTTCGTAGGCATCTTCATTGCCTTGGAAAACCTCGGATGTCGGATGTCCGATGATTTGGTCTAACGGCAAGCCCATCATCTCAGCAAAGCGCTGGTTGGCAAACTGCACAATTCCATCCATGTTCACCTCGAGCAAGCCGTGGTTCATGTTCGTGAGCAAGGAGCGGAAATGCACCTCCTTGGCCTGCAACTGGGCCTCAAAATGAAACTGTTCCGTGATATCGCGGTATAGCCATAAATGGCCTTTATAGGTAGAGCCAATGAAAATAGGCACATAATCGCGGTCCAAGACACGGCCATCAGCCATTTCCAGGATGGTACCCGTTTCAATGGTTTTCCGCTCCAGCAATGCATTGATGCCTACAACAAATGCATCGGGGTCCTTGAACAAATGCTTGGATAATTCGGCTGATTCGGAGCAATCATTACCTATCAGTGTCTCTGGTGGGGCCGGAATAGCGAAATAATCGCAAAAGCGCTGGTTTACCAGGGTAATCCGGCGCTGTTCGTCTTCCAATAAAACAGCGGCCTGCATGCTGGCAAAGAGCGTACTAAGCTGCAGATTCTTGGCTGTCAGCTCTTCCCTGGCGCTGTTGAGTTCTTTACGTTGACGGCTGAGGGTTTCCAACAATTGCCTTAAATCGCGCGTTGCAATATCCTGGGTCTGGATCAGGTGCAACAGATCAATGAGAGGGTCGTGCACAGCGAAATCGCGTATAGACAATCCTTGCTCCCTTATCTCATCGATAGTACCAAACCAAGGGGACCCCACAAACAACAAATGGACTTTGTCATCACTCGGGAAAAACTGTCCCCGCATAATCGGCCGTTTACCTGAGATGCTGGTAAACATCACCAGCGATTTACCCATTCGCTCCAATGCTGCGAAGTCAGTGTGTTCGACTTTCGGCCGCATAAATTCAAAGCATTGATCAAAACTTTTCGGCAGGGGTTCGCCGAGAAGCTTCTGCAAGGACGTTCCTAAATCTGTGAACTGCAGTTTCCTGTCTATCCTGAAGTAGAAAGGGAAAAGTTCATTGAACAACTCCCTGTTTAGTTCGAAACTGCGATTCATGGGTTTACCAGCTTATGCGGAAAACTTCGTGCGTTGCGCCTTCATTTCGTGACTGAAGCAGTGTAATGGAAGGATTCTCCTGGTACATTTTCCCCAACCCCTGCAGCAGTCCGTACACAAAATCCTGCAGACCATCCCGCTCGGAATAATAGTGCACATCCATCAACCGGTCACCCAATGATTCGACTTTGAACTCAGGAGGTGTCAGTTTCGGGTATATCAGCATGATCCGGTTGTGGAACATGGGAAGATTCAATAAAAATTCCCGCAGGTTGTCACCGCCGGCATGCATCAATCCGCCATACTTTTCCATGCCCGTCTTCAAAACCCACCATTCCCCAAATGCAATCAGAATTTCCGACAATGGCTGTTTCAACTCTTCCGACGCTGCAATGGCAAGTTGGAATGTAACTGCGTCATCGTAGGGTTCATTGGATAGAAAAAAATCTATATCGACGCCGCTACGCTTCCTTACTGCTTCCCATTTTTCCTGCCCGTGATGGTGCACGATAAGGTCCTCAATCGCCCGATTTACGATGCCGTACATAATTGTTAAAATCTTTTAATGTGGTCAACTTATCGGCTAAATTAGCAAGATATAATCATCCCACAAATAATCCAGCCATCTTTATAGCTCGAAGCCCGCATTTTTTTGACAAATACGCGCCAAATAACCTTATGTTTTACTTAGTGCGCTGGTTTAGAACCGGTATAACATTGCTGTGGGGTTCGTCGCAGTCTTGATGTGTCAAATCCGAGGGCTTTTGCCTTCTCCATGCAGTCCTGATAACGCGTTTCCGGGATGACCGGTGTTCTGCTCAGAATCCACAGGGTACTCCGGTCGGGCGAGCCTACCATGGCAAGAGAATAATTGCTATCGAGATCAATGATGTAGTAATCGCCTCTGAAGGGCCAGAAAAACTGCACCTTCAACTTCGCATTGTTACTGCCCTTCACTGGAAATGCTTTGCCGCGTATGCTGTCTGTTTTGCCTGTCTTGCTGTTCAGACACTGATTGAAAACGATTACCTTTCCATTTGCATCTGCGGTATACTCGGCAAAGGTGCAGGTACAATACTGGGAAAACCGAAGTGGTATGGAAGCGATATCGTACCATCGGCCCTGATAACGGTTCAGATCGACACCGGCAACCACCGGCAGCTGTTGTTTGGAACGGCAGGCGAATACCCCGATGCCAATCAAGAGGAGCAGCAACAGAGACAAGGCTATTTTCATGCTGGTAAAGATACGTATCTCAATAAAAAGGCCTGGTTTTAGCTGAATTAAACGGATGTTCATGGAAATCGGACTGACAAATTGACAGCCTACTGTATATTTGCACGTCCATGGAATTGCAGTCGGTAAAACAGCGCTTCGGCATCGTGGGCAATTCGACCCGGCTAAACACAGCCCTCGAAACGGCCATCAAAGTGGCTCCCACAGAAATGAATGTGCTTATTGTGGGTGAAAGTGGTGTTGGTAAAGAGAGCTTTTCAAAAATCATCCACCAAATGAGCCCGCGCAAACACGGTCCTTTCATCGCCGTAAACTGCGGCGCAATCCCGGAAGGAACCATCGACAGCGAACTTTTCGGGCACGAAAAAGGTGCATTCACCGGTGCTACCGACAAACGCAAAGGCTATTTTGAAACCGTAAACGGAGGCACCATTTTCCTTGACGAAGTTGGCGAGCTTCCACTCGGCACCCAAGCCCGTTTACTGCGCATTCTGGAAACCGGCGAATTCATTAAAGTAGGTTCTTCATCGGTTCAAAAAACCGATGTACGTGTGGTAGCCGCGACCAACCGCGATTTGCTCGAAAGGGCAGAACAAGGCAAATTCAGGGAAGATCTGTATTACCGGCTGGCTACAGTACCCATTCGGGTTCCGAAGCTCAGCGAACGCAAAGAGGATATCTATTTGTTGTTCCGCCGCTTTTCGCAGCAATTTTCGGAAACGCATCACCGCCCCTTGATAACGCTCGACCAGGAAGCGCAATCATTGCTCGAAGCCTATGCCTGGCCGGGAAACGTAAGGCAACTGCGCAATATCACTGAACAGATTTGTGTGCTGGAGGAAGGCCCGTTGATTACAGCGCCGGCATTGTCCAAATACCTGCCTAACAATGAAACACGCTTACCAATGCTGCTCGGGAACCGGGAAGAATTCAGCAGTGGCATGAGTGAACGCGACATTTTCTATAAGGTGCTGGTAGACCTGCGCAAAGACGTCAACGACTTGAAGCGTGTAGTGTTCGGCTTATTGGAAAGTGGCGCCGGCGCTCAAGCTAACAATGTGAATCCTATGCCGGCCGGCCCTGTTAATCCAGCCGCTTACATGGCACCCGTTGCCAGCGAGCCTGCAATACTCCATAGCAGTACGCAGCTTCACGACGATGACTTTATTGAAGCTGAAGAGGCGGCAGGCGAAGAAGTGTTATCGCTTGAACAACAAGAACTTGAAATGATTCGCAAAGCCCTGCACAGGCATAAAGGCCGCAGGCGCGATGCAGCGCAGGAGTTGGGTATCAGCGAACGAACCTTGTACCGCAAAATCAAACAATATGACTTGGAAGATTAAAACCGGTGTTTTACTTCTGGGGATTGTTTCTTTGACCGGTATACAGGCTTGTTTTTTAAGGAATTATTCTCTGTCTGGTGTGAACATCCCGCCGGATGTCAATTCTTTTTCGGTTAGCTTCTTCCCCAACGAAGCTCGTCTGGTGAACCCCAGACTGAGTCAGGTTTTTACAGAAAAACTGCGCACTAAATTCCTGAACGAAACCCGCTTGTCGCTGGTGGAAAGCGAAGGCGATTTCCGCTTTTCAGGTGCCATCAACGATTACCGCATCGACCCGGTGGCCGTTCAGAATAATACAGCCGCCACCCAAAACCGATTAATGATGACGGTAAATGTAAAATTCGAAGCTCCGGCCCATCCGGAGCTGGCTTTCGAAACACCGTTTTCCTTTTTCATTGATTACGATGCCGCACAAAACTTCCAAAGCCTTGAAAACAGCCTGAGCGAGCAACTCAGCGATCAGATTGTACAGCAGATTTTCAATAAAGTAGCGTTGAACTGGTAAATGAATGCTGCCCGCCTGAACGAACTGCTCGCCAAACCGGCTGAGATGAGCGCGGAAGACCTGCATGCGCTGGAAAACCTTTGCCGAGATTTTCCTGCTTTCGGCCTTCCCTATTTCCTGCTTGCTCGGGCATACCATAACCGCAACGATTACCGCTACCGCGAAACCCTGCACGCCGCCGCTTTGCGCTGTCCCAACCGCCACTGGCTGAAAGATTTCATGGATGGTAGCCTTCAACAAACACCCGGTAGTTTATTGGGTGAACAAGGCGATGACCTGACGAAAGAAACTTCTGTCCAGCAACCCGTGGAGCCTGATAATGAAGCGGTTGGGTCAGCCAATGATGTTGCTGATGGGGTCAGAATGCCGGAAACCCTCCCGGAAGAACCGAGGCCTTCACCGGTTGAGCAGCATCCGGATGAACCTACAGAAGAATCCGAAACTGCGTTACCGCAGCTGCAAGAAGTTTCCAAAGCGCCCAAAGGAGAGGAGACACCTAACCCATTACAAGAGCCGCAGATACTTTGGCCTGCCACAGAAAACCAGGAAACAGAAAAGAGCACAAAAACAAAGCCTGAGACGCCTTCTGCCGACGCAACAGCCGACAACAAACCATGGCGCCGCCGGCACGTTGATCCGGCTGCGATGACGGTTTACTCTATCGAAGACCATTTCCCACCAGCGGAACAGCCTGAGGAACACGCAGGTGTACGCGATTTCTTCTCATGGTTGCGCAATCCGCACAAGGAACCAGAAGAAACCATTCAGCAACCTGAACCAAAAGAAGAAAAAGACGATATAATCCGGCGCTTTCTGGAAACAAGACCCAGCGTCAGCCGGCCGAAGAAGGAATTCTTCAACCCGGTCAACATGGCTAAGAAGAGCGAGCAGGAGGACCCGGAGCTTGTAACAGAGACCTTGGCTAATATTTACTGGAAACAAGGAAGTCGAGACAAGGCGATCGGCATGTTTGAAAAGCTCATCTTGAAATATCCCGGCAAAAGGCCGTACTTTGCAGCCCTGATTAAAAAAATCAGACAAGAAAACGAATCCTAAAACTATGAAAGTTATCCTGATACTCGGTATCATCGTTGCCATCCTCCTGATGCTGATCGTATTGATTCAGAATCCCAAAGGGGGCGGAATTGCCAGCAACTTCTCAGCAGGTAATTCTATTCTGGGTGTGGCCAAAACCTCTGACATCGTTGAAAAGCTTACCTGGGGCGGTGCATTGATCATTGTGATTCTCAGCCTCGTCTCTGCCATGTGGAATGGCGCACCTGATGATCCGGCGATTAAGACGCAAAACGCTGATCCGCAGATTGAACGTATGCTTGAGAATGCTCCGGCGCCTGCGGCTCCTGCATCCGGAACTCCGGCACCTGCAGCTCCCGCGCAGCCCTGATTTATTCTACCCATTTTATCGAAAGATTCCAGGAGCCGCCGAAAGACGGCTCTTTTTTTATGCAAAATCAAGACCCCACGGGCGTCTATCCATTAACTTTGCATTGCAAACCTGGATCTCGCGGGGGGTGAGGTTCGGGTTTGCTTTTTAAAGCGCCTGTCCGTTGATATTTATTTCCGGATTTTAAAATGGCCAAACCAGCATTTGATTTGATTGCATCATTTTCTGAGGGAGCAAATCGTATCGCAGCCCTTAGTGCGCTATACATTTGTTTGAATTAAACACTTACCCAAGCCGAACAGGTCGAAGACTCCTTCACCTATGCCTGAAACGTTTGGAAGCCGGATCATACAAAAGCCCTGCACGAGAATTGGCTTCGGCAGGGCTCGCGAGACGTTCGGAAATACTTAAAAAGGCAATTTAACAGACAACATTATGGGCACTCCTTGTCGGCTGTCTTTAATGATGTGACGTTGGGTGATGGTGAGGAAATCGATATCGAAATCGGCCAGTGGAGTATTTTCCAGAGAAAAACCTACAGACCAGAAAGGCAGACGCGGCATGATGGGTCCGGAAGGAGACAACTGTACTACCTGCGCCGGATTCCATTGAAATAAGGGGTTCGCGCCGGTTTCAAGGCCGCCGACTCCCAGTTTGATTCCGAACCAGGGTTTGTCTTCGCTTCGCGGTTTGACAAACTTCAGCTGGACCATGGTCATTGAGTTCCAGCGGCCTGTTTCACCGGTAAAGTTGGAGAAATAAGTGGCAGATGAGAGGCCGAAACGAAAAACTTCCCGCTGGTTCTTGAAGAACACGCGGTTAAGTTCTCCGCCAAATCCAACGGCCAGTTGATCACCAAACAAGGCAGGCCCGGTAAACGCCCTGACTCCATAGTGCTCCAACCTGCGTTTTCTGGCCTGAACGAGTAAGTCTCCCCCGGTTTCATCCATCTGAACCAACCACGGATCTTCTTTAGGTGAACGCAGGGCTTCAATGCGTGCTGCGCGCACTGATTGGTTTAGCTGCAGATCAGTTAGCAACAGGTTACGCATCGCTGTGCTGTCGGATGCGTATAAGGTAAACAGCATTCCGGATGCGTGATCGGCCATCCGGCATTTCCAGGTATAAATAGCCGGCGGCCCAAAACTGTTTTGCATGCGCTCTACCTGGAGCGTCCAGTTTTCAGTTTCCGGTTCCGGTTCATGATAGAACCGCAGGAATTCTGCTCCGTTGCTTCCGCGTATGTAACGGATATCCGGCGGGAAACTGTTTGCTGTTGCGGGCAGTAAGGAACGTATCCTTCTGCTTAGGCTGTTGTAGATGGAATCATAGGGTTGCCGGTAATCGGATATTCCGATACAAATCCAGTTGTTTCCGTTGCGTATCAGCAGCGAATCGCGGTTGTTTTGGGCGAAGCCCGGCCGGGCTGCCAGCAAGAACAGCCAAATGTATAGGGTGTTTTTCATACGTTAGAATCGGATTTGTGTAACCCAACCCGATCGCGTGCCTTGTTTTCTTTTGGCTAGTGCGGGCTTGGATGCTGATGGTTGAAATGCAGTCTTGACCGTATCAAAGCCTTCCAGAAACAGGCTTGTGCCGGTGCGCCTGCCGGGCCTGCGCCTTGAAGACTCAGATACCATGGCTATGCCCGTCACTGCCAATTCAGGTTCGACACTTGTATCGGAGAAAGACCGGGCAGGAAGCGGCGCAGGGCTATCTGTGCGCAAGGCCAAAACGTTTCTCATCCTGAGTTCTTTTACCTTGTTCATCAGGTTTGGTTTCCTTTCGACATCCTTTGAAGGTTCATTCGGTTGTTGGTGTATGCTACGTGGTGCCACCATGGTCGCTATTGGATGGCTCTTCGGGCTTTTGTTGACAGGGAAGGTGCGATACAGCAACCCGGCAACAGAAACCAGAAAAACAACTGCTGCTGCAGCAACGCGCAAGAGCATCCAGCGCCTGTGCGGGCGCAAGGCCTGGTCGACGAGTCGCCATTTTGCAGCCACATGTTGGCTGGATTCCGTCTTGTTCTCGGCTTCCTTTAACGCCTTTACCAATTCAACTTCCCAGTTTTCCATTTTTCTTGTTGCTTGTGTTTTCCAACAGGCCGATCAGTTTGATTCTGCCTCGACGCAGTAATTGTTTGCTGTTGCTTTCGCTGATACCCAAGGTTTCTGCACATTCGGCATGACTGAAACCTTCAAGGTTGATGAGCAGAAAGACCGCTTTGGTGATCGGGTTTAATTTTTCCAATAACTCCAGGGCCAGGGCAGCGTCCAGTTTGAAATCAGCCCGTACATGCCAGGATTCATCGGCACTGAAGCCATCGTGTAATGCAAGGAAACAGCGATCCTTGCGCATTTCGTAAAGTGCTTCCCGTATGGCAATTCTCCGAATCCAGGCGTAGAAGGAGCCTTCGTGATGCCAAACAAAGCGGTCGAGGATGGTAAACGCTTTGATAAAGGCAATTGCGGCGGCGTCTTCGGCCTTCATCCTGTCGGGTGTATAATGACAACAGGCGCTTACCACCCTGTTGAATAGCCGTTCGAAAACGCGTTTCTCCGTTGCCCGGTCTCCCTTGCGCAAGCGTAAAATTTCATCCCGGCTAACTTCAGTTGGCATGTGTTCTGCAAGCACAATGCCTTCTAGTGCATATGCGTTACAAATCAAACCAGATTTTTTCGCCACCAGCTGGGCAAGCGGCGCAGAACGGCTATCAGTAAGATTTTTTGGGAATCACCTTCCACCACCAGACTCCTGCTACAATGTGCAAGAAAAACAGGGCTGCATAAGGGGAATTGTGGCCAATATTCTCCAAGGTCCAATAGCATTCAGCTGCCAACGGAAATAAAAATGAAAGAATTCCGCCATAGAGGCCCTGTTCCAGGAAACCGATCATGGCAGTCCAAAAATGAAAACAAACCGCACTGACAGGAAACACGACCTGTATCATATTATTCATACTATGTCTAAAAACTAGTGCCATTTCATCGATGTTCACCGAATCCACCATGCATCCCCAAAAGCAAGCTTTTCCAAGTGTAACTCATGCAAAATATCAAGCGGTAACCGATTCAATTGGTACTTATGGTTGTATTTTGTGACTTTCCAGCCATCAAACTGGCGAAAAATGCACTCATATTCATGATTTTTTTATCGAAATTCTTGGCGTTTCCAAAGGATCGCGTAAAATCCCGGATTTGCGCTTAGCGGTGCGGTACCACTTAGGATGCAAAATTGGTCTTGCATTCTGATTGTAAAGTTCTATCTTTGCAGTCCGATTCGGGAAATCAACCCTTTCAGCCTAAGAAACCGGTTGGATTGGGTTTGAAAGAACGAATTAAAGGTGCCAGGACCCGTAGCTCAATTGGATAGAGCATCTGACTACGGATCAGAAGGTTTGGGGTTCGAATCCCTACGGGTCCGCAATAGCCTCTGCCAAAGCAGGGGCTTTTTTCGTTTTGTTTCCTTATGTACTACGTTTAGATCCTTTTCTCTTAGCATGCGTGCAACAAACCATTGCCAGGATCCAACAGTGGAAACCAATTCGGGCAATTATGCGCATGGCCTGAGCTGTCTTCCGCTTCACCCCTTAAAACTATGCCAATATTAGCTCACAGTGCATCCAGGCATTCCGCCAGCGATTTCAGCACGGCTATCTGAAAACCCTGATTGTAGACATTCATTTTCTTTAACACAGGGCTGCTGGCAAAGCGCTTGTGAATAGCAAGAACCAAAATGTCGGCAGCGGCAGTGCGATCAACATAGGCATTCGGTTCATGCACTTCAGAAACCGAATGCCTGCTAAACATATTTTGCCTGAAACTGGCAGTGTAATGATCGAAGCTGATTTGCCGGCAACGCACCGATTGTCGTTCGGAGAAGTTATCCCATATCGCACATCCGAGTTTCACCACTTCATCCATTTCATCCCGGTTCAGATATTCGGCCTGTGCCCGGAGGATACTGATAATCAACGGTTGTAACCTGTGAATTTCCATAATCACCTGACAATGATAATCACCTCCCTCCAACTCCAATTTGCGGTAATAACGGTCCAACGCCGGGAAACTATGCGGGCCGTTGCGGTTGTTGTTCATCGGTTCCATAAATTGATTGTTAATCTCAAAACTATATGTACTTACGCCCTTTGTTTCATTTTTACACGTTTAAACAAGTAATAATTGTTAAGTTTTACAATCACGGCGTAAATACCCAACAGAAACAGGCTAAACGAAAGAAAAAGAGGCGGATCTTGTGTATCCGCCTCTTTCTGTTATCCGGGTAGGAATGGTTATTGGTTCTCCAGCAAACGGAAGAACTGATCCATTTGTGGCAGTATTACAATCCGCGTTCTGCGGTTTAAAGCACGGCCCTGATCGGTCGAATTCTCCGCAAACGGTATATACTCGGAGCGGCCGGCAGCGATTGCCATTCTGGCGTCTACCCCGAATTGGGATTGTAGAATGCGAACGACACTTGTTGCACGGAGCACACTCAAATCCCAGTTGTCTTGAGCATTGGCCTGGCTAATTGGTCGGTTGTCTGTATGACCTTCAACTATGAACTGTATGTCCGGATGACCGTTCAGTACTGTCGCCACCTTGCCCAGCACTTGTCGCGATGCAGGCAAAACCTCACAACTTCCGGATTTAAACCATAGCTTGTCTGAAATGGAAATAAAACCTGCGCTGTCCTCCACTTTAATCTCGACATCCTTGTCATTGATGTCTTTCAAAGCGCCCTTAAGGCTTATAACGAGCGCCAGATTCAGCGAATCCTTGCGGGCGATTTCGTTTTGCAGGTTTCGGATGTAGTAGTCTTTGGCATTGATATTTTCGATGGAGTGATTGATGCTTTCGGCTTGTGCCTTCGTCAGAGCAGACATGTCGGTAAGCTGCTGAATCAACATCTTACTGGTTTTCATGAGGGGTTCAACTTCTGCCTGAAGCGCCAGAATAACTTCCTTATTCCTGCGCTGTTCATCCAGACAGCGGCGCAATTCAAAGCTTACGAGATCGTAGGATTCGTTCAGAACTTCATAACGTTTTACTTGGGCCTGGTACTTTTTCTTCGATACGCGGCCGGGCAATAATGACGCAATGGTGAGCGTCATAAGGTTCATTTTCCATGGATTAGGTTTTTGCGTTACGACCGTATAGCGCAAAAATTTGTTTTTCGTTCTTAATACCGGCTTAGGCGCAGCACAATTGATTCTTAATTCTTAGCGCTTGACGGTTTTGTGTAACGAACATGGGAAAACCAAGTTTCAATCTGAACCTTATCCGGAATTTCAAGTATGTCAGCGAAATACCCATTCAGCCTTTTATTCCGTCCAATGACAGATTCCTTTCGCCGATGCCATTGTCAATTCCGCTGCGTTTACCTTAAACTTGAGGTTTCAAACCCATGAACAGGTATACTTTGCTTACCGTTCTGGCTGCTACCACCTTGTTCAGCAGCCAGACCAATGAACTTCTGGCCCAGCGCCGCGGCAAACAGCCTGCCGCGCCTACTGCACCGCCGGCTGCTGAAAAACCCAAATCGGAAAAAGCCAGCATCGCATCCAAAACCAAGAATTGTGTGCGTATCGACGGGCTTTTCCCGCTTTTCCGCGACACTACCAATGGCAAATTGTGGATGTTGGTGTCGCGTGAACAAGTGGGCAAGGAATTCATTCACTTCACTTATACCGAAAACGGTGCACTTGCCAGCGGTCACCACCGCGGCCAGTACCGCGGCAGCCAGATTCTCCGCATCCGCAAATACTATGAGAGCATCGAATTTGAGTCGGTGAATACCGGTTATTACTTCGACCCTGCCAATCCACTCAGCCAAAGTGCCAATGCCAACATCAGCGAAGCTATTCTGGCCAGTGAGAAGATTGCTGCCGCAGATGAAACCAAAGGCCTTTATCTAATTGATGCTGACGAGCTTTTTCTGAGTGAAAAGTTGCATCAGGTGAAGCCTTCGCCCATCCCGGGTATGCCGCCGGGTGCCTTCGGGCTTGGCAACCTCTCGAAGGGCAAGACCAAATACGAACAAATCCGCAATTACCCGGCGAACACCGATCTGGTTGTGAGTTATGTGTACGATAATCCATTCGGTAGCGGCCGCGCCGGCAGCGATGTAACAGACAGCCGGGCCGTTTCCGTGATGTTGCAGCACAGCCTGATCGCCATGCCCGAGAACAATTTCCAGCCCCGCTTCGACGATCCGCGTATCGGCTATTTCACTGAAACAGTGAACGATATGACCAGCGCCGATGCCTTGAACTTCCGCGATCCTATTCACCGCTGGAACCTGGTGAAGAAAGAGCCCGGCGCGGCTATGAGCGAGCCGGTGAAGCCCATTGTATGGTGGATTGAAAAAACTACACCGAAAGAATACCGCGAAACCATCAGGGCGGCCGGTATGCAATGGAATCTCGCTTTTGAAAAGATCGGATTCAAAAACGCGGTTCAGGTTTTTGAACAACCCGATACAGCAACCTGGGATGCGGGCGATATCCGCTATAACGTATTGCGTTGGACTTCCTCTCCCAATCCGCCCTTTGGTGGTTATGGACCGAGCTTCGTTAACCCGCGCACCGGTGAGATTCTCGGTGCGGATATTATGCTCGAGTACATTTTCATTACCAACCGCCTGATCCGCGAAAAACTCTTTGGCGTACCCGCCGCCGGACTGGAAAATGAAACCGCTCCCGAAGCACATGCAGCCTGCGAAGCCGGTCACCACCTCCATATGGAGAGCCTCTTCGGGAAACAATGGCTGCTGGCGCAGAACGGCAGTTCCACAGACGAAGTAAGCAAACTCGTAGAACAGAGCCTTTATTACCTGATTCTGCATGAAATGGGCCATACCCTCGGGCTAATGCACAACATGAAAGCCAGCCAGCTGCGCACACCGGCCGAACTCAAAAACTCTGAACTGCTTAAAAACGGTGACCTGATTGGTTCGGTAATGGATTATCCCGCGATCAACCTGAACGGCTTGGGAGCGCAGGGACTCGACTATTGCCAGACGCGTCCGGGGCCTTACGATATGTGGGCGATTGAATATGGTTATTCTGAGGGCCTGAATGACAATACGGCCGAGCAGGCCAGGCTCGAGAAAATCCTGTCCCGCAGCGCCGAACCGGCACTCACTTTCGGCAACGATGCCGACGATATGCGCAGCCCGGGCAAGGCGATCGATCCGCGCGTGATGGTGAACGACCTCAGCAGCGACGCAATCGCCTATGCTGTTGAGCGCACCCAAGCTTCACAGGAATTGCTCAAAAGCCTTAAAACACGCTACAACAGCGGTGTAAGCTATGAAGAGCTGCGCGATGCTTACGGCGTCATTACCGGCGAATACAGCACTTCGATGGGCATCATTTCGCGTTACATCGGAGGCGTTTATGTAGACCGTTCCGGACCCGCTCATCCAACCAGGCAACCTTATACTCCGGTTGCCTTCGCCGACCAGAAACGCGCGATGGAAGCTTTGAGCCGCTATGCCTTTGGGCCCGACGCCATGGCTACCGATGCAGCTTTGATCAGCTACCTGCAATCGCAACGCCGCGGCTTTAACTTCTTCAGCGCTACCGAAGATCCTAAGGTGCACAGCCGCGTTGCCTTCATGCAGAATGGTGTACTCGATCATATTCTGAATGCCCAGGTGATGCTGCGCCTTTCCGACAGCCGCGCCTATGGCAATACTTACGGTGTGCACGAAATGGTTAAAGACCTCGTGAACGCCTGCTTCGCGGTTGACGGAGTGGCCGGAGCGAAAACCAATACCTTCCGCCAGGTTTTGCAAATCAACCTGACGGAAAGGCTGATCCGCATTGCCGGTGTTAAAGAGCGCTCGATGTACGATGCAATCAGCAAGGCAGCAGCTTTCAATGCCCTGAACGATATCCTGAACCGCGGCAAAATTGCCGGTGGAGATACTGAAACCACAGCCCATCGCGCTTACCTGCGCAGTCTGATCGAAAACGCACTCGACGATTGAGTAAAATAGATGTAACCTTGCTGAAAAGGCTGGCCATACCTTGTGTATTGGCCGGCCTTTCTGTATTGACAGGTGCTTTCGGCGCGCATTATCTCAGGGAAACCCTGCTCTTGCCAGCCCGCCAACTTGAAGTGTGGAGCACCGGGGTTCAATACTTGTTTTACCATGCGCTTGGGCTCGGGTTTCTTGCCTTGGTGTATCACCTTATAGCAGACCGACGCATCCTGCTTGCCCGCAGGCTGATGTTGAGCGGAACCCTTGTGTTCAGCCTTAGCTTGTTTCTCGTGGCGCTGCACCCGGTTCTTCCTTTTGCGACGCGTTGGCTGGGAATGATTACACCCTTCGGAGGTGTTTTGATGATTGCCGGTTGGGCACTTGCCGGCTATGTGTTGTGGAAACTGGGTAAAGGATGGGCACCCAAACCCTGATTCTGGTCAGACACGGCAAAGCTGTGAGCAGCATGGACGAAGTAGACGACTTCGCCAGGAACCTGACTGCGCGGGGTGTTTCCGATGTCCGTACCATTGGCAAAACGCTGCTTGATAAAGGCCTCATTCCAGACTATATCCTTAGCAGTCCGGCTTGCCGTACGGCCCAAACAGCGCGTTTATTAGCCTTGGAACTGGGCCTGGATCCGGACCGCGATATTGTATACGAAGCATCGCTGTACCTGGGAGGCGTCAGAATAATTGAAGAAGCCATCCACACGCACCTGGAAAAGGTTAAGACCTTGTTATACGTAGGCCACAATCCGGAAATCGGTAGCCTTGCATTGCATTGGTCGTTTGGGCAAGCCATGCAATTCCCAACCGCGGCTTGTGTTGCTTTGGAATGGAATGGGCGGAAAGCAGCCGGAACCTTGTTATACCAAACACCGCGCTGAACCCTCAGCACAACAAAAAAAAGGCAAGTGAACGAACACATGCCTTTTTTGTTGGATATCGGGTTGTAACCTGAAAGGGTTGAAATCAGGGCATTTCCAATTCCGCCTTCGGTCCTTGACCCGGCATGGCGGGTTTCTTCGGATCGAGCAGCGTCGGGCCCGGGTTCATGGTCAGGAATTTCATTTCCCAAACAAACACCGAGAATTCTTCTTCAACACTTCCTGCTTCAAAACCGGGTAATGGACCGGGAATGTACAATGTGCCTTCTGAACCTGCCGGAACCTGTGTAATCCATTCGCGGAGCCCTTCAATGGGAATGTATTTGGCAGGAATGCTCAAAGGCGCACCGCGCTCTTCAGTGTTCTGCATCAACTTTCCATTTACATCCTTCACTTTGAAATGGATCACAACGGTATCGTCGAGCGTTGGAACCTGTCCGGTACCGCGCTTGGTGGTTTTAAACTGTGCTTTCGACGGCAGTTCGCTTACTCCTTTTTTCTTGTTCTCTTCAAGCCATTTTGTGGTTTTGGCTTTTACGTCCTTCTCGGCTGCGGAGCGCAGTTGCTGCAGGTATCCTTGAAAAACCCGGTTGGCGCTTTTTTCGGGAACCGCGTAGCCGGAATCCTTCTTGATTCCATCTTCGAAACCACGGGCAAAAGAACTGTAGTCAATTTCCTTCAGCCCCTCCATTTTGTAAGAAAGAGCAGTACGCAAACCCAGCATATAGCTGAAACTGTCGACCGGCGTACTGAGTTTCTTGCCGGTATCGATGGATTTCCCGCAGGACGCGATAGTCAGGGCCGCCAAAACGAGGGCAGTGCCTGTAATGTGTGCTTTCATTTCAAAAGCAAAGAAACACTTTTCTTACCTTTGAATATTCTGCCTGCATCCGCACATATCAAACAAGAGAAAAGGAACCTGTAAAAAATGGACAAACTGAACTGCATTCTCCTGATCGACGACGATGAAGTGAACAACTTCGTATCCGCAAGCAATATCACCCTCTCAGGCATTGCCCAAAAGACCCACGAATGCATCAGCGGGCAAGATGCCATCGAATGGTTGTTGCAACAACAGGAGGCAGGAGACGAGCATTTACCGGACGCTATTTTTCTCGATATCCGCATGCCCGGCATGAGCGGTTGGGAATTTCTCGACAACCTGCGCACCATGCGTCAAAACGGCAAATTCACTTCCCGCAAGCGCATGGTTATCGCGATGCTAACGAGCTCCTCGTATCCGGACGATATCACACGTTCAAAGCGCTACAAAGAAGTCTCCAGCTATATCTCCAAGCCACTCGGCCTGAACAAAATCGCGCAGTTCTATCAGGAATTTTTCACTGAAAACAGCTGATTGCCCTGAAGCGGGGCATTAGAAGACTGTTCCCGCTCAGGATCCGCGTGCGTACAATTCGGCACGGCGCTCTTTTACTGCTGCATCTTCTGCATACTCTTCATACGTCATGTGACGGTCGATGATGCCGTTCGGAGTGATTTCAATAATGCGGTTTGCTATCGTATTGATGAACTCCTGGTCATGGCTGTGGAAAAGCACCACGCCTTTATAATCAACCAGGGCATTGTTGAACGCCTGAATCGATTCAAGGTCCAGGTGGTTGGTAGGTTCATCCAGGATCAGCAGGTTCGGATTTTCGAGCATCATCTTGCTGAGCATACAACGCACCTTTTCTCCTCCGCTGAGCACCTTGGCCATTTTCTGGGTTTCCTCACCGCTGAATAGCATCCGGCCCAAAAATCCGCGAATGAATGTTTCATCCTTTTCTACTGAATACTGCCGCAGCCAATCGACCAGATTGAGATTTATTCCCTCAAACCAGGCCATATTATCATTGGGCAGGAATGCGTATTTGATTGTCACACCCCAATTCACTGCACCCGATTCACAATCAATCTCTTTCCATAGCGCCTTGAACAATGTATTGAGTGCCAAGGTATTGCGCGACAGGAATGCAATTTTATCTCCTTTTTGAACTTTAAAATCTACTTGTTTGAAAAGCGATTCCCGGTTCAGGCGCATGCTGAGGCCTTCCACATTCAACACCTGATCACCGGCTTCGCGTTCCTGCTTGAAAACGATACCGGGATAACGCCTTGTGCTGGGCTGGATTTCTTCGATATCCAGCTTGTCCAACATCTTTTTTCGCGCCGTTGCCTGTCGGCTTTTGGCCACGTTGGCGCTAAAACGGGCAATGAACTCCTGGAGTTCCTTCTTCTTTTCTTCGGCCTTTTTATTCTGGTCGGAACGCTGGCGCAGGGCGAGCTGAGAACTCTGATACCAGAAAGTGTAGTTGCCTGTGAAGATTTTAATGCGGCTGTAATCGATATCGCATACATGGGTGCAGACGTTGTCGAGGAAGTGACGGTCGTGACTCACCACGAGCACGGTGTTTTCAAAGCCGGCGAGGAAGTCTTCCAGCCAGCGAATAGTTTCCACATCGAGATCGTTCGTCGGTTCGTCCATCAGCAGCACATCGGGGTTACCGAAGAGGCATTGGGCCAGCAGCACGCGTACCTTTTGGTTACCGCTGAGTTCTTTCATCGGGCGTTCATGCAGTTCTTCTGCTATACCGAGGTTGCTGAGAATGGTGGCGGCTTCGCTTTCGGCGTTCCAGCCGTCCATTTCGGCAAACTGCCCTTCGAGTTCGCTTGCGCGGATGCCATCTTCGTCGGTAAAATCGGCTTTGGCATACAGCGTGTCTTTTTCTTGCATGATGCTCCAAAGCTGCTCATGGCCGCGGAGAACGGTCTGCAATACCGGAATTTCATCGAATTCGAAGTGGTTCTGCTTTAGCACCGCCATCCGCTTCCCTTTTTCCATGTCGATCGAACCGGTATTGGGTTCAATTTCTCCGGAAATGATTTTCAGGAAAGTCGATTTTCCGGCTCCGTTCGCTCCGATGATGCCATAGCAATTTCCCGGAGTGAACTTGAGGTTTACATCTTCAAAGAGAACGCGCTTGCCGTAGCGCAGCGATATATTACTTACATTCAGCATGGTGAAACGGGCCGCAAAATTAGCCCATTTCAACCGAAGCAGCGGGGCTAATCAGTATTTCTGGGTAGCGAGGACCATTTTGATGCCGTGCTTGGTGCCGATCTGCATCACGTCTACCATATCTTGTACGACGAGGTTCTTGTCTACACGCAAAACGATGTTCATGCTGTTTTCGGGACTGTTGGGGTCAACATTGGCATCGCGCAGCGCCACAAGCTCCTGTTCCAGGTTCTCATAAAGGATTTCACGCTGGTCAATAAAGTACTTCTTCTCCTCAGTTACTGTGAGCGTGTATTGCTTCTTCTTGATATCCTGCGTGGTTTTGGCCTGTGGCAGTTTGATGGGAATAATATTCGGGTTGGCCACGGTAGACACAATCAGAAAGAACAACAGCAGGAAGAACATGATGTCGTTCAGGGCTTCTGTGCCCACTTCGGCATGCCGTTGTTTGCGCCTGATCATATTCCGGGTTTATTGAGCAGTTCTTTCAGTGCCAGCTTATCTTCTTCTACCTGCGAAGCAAAACGATCCACTTTCCCTTCCAGCAACTGATAGGCTATGAACGCAAGCAGACCAACCACAAGACCGGCACCTGAAGTGATCATCTTCTGGTACAAACCGTCGGAAATATTGGAGATACTGATGTTGCTATCCAGCGAGATCTTATAGAAGATATTAATGATGCCGACGATTGTTCCCACGAAACCCAACATAGGTGCTATCCGGCCTATCAACGAGAGGTAATGGAGTTTGCCTTCCATGCGGCTGATTTCGACGCCGGTGCGGTCGTTCATCGCGGTATCAATGTCTGACAGGGAAGCACCGAGAAAGTTCAAACCTGTCGCTACGATCTGGCCTTGTGCAGTCGGGATGCGTTCGCAGTACTGTTGCGCGCCTTTCAGGTTTCCACTTGCCAGGTTGTCTTTCACCACATTCATCAGGTTGCGATCGATTTTGGTGCGCTGCCCGAGATAGAGCATGCGTTCAATCACCAGATACAGTGCAAAAAGGAAGATCAGTCCGAGCGGAATCATGATCGGACCGCCCTTGAAGAGCAATTCGAAGAATGACTGATGGGCTTCAGCTTCAGGGGCAGCGCCTTTGTTCAGCTGTGAAGTATCGGTCGTAACCTGGAGAAGGATATTCAGTAGCATGGTGACTTATTGGCAAAAAAACGCCAATTCTGTTAAGGAACGCAGGAGAGCCGATAAAAATTATCCTCAGTTCCGTGCAATGGTGTCTTTGAGTGTCCTGCCTGGCGACACAATGGCGGTTTGCTCAGTTCAGAGCTCATGCCCCATGCGGGTCTGTTTGGTTTGGAGGTAATTGCGGTTGTGTGGATTGGGTTCCACTTTGAGCGGTACATTTTCCACGATTTCAAGTCCATACCCTACAAGGCCTGTTCGCTTGCGCGGATTGTTGCTCATCAATTTCATTTTGCTGACACCAAGATCGCGGAGGATTTGGGCTCCAATGCCGTAGTCGCGTTCGTCCATCGAGAAACCGAGCTTCAGATTCGCATCTACTGTATCAAAACCCTGTTCTTGGAGTTTGTAGGCGCGGAGTTTGTTCATAAGCCCAATGCCACGACCCTCCTGGTTCATGTACACGATTACACCTTTGCCTTCGGCTTCAATCAGCTCCATGGCTTTCTGCAGTTGTTCGCCACAATCGCAACGACAGCTTCCGAAAACATCGCCGGTAAGGCAGGAGCTGTGCACGCGCACGAGTACCGGTTCATCGCGTTCCCAGGAGCCTTTTACCAAGGCCAGATGTTCCTGACCGGTATTGAGTTGGCGGTAAGCAATCAGGTCGAAGTCTCCCAGGTGGGTAGGCATCTGGACTGCGATTTCGCGCTTAATCAGGGTTTCGTGTTCAAGGCGGTATTTGATGAGGTCTTCAATGGAAACCATTTTCAGACCAAACTTTTCGGCTACCTGGAGCAAATCGTCGAAGCGGGCCATGGAGCCGTCTTCGTTGAGGATTTCGACGATGCACCCTGCAGGCTCGAAGCCGGCGAGGCGGGCCAGATCGATCGCAGCTTCGGTGTGCCCTGCGCGGCGCAGCACGCCTTCTGCTTTGGCACGTAGGGGAAAGATATGCCCTGGTTTGCCGAAATCGTCGGGTTTGAAAGCAGGGTCGATGAGCGCCTGTATCGTTTTTGCGCGGTCGTGGGCACTGATGCCGGTGGTGCAGCCATAGCCAAGCAGGTCGACAGAGACAGTGAAAGCGGTTTCATGGGTGGCGGTATTCTTCCCTACCATCATTTCCAACCCCAGGGAACTGCAGTGTTCTTCGGTAAGCGGAACACAGATGAGGCCGCGCCCTTCCCTCGCCATAAAATTCACAAGCTCGGGAGTCATGTTGCGGGCAGCGGTAACGAAGTCGCCTTCATTTTCGCGGTCTTCATCGTCGACCACAATCACCAGGCGACCCTGGCGTATTTCTTCGATGGCTTCTTCGATGGAATGGAGTCTGGAATTACCCATGCAGATATAACAATGCGCGGGCGCAAAGTTCGTGTATTCTGATCAGGATCAGGCGCCGGCGCCAACGCCTTTTACGCTGCGTAAATTGAGCAGCATATCGGCGGTCATGGCATCGAGATGGAAATTGGGTTTCCAACCCCAATCGTTGCGCGCATGGCTGTCGTCGATGCTGGCGGGCCAGCTATCTGCAATGGCTTGACGGAAATCGGGGTTATAGGTGCTGTTGAAGCCGGGAATATGTTTGGCGATGCTGGCGGTAATGGTTGCAGGATCGAACGACATGCCGGCGAGGTTATAGCTGCTGCGGATCCGGATTTGTTCGGCTGGCGCATGCATGATTTCGAGGGTAGCGCGGATGGCATCGGGCATGTAGAGCATGGGCAGCTCGGTGTCTTCGCGCAAAAAGCAATTGTGTACACCGGTTTGGAGCGCATCATAATAAATGGCAACGGCATAATCGGTTGTTCCTCCACCCGGAGCGGATTTCCAGCCTATCAGACCGGGGTAGCGCAGGCTGCGCACATCGAGCCCGTAGCGTTTGAAATAATATTCAGCATACCGTTCACCAGCCAGTTTGCTGATCCCGTAAACGGTGTTTGGATCCATCACACAATACTGCGGTGTGGCATGGCGTGGCGTATTGGGCCCGAAAGCCGCTATGCTGCTGGGCCAGTAAACTTTCCGGGTGCCCGCTTCGAGGGCGGCATCGAGTACATAAAAGAGCCCGTCCATATTCAGCTGCCAGCCGAGTTTCGGGTTTTTCTCAGCGGTAGCACTCAAAAGCGCGGCCAGGTGGTAGATCTGATCGGGTTTGAAACGTTTGATGGTTTCGAAAACCCCTTTTTCATCGAGCACATCGAGTTTCTGGTATGGAACTTCGGGCGCGGTGCCGCTGTCGCGTACATCTGTTGCCAGTACATTGGCGGCGCCATAGATGCCGGCCAGTGCTTCGGTGAGCTCGGTGCCGATTTGACCGCAAGCGCCGATGATCAGGATTTTCTCTGCCATTCGGTGCAAAGAAAACAGCGGACAGACAAAAGGGCAAACCAGCCGTTAAAAGGAACAGGCCGGTAGCTGAAAATAAGTTTATTTTGTACCCTTGAATCGGGCCAATCCCGTCGGATATGTCTACCGCAGCCTCAAAATGCTGCTGACGCCTGCGCAGAAAAAACGCAGTGCATTTATTTTTCTAACCGCCTCACTGATTTCATTGGCCGATGTGGTTGGTTTATCGGCCATGGTGCCGGTGCTGATGCTGGCCATCGACCGGAGTTTCTTGGAAAAAAGCAGTAAGCTGCGCTGGGTTTTTGATCTTTTTGGTTTCCAGACCGAATCGGCATTTCTGGTGTTTTTGATTGTTCTTATCCTTTCATTTTTCCTGCTGAAGAATATCCTTGCGCTGTTGTTTTACCGATTCACGAGGAACAATGCCGTATCGATCGTCAGCCATCTTTCGGAGATCAAATACCGCAATTACTTCGGCCATAACCCAGAGGGATTGCATGCGGCTGAACAGGGCAATTTTCAGGAGAAGGTCTTGCTAACGCCGTATTACTTCGTTTCGGGTGTGTATCTGCCTTTCGTGAATCTGGTTTCAGAGTCGGTGGTTGTGGCATCGCTCGTTACCGTTTTTACGCTTTATAATCCACTGATATTCCTGCTGATTGCCGGCTTGCTGATGCCTTCCTTCTATCTGGTCAATCGCTACACACGTAACCGCATTTACAATTTATCGGAGCGGACAAACCGCTTTCGGGAAAAGGCGGCAGGTATACTCGACTTTGGACTTTCCGGATACATCGACATACGGCTGAACCGGGCGCATATCCGTTTCTTTGAACGATTCAGACCTTACAAGGAAGGTTTCATACGCAATGGCATCAAGGCGGTGAATTACCAGCTTATTCCGGCGCGCATCAACGAACTCGTAGCGCTCATTGGGATCATTCTCCTGGTATTGTACGGTTATTTCATCAGCGACAATTCCAGTGAAGTGCGCGTAATCGCTGCGTTGCTCGCATTTTCCATTTTCCGTATGATACCGGCAGCCAACCGGATGCTACAGGCCATCATGCACATGCGAATGAACCAATATACCATCGCCTTGTTGCAAACCAAGGAAGTTGAGAAACCTATACAGGTTGAAGCACCGACAGCATTGGGCAACGGTCTAAGGATGGAAGCCATTCGTTTTGCCTACCCGGAAAACCAATTATTGATATTTGATGCCCTTGATTTTTCTTTACCCAACGGGCATGCGATTGGAATCAAGGGTGCTTCGGGTGCGGGAAAAACTACCTTGCTCAAAATTCTGATGGGGCTGGAAATTGCAGACGCCGGGCGTGTGATGTGCAATGATATTCCATTGGATAACGGCGCCGATCTGGGCGGAATATGCAGCTATGTCAGCCAGGAACCTTTCCTTTTTCAGGGAACCTTGGCGGAGAATATTGCCCTCGGCCTGGCCCCTGAACAAATCAACCGGGAACGCGTAATGGACTCTCTGCGCCGTGCGGCTTTCAGCTCAGGCAAGCCCGACTCTGAATGGATTACGTTGCTCGTCGACGACAGGGGAAATAACCTGTCGGAAGGTCAAAAACAGCGTATTGCACTGGCAAGGGCGCTTTATTTTGACCGGCCATTGCTGATTCTGGATGAGCCGACCAGCGCACTTGACAGCGAAACCGAGCTGCAGGTGATATCCACTCTCCGGGAATTGAAGAATTCAGGAAAAACCATCCTCATTATTGCACACAGAGACCGTGTGATGGACCTTTGCGACCATATCTACGAAATCAGAAACCATAAACTCGAAATCATCCGATGACCAAATACAAATTCGCCGTCGTGGGCTGCGGCCACATTGGCAAGCGCCACGCAGAAATGGTGATGCGCAATCCGGAGGCAGAACTTGTTGCCCTCTGCGACATCCGTTCTGCCGACACCCTGGCGCTTGAGCCCTATCAGGTGCCATTCTTCCAATCGCTCGACGAACTGCTCACTCAAGGGCCTGCTTTCGATGTGCTTTGCGTTGCCACACCCAACGGATTGCATGCTGAACATGCGTTGCGCGGACTAGAAACCGGCCATCATGTCGTGATAGAAAAGCCCATGGCGCTTACCAAAAGCGATTGCGAACGCGTGATTTTCAAAGCCATGCAGGTGCATAAAATGGTCTTCTGTGTGATGCAAAACCGCTATTCACCGCCGTCTGCCTGGATTAAAGAGGTGATTGAAAACAAGACACTTGGCAACATTCACATGGTACAGGTGAACTGCTACTGGAACCGCGACGACCGCTATTACAAAGCCGGAGGCTGGAAAGGTTCACGCGTGCTCGACGGGGGGACTTTGTTCACGCAGTTCAGCCATTTCATCGACATCATGTTCTGGCTTTTCGGTGATATTGAAGACATCAAGGCCATTTTTGCTGACTTCACACACCAACAGAGCACGGATTTTGAAGACAGCGGCCTGGTTCAATTCCGCTTTAAAAACGGCGGTATGGGATGCATCAACTACAGCACAGCGGTTTGGGATACGAACTTTGAAAGCAGCATCACCGTTGTTGGCAGCAAGGGAACCGTTAAAATTGGAGGCCAATACATGAACGAAGTGGAGTATTGCCATATTCAGGATTACACGATGCCTGAACTTCCGCCTGCCAACCCGGCCAACGATTACGGTCCGTACAAAGGCAGCGCTGCCAACCACAACTACATTTTCGACAACGTGATCAACTCGCTCAAGGGCGGTGAATTTCCGACCACGAATGCGCTGGAAGGTTTGAAGGTGGTGGAAATCATCGAGAATATCTACTCCCAGAATCCTTATTTCCGTCTGAAGTTTAAGGATTAAACCAAAGCAATCAACAAAGCCTTCGCAACATGAAGGCATAAAAAAACCTCCTTCGCAATGAAGGAGGTTTTTTTGTGTCTGCTATCTCTTCTTTATTCCACCGTAACACTTTTGGCGAGGTTGCGGGGTTGATCTACGTTGCAACCGCGCATTACTGCGATGTGATAGCTCAGCAATTGAAGCGGAATGGTATTGATCAGCGGGCTGAGTGATTCTTCGGTTTCGGGCACTTCGATCACGTAGTCAGCAATTTCCTTCACCTTGGTGTCGCCTTCGGTTACTACAGCGATAATCTGGCCTTTGCGGGCCTTCACTTCCTGGATATTGCTGATTACTTTTTCGTAATGGGCACTATTGGTAGCAATTACGACCACGGGCATTTCCTCGTCGATTAAGGCGATGGGGCCATGCTTCATTTCGGCGGCCGGGTATCCCTCCGCATGTATATAGCTGATTTCCTTCAGTTTAAGCGCACCTTCGAGGGCAACCGGGAAGTTGTATCCACGACCAAGATACAGGAAGTTGCGGGCATCTTTGAAGCGTTCAGAGATTTCCAGAATCTGGTCGTTCAACAAGAGTGCCTTTTCCACTTTCGCCGGAATACTTTCCAATTCAAGCATAAGCTGACGGATGCGGTCGTTGCGCATGGTGCCTTTGATCTTGGCCACAGCAATTGCCATAAGGGCCAGGACCGTTACCTGAGCTGTGAAAGCCTTGGTGGAAGCCACGCCTATTTCAGGGCCTGCATGGGTGTAGGCTCCGGCGTGGCTGAGGCGTGGAATACTGGATCCAACCACATTGCACACGCCAAAAACAGTTGCACCTTTTTGTTTCGCAAGCTCCATGGCTGCGAGTGTATCGGCTGTTTCGCCTGACTGGCTGATGGCGATGATCAGGTCGTCGCCGTAGATCACGGGATCGCGGTAGCGAAATTCGCTCGCATATTCAACTTCAACCGGTATACGCGCGTATTCTTCGAAGAGGTATTCACCGACCAATCCTGCGTGCCAGCTGGTACCGCAACCGATGAGCATGAGGCGCTTGATATTGCGCAGCTTCTCTTCGTACTCGTAAATGCTGCGCATATGGATCTCTCCTGTGGCAGGGTCGATACGGCCACGGAAGCTATCGAGAATCGACTTGGGCTGCTCGTAGATTTCCTTCAGCATGAAGTGCGGATAACCGCCTTTTTCCAGCTGTTCAAGGTTCATTTCCAGTTCATGGATATACGGAACCTGGATCTGGTTTTCGATGTTCTTAACCGTCAGCTCACTGTTCTCGATGACGGCTATTTCCCCATCGTTGAGATAGATTACCTGACGGGTGTATTCAATAATCGGCGTGGCGTCGCTGGCGAGATAATACTCGCCTTTGCTATTGCCAATTCCCACCACAAGCGGACTGCCTTTTCGTGCTGCAATCAGGTGCTCGGGATGGTTTTTCGACATGATAACAATAGCGTAAGCGCCTACTACCTGTTTCAACGCAGCGCGAACAGCATCCTGGAGCGAAAGGTTGGTATGCTGCATCACGTCTTCGATCAGATGGATGAGCACTTCGGTATCAGTATCGCTTTCAAACGTATGGCCGCGAAGAACCATTCCTTCTTTCAGCGTAGCATAGTTCTCGATGATACCGTTATGTATCACAGCAAGATCCCCGCTTTGCGAGAGGTGCGGATGTGCGTTCACATTGTTGGGAACACCGTGGGTTGCCCAGCGGGTATGACCCATGCCAATGTTACCGTTTACCGGTTTGTCGGTCAGGTAATTTTCCAGGTCAGCAACCTTTCCTTGTTGCTTATAGATGTTCATCGTGCCATTCATCAGCGCGATGCCTGCACTGTCGTAGCCGCGATATTCGAGTCGTTTAAGCCCTTTGATCAACACCGGGTAAGCTTCACCCGGTCCGATATAGGCAACAATTCCGCACATGTTTTTTCTTTTTTGTTGGTTTATTCATCCATTGCGGCCGACGGGGTAGAAGGTCGTCAATGCGCGAGAGGAGGGGATTTGTGTTTATTCAGGATAGCTTGAAAGCCTTCTTGATGGCAGGAACAGCATTCTCTTCTTCCCAGGGAAACAGCTTCACCTTTACGGTTTTTTCGTTTGCCTTGCCTTGGTTGAAGACCTTGGTTTTTTCTTCGCATTTGCGCCCCATGTGACCGTAAGCAGCGGTCTCGAGGTAAATAGGCGTGCGCAGGTTGAAGCGGGTTTCGATTTCGTAAGGGCGCAGGCTGAGTTCCTTCATTTTCAGGATTTTATCAGCGATTTCACCGTCGCTCAGCTTCACCTTCGAGGTGCCGTAGGTGTTCACGTAAAGGCCGATAGGGTCTGCCACACCGATGGCATAGCTCACCTGTACAAGGCATTCGTCACAAACGCCGGCTGCTACCAGGTTCTTGGCAATGTGGCGGGTTGCATAAGCTGCAGAGCGGTCAACTTTGCTCGGATCTTTTCCGCTGAAAGCGCCTCCACCGTGTGCACCGCGACCACCATAAGTGTCTACGATGATTTTGCGTCCGGTGAGACCGGTATCACCATGTGGGCCACCGATAACGAATTTACCGGTCGGGTTGATATGGTATTTGATTTGGCTGTCGAACAGTTTGTGCAAACGCTTGGGGAGGAGCTTCATCACACGTGGGATGAGCACTTCCTTCACATCCTTATTGATCTGGTCGAGCATTTCATCATCGGCCTTCTTAATATCTGCAGCTTTGCCTGATTTCGGCTTCACCCAATCGTCGTGTTGGGTGCTGATAACGATGGCGTCTATGCGCATCGGTTTGTGATGGTCTGAATACTCGATGGTCACCTGACTTTTAGAGTCAGGGCGCAGGTATTTCATTTTCTTGCCTTCGCGGCGGATATTGGCCAATTCTTCCAGCAGCAGGTGCGCCAGACTGAGTGGCAGCGGCATGTAGTTATCGGTTTCGTTGGTTGCGTAACCGAACATCATGCCCTGGTCGCCGGCGCCTTGATCTTCTTTCTTGCGGCGTTCCACACCCTGATTGATATCGGGGCTTTGTTCGTG
>CANHTS010000004.1 GCA_947463435.1 Flavobacteriales bacterium | reverse complement strand
TATTCAGGGCAGGTTGCAGTTTACATCGGATTGTTTTGTGCCGGGGAACCAAAGTCCGGGCCGTTACATGCAGTTTTTGCTCGAACGTCCGGTACGCAGATTCCTGATCAATCTCGAGAACGCGAAACCCGTGCGTGTGCATGCTTACAGCGACAGTGGCCAGTTGATCGAAATGATACACCCGGCCGGTGTGAAACAAATCAGTTTGTTCCATGAAGGCATCACGCGGGTGGGTATTGAGTTGGTATTTGATAAGATTACGGAAATCACCTGCGCCGAAACGAGCAATATGATTTCAGACACTTGGGAACGGATATCAGACAAAGATTTGCTGGTATACAATACGTCTAACCTGGCACTCCCCGATTTCAGTTTACATATCAGCGAGTTGGCGAACTACCGCAATTATTACAACAACGGCGGCAGCGCATACCGTACAAAATTGAGCGGCTTATCCGGCAACTACAGAAAACTACTGGAAGCCTTGAAGCAGAAGGAAATTCTTCCCGCAGGAAGTCAGAGTGTTTTTGTAGATCTGACTAAGCCTTACCACGATCTTGAGTTGCTCACCGGAATCAATGTAAACCAGCCGAAGTTTTATCCATTGCAATGGCTGCTTTGGGCAGCTACTGACCCCAACATTGCCCGGTTGTTGCAGCTGTATTTTGTAGACCTGAAGGCTGCTGAAGGCACTTTTTACGCCTACAAGGTAGAAGCGCATTACAGCGGCGGAACCATTTTATCAGGTGTGCTCGACTCGGTACAGGCCAAGGTCTCGGATAACAACAATACCCGTTACCGTTTTGGCGCCATCGAGAATCCGGGCATCCTTACCCGCGAGAGTGCTGCTCCGGAACCACAGATTCTGGCGAGTAACAGCATTCCGGCCGATCAGTTCGTCGGTCGTGCAACGGCCCGCATTTCCCTCACCAAAACACCCAACGCGGCAGACCTGAACGACAGCATATTATTGCTACTTACCCGGATAAGCGGCACTGAGAATACGATCCTTGGCGACAAGCGACCGATCTTCCCTTCGGAAGAGGCGATGGCCGGCATCAAACCGGTTTATTCAGATTACGGACTGCCGCCTGATACACCAACATCTTACAGCGCACAAGGGATCGATCTTTTTGGCGTTTTGCAGAACCCGGTAAATTCCGGCAGCATCACGGTTTCCGACACCATCGCACCGCCCCCGCCACGCAGGCTGAATACGACACAACGCGACGGAAAGACTTTCCTGCAATTCATGTTCGGCGGTTCAGAATACCTTGCAGCCCCCGACATCAAGCAGTTTGATTTGCACAGTTCAACCGCACTGGGCCGGGGAGACAGCCACAAGTTTGAATTACTGCAGGTTGGCGGCAGAACATTTGTTACAGAAAGCAATGGCAACCGCATTTACACCTTGCAGTGCAAGGGTTTGAACACCCTCAGCGGCTTGCCGCAAACCGGCACCATCCGGCTTACCCATGGAGCGGACAGCAAACCGCTTCCACCCTCCCGCCGCCTATCGTTCAACAATTTCCAGCTGCGGTTGCACACTGACAATACAGTTCTGATCAGGATTCAGACCGGCCATCCGGGGCTGGAATTGCCTGCATCAGGCGCCTTGCGCATGGAAGCGGCTTCTGATGATCCATCTTTCTGGGGGAATGCCCGTTCAAGCCAGTCCTTCAATTCACCACTGGGGTTCCGGCTTACATCATCGCGTGGATACAATCGGCCCGGAACACTGGGCAACGCGGATGCAGCTTTTACCTGCCGCATTTTGCACCGCAGGGTCATTACGCCTGAAATGGCTGTTGACCGCATTACCGGAAGAAAACTCAACCAGCAGAACCTCGTAGAATTATACCTCGACCGGCCTTTGCTGGCACCTGGCATCTTCAAAGGCTCCCTTGCAGGAACCGACTTATCGCTAACGACTCCGGTGCTGGAGCAGTTCTCGGGATCGGTCATTACAGCGTCGCAGATTGCCCTGCTCAACAACAAACCGGAAACCCAGCTGCATTGTACGCGCATTTGGGTTACGGCATCTTCCGCGCTCACAGTAAACAGCCAGCTGCGCTTCTTTCCGGTTCTGCCGCAGGTAAACCTCGAAGCAGGCATAGCAGAAAACGCCAATCCGGTACAGGGCATGATGCGCTTGTTGATGAGCAATGCCGCCAATCCAAATACCTCCAACAGCATAAACGGAGGTGAAATGTTTGTATGGGGAAGGTATCTCCGTGCCGCACCCAATACATCTCCCACTGCGTTCAACAGCGACTTGCTGCCCCTGTCGATGGAATTGCTGAGCGATGTTTATGCCCTTGGCAACGGCAATTACGAAGCACTGGTACAGTGTCCAAAAGAGATTCTGGAGCTTGTACCCAATCAAAAGGCGCGCTTCTTCCCGTTGAACGAGATCGACATCAGCGCATTGGTTGGCGGCACTGTACCCGGCACCGCAGGCAAATTGGATACCTATTTTGCCCTGCGTTCACGCGATCAAAAAGACAATGCCGGCCGCATGTCGAAAGCCATGCAGGTGACGCAATTGCGGCCCAGGCCGGCTGCACCCGGCCCTATGCCCCGCTTCTGCGGAACGGCGCAGGGAACAGACCAGCAAGCACCTTTACCAGACCAAAGCAATCACGCCATGGTTTGCCTGGAATGGGACAATGCCGGCACAGGTATGCGGTATGAAATCGCGCGGGCCTCGGGAAGTGCGATCATCAACCAGCACCGCACTTTGTGGTATTTGAACCCAACAGCCTTCAACCTGGAAACCTTGTTCAATGACCTGCCCGCGAATCCGCCAACACAGGTAGCCTTCTCTACCCTCAGTGGGTTAAACAATGCGCCTGCCGGAACCCACAGACTGCGCTTATCCACCAACAACCTGAATAACCTTGTGGGCGGTCGCCTCGTACAAGGCAATGCTATTTACCAGATACTTCAGGCCGAGGCAGCAACCGACAATCTCTCCACCTGCCTGGTGGTAGTGCGGTGCAAAACGCAGCCATTCACTGCGCCCTCCGGCTCAACCATGCAGTTGGATCGCGATCCGCCCTATCATCTCATCCACAGGGATTCAGCCAAATTGCGCCGTCTGGCCGACATCAGCAATACACCGGAAGCCAGGACCATTATGGAGCAGGCGTTTGCCTTATTGCACAGTACGTCCCTGAATACGCCCGGTTACACGGACCGCATGCCAGCCAGCGGCACGGATCGTTTCTTCTACAAGGTGCGTGTGGTGGATGCGGCTGAGAATCGCGGGCCATGGTCGCCGGCCGGAGGTGCGGTGCTGCAGTTGGATATGCGGGCGCCGGAGGAAGTTCATTCATTTTCAGTAGCCAATCTGAAGAACAAAAGCTTACTCATCTGGAAGACCTCCGAAGACCCTGGAATTACGCATATTGAGATACAACGGCGTACCAACGGAAGCCCATTAGCCATTAAACTCGGGCGATTTGAACTGTCCAATACAGCTGTTTCCCCTAAACCATTTTTTACCAATGGAAAGAGTCTGAACATTGCTAACAGCGATGTGGCATTCTTTCGTATAACAACCAGCGGCCAAACTGGACCGGCTCTTATAGCCTTCGCAAAGCAACGAGTCGTTCTGCGCCGCCTGCCAAACCAGGCCAACGCCACTTCGGAACTGATAGGGGCAGATACCTACAACATTGACTTTATAACAGTGAACAACACAACTATCCGGATTACGGGTGTTTCATTTAAAGAGAATCAACATTCATTTGATCGTTATTCAATAGAGGTCAATGGCGTTATTGCGCAGCAAGAAAATGGCTTTTTAAGCTTCCTTGATGAAACAGCAGCGCTTAACACCGCTTACATATACGAAGCACGATTTATCAAAACGATCGGCACCTTACAGCTACCGTCGGCTCGATTTACGACCAGAGAAATCTCCTTGGTCAACCTTGCAGCTCCCGATATCAGCGGAATCACTTTGGGAGTAAACAGCAATGGCAAAAGGCAAATCAACCTGCCACCCGTAAACCGGCCAGGCTTACAGGTTCGGGTTTATCGAGTGACAGGTAATGAAAGCAACCTCATAACAACACGCATAAACGACGTAGCACCAGGTTTCAAGGGATGGCAAACCTTGCCATCAACATCGGCAAACCAGTCCTCCATACTGGTACTGGACGAAGGTACAGGCAACCAAAACACGTCGATTTCAGTTCAGTTCATGAGCGAACAAAGCATCACCTCAAAACCCATTCTACTTAATTAAACACCTTGTCAATGGCAACAGAGTCAAATACGGTATCTACATTGGACGAAGCTAGATTTCAAAGGAGATTGGATCAAAGCAAGTCAAATGTCAGCTTTGAAAACGGATACATCAATCATTACATCATTACTTTATCAGGAATTGCGTTTGATCAGGCTGAACTTGGTGAATCTCACAGAGACAGTCTTTCAGCATTCCTGAATGCAATGGAGTCTGACCAGAAGTGCGTGAAGCTTGTAATCACCAGCATTACAGGCTATGCAAGCAGCCCGGGATCTGTCAAATACAACGACGATCTAAGTCGGGCGCGGGCATTGCGCACCAAGGCACATATTGACACATTGTTGTTTGAAGCTGGGCAACCCAAAAAAGTAAAATACAAGCATCATCAAACGGCTTTGAATGCGGATGCATTTTCACAACTGAACACACATATTCTACAAAGTTTTGGAGAACGCCGAAATACAACAGAGGCTGATACACCAGGTGATCGACGTGTGGAAATCGCCTATCTGGTTCAAATGGACTTATCATCAACACCAGAAGCAGATGGACAATTAAGGAGCAGATATTGGAAAATCGGATTTAACTTCTCCTCAGGTACAGGATTAGACGACGATGCAAGAGGCGCTATTGGCGCAAAAGTCACCTTGGGGAAACTGGAAATGATGGACGAATCATTTAGCACATCAATTGCAGACAGAAATGTTACTTATTATTCATTTGCAGTTGGTCTTCCAATGAGTAAAATAACCGGTGCACTTGGACGTGGAGTAAGCGCACTTACCAAAAGTCTGGAAAGATTTAGATATATAAAAAAGTTTACAAAAAAATTAGAGGAACTAAAAACAACATTTAATGGCTTATTCCCATGGCAGGTGCCAAATACTCCGGATAATATGCGAACCATAGCAAATGCACTTTCAAATTCCGGTTGGTCAGCCGGTCTTGAATTGCCCGAAAACGCTTTCTCGGGAGGTGAATTTATAACGGATACGGCACTCACATTTGATGAAATTCTTCCTTTTCATATATTCGAAATCATGGGAGGTGTTTCTGCTGTTGCGGCAGCGGAATCCGGATCTATGATGCTACTAGATAACAATAATTTCTTTTCGGCAACAATCCTTAGAAGCAGGGATGTAGGTATTACCGGCGTTTCCGTTGATTTGGAATTTGGGCATGGATTCGTAAGAAAAACACAATGACAACATTCACGGAAAATTTTCTGAAGGGGTTTGATTTATTTGAGTCACTCCAGCGATTTAATTTCACAGAGAACCATCTGCTCGAGGAAGCAGTTCTGAATTCCATACCCGAGCCTGCATTCAGCTTGCGCGAGGTAAACCCTGGCTTGCTACCTGAAGGGCTCCGAGAATTTCTTAGCAAATTCCACCTGCTCCATATAGAATACTATGAACACGATGACCATATCGCCTTGTTCTGCGTAATTGGATGTGAAGATTTGATAAGGCTATCTCCTGTAAGTATTGCCTCATTGGCAACGATTCAAATCGGTACACCGGCTGAAACTGACACGCTTGAAATTTATCCGGTAACCATCAAAACCGGCAGACGTACACTTGATATAGCGCTTCATGATTTCCCTATAGAAATACTGTTTCAATCTACCCTCATAAAAAAAGCAGTAAAGGATAATAACCTCGGTACCTATGTCAAGGTAAATAACGACGAATTATTCAAGGTGCTTATCAAAAGTTCTATTAGCATAAACCAGAACCTGGAGTTTGGTCTTTTTTCGGATATTAACTTTGAAACTACCGGTCAACGAAGCCCTGTTTCATTTGAACTTGATCCATTCTTCATTGGCGATACCGGTTTTGTGGTGGAAGTTGAAAATCCGAGCATTAGCCCTGATATCAACAACCTGAGTTTTAGTGCTTCTTCAGCAAGCATCATTCCCCCAACCGGAAAAGAAGAAGGGACGCTGGGTATCAACGCAGCTTTATTTTCATTGCTTCCAAAAATTGGCGCGAGAGATTTACTTATCGATAAAAATGGTGTAACCGGAACCTTCAAAGCCCAGTGGCCATTACACTTTACGGCTACACCAGCCGCAGGAACAAAACACATCAGGTATACTGGAACGGTGAATCAGGACGCAGATTTCTTTGGCCTGAATGCAGGACTGGAATACATTGAAATTACTGTTGAGAAAAACAAAATCACCAAAGCCGGAGGCAAGGGAAAAATGTTCATCCCTTATTTCAATACACCGGTCGACATCTCCGTTTCTTTTGACAAAGACTTCAAAGCGAATATCCGCATTGAAGCGCTGAATGAAGGGCTGGAAATAAAAAAAGAAGGGCTTATTAAGTTAACGCTTAAATCCCTTGACATTCAAACACAGGGCGACAACCCCAAATTCGGCCTCTCCGGCGCCCTCGAACCCCTGCTCTTCGCAGCCGAAGGCATGAAATGGCCCAAGCTGGATGTGAAAGACCTCTTCGTTGACAGCAAAGGCAAGCTGAGCATCAAGGAAGCCTGGATGGATATGCAGGGAACGGCAGCGCTTGATTTCTACGGCTTCTCAGGCGAAATCAAGAAAGTCGGCTTCGGCATGGAAGGCGATCAAATGTGGTTCGGCTTTTCGGGCGGCATGAAACTGATCGACTTCCTTCCCATCAAGGGCGATGTAGAAGAATGCAAATTCAAGTGGCCGGAAACCCTCGACCTGGGTAATGCAGCAACGGTTATCAATGAACTGAAGAAAATACAGGTGCAGTTCTCAGGCGTCAATGTGGATTTCGAAATCCCCAAAACACTCAGCATCAAAGGAAGCGCACGCCTGATCAAGGAACCCAACAAGGTCGGTTTTGGTGGCGACATGGTATTGGATGTGCCGACCGCAGGCTTCAAGGCAGAGGCAGGCTTGTTGGTGGGCATGAACTTCGAAATGCCCGCATATGCCTTCTTCATGACCTATTTCGGGTTCGAGCTGGCCGCCGGTATTCCGCTGGGGCAATCGGGTCTGGCATTGAAAGGCGCATTGGGCATGCTGGGTATCAATGTGGAACCGGACCGCAATCCGGACCAGAATTGGTATGCCGACTGGTACAAGCGCGGACCGATTCCGGGCGCCCATCAGACCAACAAATGGCGCGATGCGCGCAATGCTTTCGCTTTGGGAATCGGCGTCACCATCACCTCGGCCGACGGCTTTGTGAAAGGCACCCGCGGCTTGCTGGTGCTGGCTGTTCCCGGCCCCATCCTGATCCTCGAAGGACGGGCGTTGTTGCTGGAAGGTCTGCCCGCTTCAAACCCCAAAGAACCACCCCTGCGTGCCCTGGCCATTTTTGACGGCAAGGAACAAATTGCGCAGTTCAATATCGAAGCCCAGGCCGAAATCATTGCCAAAACCCTTGATGCATCGGGCGAACTGGAAGCTTTCTTCGATTTCAAAGACATCACCAACTGGCATATCTTCCTGGGCATTGACGAACCGAAGAGCCGCCGCATCAAGGCCAATCTGCTGAACGTTGTCCGCGCCGATGCGTATCTGATGTTCGACATGAATGAGAACGGCGGATTGCGTACACGGATGGGAGCATCCACAGTGGTTGAACCACCGATTCCATCGCCCAAGGTCAATGTGCTGGGGCAGGATATCGGCATCGATATAAAAGCCCGTTTGTCGATCGACGGCAAGGGAGAAATCTCGATGATGCCAGACCAGTTCAGTGGCTCCCTTGAAATCGATGGTGAGCTTGGCATCAGTGCGCTGGGATTGGAAGCATCCGTAATCATGGAGGCCGACATGAAAGCCTCCGGTCCGCAGCCATTTTCCATGTCGGCCGATTTCAGGGCCCAACTCAACCTGCCCGATGGCTTGCCCGACTTTGCTTTTGAACACAACTTCCAATACACCTTGCCCAGTGTACAGCGGATCACCCTGGAATCGCCGCTGGCTGAAGTAAGCCTGGTCAATCGTTTCCGCACCCATGCGCCAACAGCTGCTGTCCGCCGTTTGGCAGAAATCACCAATGCCGCTGTGGAAGCTCCCATTGCGCAGTTCTCACCGACCGCCGAGATGGACAGTTTCCCGGTGCTTAGTTTCAGCCGCGACATGAACCATGCTACCGGTTTCAATGATGCGCATTTTCTGCGTCACCCGGGAGCAAACCAAGTGTACCGGATCGGAGAAGTAGATGTCAACCCGGAAATCGTCAGCATCCAGGTTTTCTCGAAACCCAAGTCAAGACCATTCCAAACCACAGCCTGGACACTTGAATTCAGTTCGGCCGGCACCCCCAGGCAATTGATCGGGTCATGGCTGCTGGAAAGTGACCCTGCGATGGCCGGCAGACCACCGTATAAAAAGTTACAGCTTCACACACCCAATCCGGTTGCCATGACGATGCACAGCATGGAAACCCTGGGTGGATTATTCGGTTCAACGGCCGCCAAAGCAGAACACTTGAGCCGCCGCCAATTGAATGAACACAGTAACTTTTTATTCGGACCATTGCTGCCTGCAGCAGAAGACCCTTGCATTGCATTTAATACGGAAACCCCGCTGAGTTTTATCGGTGGGTCCGGTTGGTCGTATGCAGGCATGCACGTTTACTCCCCGCAACGATTTGAGGTGCGCGATGCATGCTTGCGCGGCACGGAAACCATCACCCTCGCATTCGATCGGCCGGTCAAACGCATCGATTTGACCTTGTGCAGCAGTGCAGCATTCCTCGACGCCGATTTTTGCCAAATACCGGCACCTGACGACAAGGGCAATTATCCCAAGGGAAGCCAACCCGGCCTTGCCAACCCTGACTTTCACTATCTCTGCTTTGCCACCACGCCCGGCATAAAGGCACAAAATGCCGAAGGAACGGTTTTCAGCCTGGCCTCCACACAGCCGTTTCAACAGATCACGCTACGGGCCTCGTTCATTGAAATAGCCCGTGTCTGTCCGGTTTACGACGATATCCAGCCGGTAATCAACCCGGGTTACGCCAACATTGCGTTACCTGTTTCACCGGAAACGACCCGCAACTTGAAGCCTGGCAGCTATTACAAAATTGAAATCACAACCAGGCAGCGCGCACGTGTCTACAGCAACCGCAAGCTCTATTTGTTGTACAAGCAGGCGCTGGGTCTGAGCGGGACTACAGAGACGAAGGAAGAAAACTATACCCAGGTAGCTTATTTTCAAACGGAAGGACCGCCAGCAAACCTCGAGGCATACGTGAAGCATTCATATCCTGAAAAAGGCAGCATGGGTGTTTTGAATAATACACGGTCTACCTTGCGCTTCAAACGCAATTACATTCAGCTTTTACACAACGGAATTGGCGCACCGGAATACGGCCTGTCAACGGCGCTGCGGGGCAAAGACGGCGAAAGTTGGCATCTGCCCTGCAGCTTTTCATTGCAGAGCAATACTACCTTCTTTCCTGATGAGGCCAATTGGGAGGCTGAATTACAGCGGCGTGGAAAAAGCCTTGGATTGCCGCGGGATATGTCGCTGGATATCCAGACGCAACGGGTGGGAATGGAACCCGGAAAAGCATATACACTGCTGGTTGGCGGTGGCTCAGGTGGGGAAGAATTGGCAGCTACCGGCTCAGGCAGTGTCGACGAAGTACGCCACCGTTTCAATTGCTCAGACGGCATAAACATCGGTACCGGATTGGGCCCAAACCGGCACACCGGATTGGAAATTGGCGGGAACAAACCCGACTTGATGGTATCGTCGAAGCGGCAGGATCTCAGCGATATAGACCTGGCATTTGACTTTGTTCCGAAGAGTTTTGGCCCGAACTACTTTACCATCCGCCTGCTGGAGAGCGGCAATAACCGGCTGGAGCTGATCCTGCGCTGGAACACAGTAGCAACAGCCGCCAATGTAACCAAGACCACGCTCAATGGCTCCGAACTGCGCCTGATCGAAAATGGCGCGACAACATTCCGCCGAACCCTGAGCTCGAATCTGCAGTTCGACTTGTTCAAGACAGGCGCTGACCAAAAAAACCGCATCCGGGTAATTTGCTTTGCCGGACGGCTGGAACTGCATGTGAACTACACACGCATTTGGTTATTGGATTTGTGCTGCGGGAAGTTGTTCAGCAGCAATCAACTTACCAGTGCACTCGGCGATTTCGCCTTTACGATCCTCGGAAGCACGACGGCAAGCACCGTTTTGGTTCCGGAAGGCTGGGCCCTCAATGCCAATGTAGATATTTTCAGCGGTGAACGGCTGGCGATGCGCGGAAGAATCAAAACGGTAGGCACCAACGCTGTTACCGTTACCAGAACCGAAGTATTGCAAGTGCTGAGCAGCAACAACTGGATGCTAAAAATCCCGCCCCTGCTGCCAGACCGCATCAAAGGATGGTCGGGAGGCGCGGGGATTATCAGTATAACCCAGAACCAAGGTTATACTATCAGCAATATCAGCCTGCGCAGAGCCGCATCCATAGAAATCCCATTCACAGCAAACCGCAACAGAAACCTGGCGGAACTTTGCGCTGCACCTTTAAAAATGCAGCTGACCGAGGGGCGCATACCTGCTTCGACCCTGATCACCGATGCCATGAACGGCTTCCGGGATTACCGGATACTTGAGCAGGATTTGTGGGAAATTGAAAAAGACGCAGAATTCAAGGAAGCAAAACAGCCCGGGGGCTTGACAGGTACTGAAGCCATCGATGCCGTACGCGGCCGCCTGGCACAACAACAGTCCAATGCAGAACTCCGATTCCGGAACCTGATGGATGCCGTACAACCGGAACTATTGCTGTTGCCACCGCCTGCCACAGCACAACCTCAATTGATAAAGGAAAGCGGCAGCAACCGTCTGTTGGGTCTGTGGATTCACTTTGCCGACTACATGGACGCCGCTACTCCCGCCATCACCAGGCATGGGCGAAGCACCCAACTGGGCCGATTCCGCATCAATCGTGTCCTGCGGTTATTGAGCGCCACGCAATCCTCGATCCTGGCATCCAATATTATCTGGAAGCCGGATTCAAGCCGCGTGTTGGTCTTGTTTAACAGTCCGATTGCCTTTACGCCGGAAACGCTTTCAGGGTTCAACTTCAGGTTGGAACTAGACCGGATTCTGAGTCATGGCGATGCAACAGCCAATATTCCGCATCGCTACGACAGGCAGGTCTTAACTACTTTCAGCGCAACAGATGCCGCAAATCTGTCGCTCATGTTATAAGCGCAGCTAATCTCAATTCCTCCTGTCCAGCCCCCAGTTCAGCTTGCTGCGCAGGGTGTCCAGGAAATTGTGGCCTTCGGGGCGGACGAGCCGGAAGCGATGATCGGCCTTGCGGATGGCAATCTGCATGCCGGGCGGGATGGCAATGCTGCGCGCATCAAGGCTGGCCATGTAGCTGCTGGCGCGGCCTTCAAGCTCGAAGGAGATGACATATTCATCCCGCACCACCACCGGCCTTACGTTTAGGTTATGCGGGGCTATGGGTGTGATGACGAAGTTGCCGGAGCGCGGGAAAATGATCGGGCCACCACAAGCCAGGCTGTAACCGGTAGAGCCTGTAGGCGTGGAGATGATCAGTCCGTCGGCCCAATAGGTATTCATGAATTCGCCGTTGAGGTACGCATTGATTACGATCATGCTGCTGCTTTCGCGCTTGTGGAGCACGAAGTCGTTCAGCCCGACATTGTAGTCAAAAAGCGGTTCAGACGATTCGCATTGGAGCAATACCCGCTCGTCGATGCTGTAATTGCCTTTCATCAGGCCTTCGAGCGAACTCTGCACGTCGTCATCGCCGAGCGCTGCGAGAAAACCCAGACGGCCGGTATTGATACCCAAAACCGGAATACCGGAATCGCGCACCAATGAAACGGTATCGAGAATGGTTCCGTCGCCACCGATGCTCAAGAGCATATCGAATGGTTTATGGTCGGCATCGGCATGCTCAAAGAGTTCAAAATCGAGACCGTAACGGCTCATGGCGGCCAGACTTTGTTCCATGCTGCCCGGGGCAAAAAGCCTGCAACCGAGCGCTTTGGCAGCAGTGGCCACCTTTACAAATGCTTCAAGGTGCTGTGGCTGGTGAAAGGTTTTGGCGTATAGGGCGAGTTTCAATAGGATAACATTAAGTGCTTCAGAAAGCGTTGATAAAACTGAGGTTGCCGGAAGGTTTGTTCCAGGCACCCAGACTCACTTCAAATCTAACCATCCGGTCGTAAAAGGCCAAGACATCGAGACCCAGGCCCAGGCCATGCATCCAGTTCCGGGCCATTTCATTTCCGGGCATCAAGGTGGGTTGCACCACGCGACCCGCATCGGCGAAAACGTTCAGCCAGACACTGACCGGCACATCGCGCAACAATTTATTGGGAACGATTTTCTCCGGACGCACATGGTGATCGAACCACAAGGGATAGCGCCAGGCGGTTTTGAAAAGCGCATATCCATTGCCATCGGCTACATAAGCTTCGTAGCCGCGCACATAGTCGGATCCGTAGCCCATAACCCGTCCATAGGTATAAGGCAGAGCACCGGTTGCATAACGGCTGTAAGCCCCGAAGGCCCAGACGCCGCCGGCCAGGGGTTTATAAACGGAATAGCGGGCGGAAAGCCACAGATGGGCAGTTGCTTCAGAAGCCGGAGTACTGATCCGCATCGGCCGCAATTCCAGGCGCAGCAAACTGCCGTTAACAGGGTAATCGCGGCGGATGCGCTTGTCGCGTACCAGGCGCAGCGCCAGCCACGACGCATTCTGGCGGGTATTGCCATTTTGCAAATAGCGCGGATTGCCGCCGTTGGAAACAACGGTATCCGAAACCCGAAAATGTTGCCAGGCCGGTTCTGCTTCCAGCCAGGTATAAAACGTCGGGCGGTATGCCAGGGTCAGACCGCCGTTCCATTGCACCTGACCCCAGTTGCGGTCTACATTGAGAAATTGCAGGCGGTTGTTCTCGGTTTTGTACCACACTTCGTGGTTGGCCGTGAACTGTGCGCGGGCTGTCCACGACCAGCTTTTGTCTTGCCGGCGGAAAGGCACGCGGTAACTGAGGTCAGCCCATTCGGTATAGCCGTGGAGTAGCTGCAACGTAAGGCGGTGATTCCAGCCTCCTACATTGCGCCACAAGCCCCAGATACCGTAAACAGTCCGGGAGAAATCGCGGGTTTCCCACCATTGCCGGAAGTTGCGGTCGGCGAGGGCAAATCGTGGGTATCCAAAAACCGGCAGACGGTCGCGGATGTCAACGTGCAGGGTATCCAGGCGATGCGACAGGTTAACTTCATTAAAGATGCCGAGATTGATCAGGCGGTTGCGGCTTTCTGCAATGGTGGCAGCAAGTCTTGCAGAATCGAATCGCATGCCGGGCTGCAGCGTCAGTTCGCGCAGAATAACCGGACTCTTGGTGATGCGGTTGCCGCGGATGTGAATATGGTTGACCGGAAGACTGTCTTGCCCAAAGAGCGCTGGAGCGAAACAGAGTAGACAGCCGATAAGGAGCAGCTGTTTCAGATGTCCAGGAATTTCAGGTACGAACGAAAGCGCTCGTCGTCGCCCTGGGTAGTGTCTTCGCGCAGGTGGGCTGCGACTACTTGATATCCGTAGCGCTCAAAGGTTGCGAGGATGGCTTTGAGGACGGTGGTATTCAGTTTCAGGTGCACGAGCAATTGGTCGTCGTTGCTGTCGTTCACCACCATTCCCACTACTTTGGCGCCGTTCAACTCCACCAATCGCATCAATTCAGCGGGTGAAAAATCGCGGGGAGCCAACTCCAGCTCGATGATAGCACCAACGCCTTTATATGTAAGCGTGCTTCCGATGAGTGCATTGAGCTGACGCAGGTCAATCATACCCAGGTAGCGGCCGTCGGCGGCGCAAACGGCGAGTACGGTAGACTGCAGCGCGGCGAACATGGGCACGATCTCGTAGAGGTGCTGGTCTGCGCGCGCCTGCAGCGGATAGAGCGGAAATTCGAGCACCTGGTTGAGGGTGGCATCAGGGTCTTCCGCCCAGATTTTCGCTGCCGGAGCATACCCGAGCAATTGTTGCTGTTCGGTGACGGCCAGTTCTCCAACCCCGAGCGAATTCATCAGTTCAAGTGCCGCTTCCACGGTATCGGTGCGGCGCAGGGCCGACAAGGTTGGCGATATCAGTTCACCTGCGTTCATGCGAGGATACCCCGTTCATGCAGGCGCATCAGAAAACCATCGAGGAGCATATTGAATTCCAGCGGCTTCTCCATCATCGGCGCGTGGGCACATTGATCGATCCAGTGCAATTCGCTGTCGGGCAGCAGTTCGTGAAACTCCTCGGCTACGTTTGGCGGTGTGATGCCATCCTGTTTGCCCCAGATGAGGCAAACCGGGCACTGAATGTTTGGAATATCCTTCCGCATATTGTGTCGAATGGCGCTTTTGGCCATGGTCAGGATGCGCAATACCTTGGCGCGGTCGCTGGTGGTTTCGAGCACTTCATCCACCAATTCATCGGTCGCAACTGCCGGATCAAAGAAAGTAAGCGAAACTTTCTGTCGGATGTATTCGCGGTCGCCACGCTTGGGGAAGGTATCCCCAAATGCCTTTTCGTACAGCCCGGAGCTTCCGGTAAGGATCATGGCTTTGACTTTTTCAGGATGCAGGGTAACATAGACCAGCGCAACATGACCACCCAGGCTATTGCCCAGGAGGGTTACTTTGTCGTAGCCTTTCCAGCTGATAAAATCGTGGATAAAGCCGGCGAGACCTTTCACACCCAGGTGGATGATGGGCATGGAATAAATCGGCATAAGGGGAATGAGCACCTTATACCGGCCTTTAAAATGGTTCAGTACATCGTTCCAATTGCTGAGGGCCCCGAAGAGGCCATGCAACAAAACGATAGGTTCACCTTCTCCTTCTTCAATAAAACGGAAGCCGTTTTCCTCCCTGACGTTGACGTTCATAGGTACAGGTCAAAAATAGACAATCGGACAGAAAAGGCAACGTTCACCAACGATGGCTTTCGCCATTCCACCAGGTCTGTTGCAGTTTCAATATTTTCTCAATGACTTCACGGGCACAGCCTTGACCGCCTGCAGCCGCCGCAATCCAGGCGCAAACGGACCGGATATCGGTGGCGGCATCGGCCGGACAGGCAGCTATTCCTGCCAACTGCAGCAGTGGCAAATCGGGCATGTCGTCGCCCATATAGAGCACATCTTGCGGATCAAGACCATGTTTTTGCAAGAAGGCGCTGAAGGCATCGGTCTTGTGCGCCTGGCCGAGCCAGATATCGGTGATGCCAAGGCCGGCGAAGCGCGAACGCATGCCTTCGCTTTTCCCTCCGGAGATAATGGCAACCGGATAACCGCATTTTACGGCATGCTGGAGGGCATAACCATCTTTGATATGCACGCTGCGCAGCATATAACCTTCTTCGGTAACCAGCACCGACCCGGAAGTCAACACGCCGTCGATATCAAAGGCGAAAGCCTTGATGCGCATCATGGCATCGAGCAATTCAGACATGTTGCAAAGCTATGGCGTGAAACAGTGCGCTGCCTACCGCCCCGTATTGTACAATTTCGATAAATTTTAAATACTCCACAGGAATTATTATGGTCAATCGAACAATTTTAACACGCAGTCATCACACTTTTAGCAGAGTTTCACGAATGCAATGCTCCGTATTACGGCGATAAGCATTCAGACCATTCAACAACCAACATTGATTCCATGTTAGCACGCCATGCAGATTCGGTTTCAAGCACACTCCACGTTGCCGTGTTTTGTCTTGACGCAAAGGCGGCTTGTGAATTTGTGCAACTGCTATACATGGAGTCCAGGGAAAGTTGCGTGACTTTCCATCGATCTTTGGATGGGATCAGGTTACAGGCCCGTTTCCGGATTCCGGACCGAATTATTATCCGCAAAGCAGATTGCATGGAAGGCGATGAACTGGAGCAGGTTTTCAGTTGGCCGAAAGAGGTACAAAAGCGCGTTGTTTTTGCAGTGAACGACGAGAAGGCAGGGAGTCAAATTGTCTATCGCGGGCAAGAATTCACGCTTCTTGTAACCGGCGAATCGATCAGGATCGACTGAACCCTGCAAGAGTTCAAAAAAGCCCCCTTAAACAAAATTCTGTAAATCTTTTAAAATCGAAAACGATGGATGCGATGGGTTTTCGGGCAACGCCCCTAAAGCTTTCGATAACCCAAAGTACTATTTGGGTAAAAATACCAACAAAAAGAAATCGAAGCTTGTCAATTCAATCAAAAAACCGTTTAGTTTCGTAAAAACCTGGCAAACTCGCAAAAAGCCTAACAAAAAAACGAAAAGAGCAGCCATTGTGAAGAGATAATTCTGTTCCGTGCAGAGAAATACACCAAAGCAAGTACTTGCGTGCCATTAACTCCCACCATTATTTCAAGGAACTGATGCTTCTGTTCACCGGTTGGTTTCAATTGACAAGCCTTCAGACCCTGCTGCTGGGCATGATGGTTATGATGTCCATTGTAAGCCTGGTTCATTACTTAACATTCAGAATTTCCTCATCGGGCCTTCGTCTGCTATTTAACCTCACCATTATTCACAGTATTCTGGCACTTGGCCTATTCCAGGCTGGCCAGTTTGGTGCTCAACATTATTACCTTATAACGAATGGTCTCACGCTTGGGAGCTTTTTGTTGTACGCAAGGCTGATGCACCATGGGCTGGACTTGCATTTCTACGAAAGAAGAATATCCAAGGTGTCATGGCAATTGCTACGCATTCTGTGTTGGCTTGGCCTTATTGCGTTTCTTATCGATTTAACCCTGAATACTTGCCTGATGAGCATGATGATTATCGCAATGTGTGTCGCCATGTTGTATATTATTTTGCGCATTCGGATATTGAACAAATCGTTGCCTGCTTATATCCATATATTTTTATGGGGTGCCGGCATTCTGCTTGTTTCGGCATTGTTCACCTTTGGCAGCAAATTCGCTGCTAAGACATTTCACATTGACACCCAAATGGTTGTGCACTATTTGCTGCTGCCGGCATTGAGCATTGAGTTCATGGCCTTTACATCAGGAGACATATTGCGGTTACGGCATGCGGTTATCGTACGCGACAAGTTGCTGGATGAAGTGAAGATGGCACGCGGTGAACAGCGCGAACAAGAATCGCTCAGCTTGGCATTTAAACTTAATACGCATACCCTTGCCAATATACTGAACCGTATTCAGCACTCGCTCGTGAAACACGATGCAACAGTTGCCATGGAACTGGTACATGAATATTCGGCCTACCTGCGTTCCATACTGCAACTGGATGAAAGTGGCAGCCATTCTTTGAAAGAGGAAATTGAATTATTGAAACGTTACCTCGAACTGAATAAGCTCCAATTCGGGCCGAAGTTCGCCTACAGTATTCAGCTCAAAGCCAATCTTGATCTACAGGTTCCATGCATGATCTGCCTTCCGGGAGTGGAGAATGCTATCATTCATGGGTTTAGTGATGGATTAACATTGTCTCCGCATATCGACATTCAATTCAAGGAAGAAGACGGGCTGTTGGTTGTCAATATCTGCGACAATGGGAAAGGACTTCCGGAAATATTCTCCGATAAAAGCTCTTTTGGCTTGCGAAACACACGGAAACGTATGGCGCTCTTGAGTGAAAAGACAGGAACGAAATCCACCTTTCAAATCATTAACCGGAGTGAAGTTGATCCACAGGCAAAAGGCGTATGTTTAATCTTGGGAATCCCTACATTGCAACCGCAAACACCCAATCTAAATAAAAGAAAAACTAAATGAAAGCAGTAATCATTGACGACGATATCCTGGCGATAGAGTTGCTCGACAAACTGGTGCGGGATTACTGTCCCGAGTTCACTGAAATCCGCCACTTCACCGAAGAATCTCCGGCCATCGCCTACCTCACAGAGAATGCGCCCGACGTTGTGTTTCTGGATGTGAACATGCAGAACATGTCGGGCTTCGATATGCTCGAACTATTGCCCGATTTCGATGCTTTAACCATTCTGGTAAGCGGCAGCGCTGAGCACGGTATAGAAGCAGTTCGCCACAAAGTATTCGACTATATCGTTAAACCTGTTTCACCTGCGGCCCTCAGCGCGGTCATGAAAAGGGTAAGGGAAGAGCTTACACAAGACGAGGAAGAAGAAACAGACTCGCTGAATCCTGGTATCCTGATTATCAACCGCCAGGACCGGCTTTTCTTCGTTCCGCACGTGGAAATTATCAAGTTGTTAGCCAACGGCCCTTACTGCACCGTGCAAACCGTTTCAGAAGACATACAGGCCAGCAAAACCATGTTGTATTTCATGAAGCAGCTGCCGCGCAACAAGTTTGTAAAGATCAACCGATCGATCGTGGTCAATAAGGAATACTTCCGCAGCATCCGCAAGTTCCCTGACGGTACCGGCGAACTTATCCTCAAGAACGGCGATAAGATCAGCCTCAGCAAACCGATTAAGGAAAGGCTGATTCACATGTTCAGCCGCGGAGACAGCGGCACCTGATCGGGACGCTCGGCTGAGATACAGGGCAGTGGAATGTTCAAACACACCACTGCCCTGCCGATAACAAAAATCAGAAGTATAACTTGTTCTATGGGTGCAGGTGGCAAAAGAAAACGCGCTGCCTCGCCTCGTCCAACAAAGAAAAAGCCCGCTTCTCAGCGAGCCTTTGCTCCCGGATGGACTCCCCCCTATTGGATTCACAATCCGGTATTTAACCCCTCACTTGCTGCAAAGCCGAAGCCTTACAGCGCTTCAAATATGTGTAATCCAAACAGTTCAACGGCAAACAGTCAAGCCCAAAGAAGGATATTCAAACCAAAGAACACCCTATTCTTACTGAATACCCTGAATTGCATTACAGGGCGCCTTATTCAGCCTGCATTATGGCCGGTATGTCTATGGATTGCATGTGCTTCAGACATTTTCGGACAACAAGTAGTTGATCGCCATTACCTGATTCAGGCTGAATCGAATATCAACCGGCATCTGCTTCAAAACTCTATTCTGGGTATCCAGGCCGATACCAACGGCGAACTTTGGCTCGCATCCAGCTTCGGTCTCCTGCAAACCGATGGCATTGATACCCGTGTATTCCTGCGTAAAAACAGTCCGGGCCTGCGGACAGACCGACACAAATCGATGTACAGGCGCCGCGACAACAACCAGATTCTGTTGATGGATGCTTATAGCGGCTTGGTTGCGCTGCACAACAATGGGCGCATCCAAGAATTCACTTCCCACCCTGATTCCGCTTTTGTTGGTTATGCCGGCCAAGCCTGGAAAATAAACCGGCGCGACTGGCAACTACCGGACGAGGTGAAATCGGATATTGTAGCCAAGCAAATCGCTTACAACGGAAAGCTTACCGCATTTTGCGTGGACGACGACTGGTATCATGCGCCCGGAACACCAGCCGGAACCAAGAATGACTATCCTGTTATTGCCAGGTATGGCCCGTATCTACTGGAATGCAACAAGGAAAAGTTGCGATTCAATGGTCCCGCTGGTTCGATTTTGAAACCCATCGACGACAATCCATGCTTTCTATGGTTCACCGACACCCTTGTAGTCTTCACCAGCGGAAAGGGCTTGTTTGTTTGCGACCTTGCCAGCGGGACCCTCCGTGAAGTCCCCGATTTATATCCATACTCAAAAGAAGAGGTATACTGCGCACTTCCGGTAAGCCGAAACAGTTTCATGCTCGGAACCTACGATCATGGATTGCTGCGGCTCAGCTTCACCCCTGCCACCTTGTTGAATGGCAATAAACTCCAGTTAAGAGGTGCTGTTTTCATCTATTCCTATACGCATTCCCACGACACCCAATTGCTCATACCAAGCGGCGGGTTGTTGTCGATGGATACGGCCGAGCAGCATGTCCGACGTTTGCTTTCAACACCGTCCATAGGGCATCCGATACTTTCCGACAGCCGTGGAATTGTCTGGATGCACGACGATGCAGGAATTATTGCCTACCGCTTGAAGGATGGCAAAACCAAGCGTTTGCCGGGCAGCAAAGATCGTTACGACCTGTTTTTCGAGTTGCATGGGCAGGTATATGCCTGCAGTTCAGACAAAATTCACAAGGTCGATTTCGACAAGGGAAGCAGTGTTCTTTGTACCCGGATAAGCGGGGCACTGAGTTTTTTCAATATGCGACGCGACGGAGAAGATGCCTGGCTGTTGAGCCAAAACGGAGCCTATCTGGTCGATCGAAATTTTCATATTAAGGCACATATCCTGAAGACATTGGCCGTTCGCGACGCAGTAAAAATTGGCAAAACCTGGATATGGGCGACCTATGGCAGTGGCATCCTCAGCGGTTTGAATCCGGATACCCAGACACCTGCTTTCACTGATCCGTACGATTGGAGCCTCGCAACCATCAGCCTGCGCTACGATCCTGTTTACAGCAAATTATGGCTGGTAACTAACAGGGCGATTTTTATTCTGGCTTGCGACGCAAATGGACGAATAGGCAACATTCATAACAAGCTGGAATGCGGCCTGCATCTTCCGGCAAGGGAATTAAACGGGGGCAACTATCCCCAGGAATCTGTCAACAATCTTCCCTACTACTTCTTCCCTTCCAATCAGGGTTTGCTCAAAGTACCGCGAAACACGCATGTTCAGGCAAAAAATCACAAACTGTGTCTGGTAGCAATCATTTCCGGCAAGGATACCATCAACGACGCCGGTTCACTCGATCTTTCGCCTGACTATTCCTTCGTATCAGTCCGCATTAAAACTTTACAGCCATTCATTGCTGAAGGTGCATTGAGCTACCGCATTTCGCCAGCCTTTCCGATATGGAGGCCTATCCCTGAAAACTACACCATCGGGCCCTTCAAACTGCCACCCGGTGACTATAAACTTGAATTGCGCAGCATCAACGGAGTGCTCAAAACCCTGAATATCCACATTCCGCCTTATTGGTACAACACGCTCTGGTTCAGACTCAGCACGGTTTGCAGCATTGTTTTCTTGGCGCTGGTTTTACTAAAAGTACGAACCCTAAAACTGCTTAAACGCAAGGCGGAACTTACTTTTCAAGTAAATCAGCGTACCCATGAATTGCGCACTGCCTTGCTCGATCTTGAAGCTTCGCGCCGCGAAGTAACCGAAGCCTATGAAACCAGGGAAAAAATGAATGCGGTATTGCTACACGACGTAAGATCACCGCTCATGTTTCTGACCGAGAGTGCCTATCGCTTTAACAGGCGTTTGCGGGCCGAAGCGCCGCAGTATTTTTCGACTTTCAATCTTTTTGCCACTACCATCAAAGACCTGTATCTGCTTGCTACCGATTTCAACCTGTGGCTGAAACGCCCGCTGGATGGCCGACTGCCGTTCAAAAAACTGCACGTAGCCGCCCTTGTGGAAGATGTAGTGCGTTTCTACCAACCCATTATCGAAAGCGGGACGAATGTACTGGGCGCCGAAATCCTAAGCGATACACCCGATTTACACATGGAAACCCATGCCGGCATCTTCAAATCCATCCTGCGCAACCTGTTGGACAACAGCAACAAGTATACTCCCGGAGGCAGGATACACCTGAAAGTCTGCCAGGTCGGTGCCGGCTTATTGGTTCAGGTGGAGGATTCCGGCAGCGGTCTTCCAGACGATATCCTCCAAATCTACGGCTCCAAAAATGCAGGAGAAGGGGAATGGGTCTTGCAAGCTACTGCTGCAGACGAAATCGGATTGAATCTAATACTCCGGTTTACCCGGATGCTCAACGGACGACTGACGTATCGGAACGATGCATCAGGGAGCACCTTTTCCCTGCATCTCCCGCTGTAAGCTTAAACCACCGTGCCCAAGGCTTCAGCCCTCGCTGGTTTCTGCAGGAATGAATTCAATCATCCGAATCAGGTCAGCTTCATTGTTCACGCCCATCTTCTCGAATACCCTCGTTTTATAGGTGGAAATGGTACTGGGTTTCAGCCCCAATTCCTCACAAATCATGTGGTTGGATTTTCCGGAGGCTATGGCCAGGGCAACATCGCGTTCCCGGGCGCTGAGCCGGGCAACAGAACCCGCTTTCAGTGAAGCAGATTCCGTTTCGGGCCGCTTCCATTTGCCCGAATAGATTTCGTCCAGCACATTGTATAGCCGGTCCATCCCTTCTGCCTTGCAAATGGCAGCCAGCACGTTGGGGTGTCGAAAATGGATGGATACCATTGCGGCCGGAAACATAGAAAATATAACGACCGACCGCGTGCGCGCCATGGCCCATATCCGCGATACGGAATCGGCAACCGGGATACCCGTGAATTTCAAGTCAGAAATCACAATATCCGCCGGGAACTCCTCCAAAAGCTGCATGGCAACGTAAAGCGAGGGTGCCTGACGTATGTCCAGGTGGGGCCAGCGCTGGTGAAGCATCTGGTTAACACCGAACCTGACAATCTCGTGGTCATCTACCAGCAAGACGTGTTGAAAGTTGATTGCATTCACGAAGGAAGCCATGCGCTTTTAGTCGATCTGGAGTTATCAGGTCCGGGCCACTTCGGGCATTTGCCGCTTATCGAAGCATCATCCATGATTCAACACGCTGTTAGAAGTATTTCAAATCCGATTCACAACCTGAATATCGAATCAAAAATGCAGGTATCGCGATGTTTAGCACAAAGAAATGTGAATACATCTACTAAAAAACCACCTAAACAACGCTAATTCTTATTAAAAATCAGCGGTTATTATCCCGCCATTCATAAACCCATTGGGCCTGAATCATTTCGAGGTAACCCTCGTTGCATTCTTCTTTCTTTCCGGCGAAATTGGGTATTTCTATCACCCAGTCGAGCAGCTCGGTAAAACGGATACGGTAAATCCGGCTTTCATCGAAAGTCTGACCGAAGCGCTCGTAAAGCTTCATGGCAATGTCTTCAAAATCGGTCCACTGTATCGGAGGTTCGTGCATATTCATATTTCTTCCATTTATCAATGACCGATGATACCGCTCTGGTCTGGTATGGTTACAACAATGTCTCCTTCTTCTTCCAGCTTGCATTGGCAGGCCAGACGGCTGTTGTAGCGAGGGTTGCGGGCTCGGTCTACGTAATCTTCCTCCCTGTCGCTCATTTCCGGCAACAAGTCTTCGCCCTGCTCAATGTACACATGGCAGGTACTGCATCCGCAAACGCCACCGCAGTTGTGGTTGAGCTGGATATCATTGTCCAGCGCCACTTCGAGTATGCTCTCACCGGCCTCTATGTCGAACTGCTGTTCGGCGCGGTCCTTTTGTTCAAATCGGAAAGTAATCTTACCCATTGTGTTTCCGCTGCAAAAGTACAACTACAGCGAGGAAACGCACGAAAAGAAACAAAGGTTCGCTGCGGTCCGCCATTCTTGATGATTCCCCCCGCAAATCCTTTCTAAAACACTAATTTCGCGCACTTGTTAACCTGTAGCTGAATATGCAGTTCCAACTCACCGAAGAACATCTGGCCGTACAACAGGCCGCACGCGACTTTGCCCAGACTGAATTGCTCCCCGGCGTTATCGAACGCGATGAGCACCAGAAATTCCCGGCCGAACAAATCAAGAAGCTCGGCGAACTGGGATTCATGGGTATGATGGTTGACCCCAAATACGGTGGGTCTGGCATGGATACGATCAGTTACGTGCTCGCCATGGAAGAAATCTCTAAAATCGATGCTTCCTGCAGCGTTGTCATGAGCGTAAACAACAGCCTGGTATGCTGGGGCCTTGAAACTTTCGGCAACGAGGAACAGAAACAGAAATACCTGGTTCCGCTGGCCAAAGGCGAAATCATTGGCGCTTTCCTGCTCAGCGAACCCGAAGCCGGTAGCGACGCCACTTCACAGCGCACCATCGCAGAAGATAAAGGCGACCATTACCTGCTCAATGGCACCAAAAACTGGATCACCAACGGGAACAGCGCCAGCGTGTATCTGGTGATGGCTCAAACCGATGTAGCCAAGGGCCATAAAGGCATCAATGCCCTGATCGTAGAAAAAAACTCTCCCGGTGTAACCGTCGGAAAGAAAGAAGACAAACTCGGTATCCGCGGCAGCGACACCCATAGCATCATGTTCCAGGATGTAACGGTGCCCAAGGAAAACCGCATCGGAGAAGATGGTTTCGGCTTCAAATTCGCCATGAAGACCCTCACCGGCGGTCGTATCGGTATTGCCGCACAGGCACTCGGCATTGCCAGCGGTGCTTACGAACTGGCACTTAAGTATTCAAAGGAGCGCAAGGCGTTTGGCACTGAAATCATGAACCACCAGGCCATCGCTTTCAAACTGGCCGATATGGCAACCGAAATTGAAGCTGCGCGTTTGCTTTGCCTCAAGGCTGCATGGTTGAAAGATCAGCACCTCGACTACTCCCGTGCCAGCTCAATGGCCAAATTGTTCTCGAGCGAAGTAGCCATGAAAACCACGGTGGAAGCTGTTCAGGTTCACGGTGGTTACGGCTACGTGAAAGAATACCATGTGGAGCGCCTGATGCGCGATGCCAAGATCACCCAGATCTACGAAGGCACGAGCGAAGTGCAACGCGTGGTGATCAGCCGCGATATCCTGAAAGACTGATGCCTGGATTCGGCCGGTGATTGCCAGGGCTGAAGGTTTTATTCTCAAACGCACTCCGTACGGAGAAAACAGCGCCGTTCTGCGTGTCTTTACCCGCGAAAGCGGTCTGGTTTCGTTTATGGTTCACGGGCTGCGAAAAGCCAAAGGTGGCGGTTCTGCGGCGTTGACTCAGGTGATGAACAGGGTGGAGATCAGGTATTACGAATCTGCCGCCGGAACCCTGCACAAGGTGAAGGAAATGCAGTTGCATGCCGACGCGCGCGATGCCGGCAGCGACCTGTTGCGCACCCAATGCCTGCTCTTCTCAACCGAAATACTGCACTTGCTGCTGCGTGAAGACGCACCCGAACCCGGATTGTACGATCTGTGCGCAGATGTCCATTCCCTCCATGCCGACCCTGCGTTCTGGAAATTATTCCCCTCGTGGTTTCTGTTGCAGACCTTGGCTCAGCAAGGCTCCATCCCCGACTTTGAAACGGATGATCATACCAGTGGATTCGACCCTGTCCGCGGACGCATGGCAAGACCTGATGAAGTGATTGCCGGCGACAAGCTCCTTCCTCCGGCAGGATGCCGTTTTGCGCTGAAATTATTCCACCTCAGGGCTGCAGAATTGACCAATGCCGGCCCCTGCGAAGTTCCGATGCGCCTATTATTCGACAGCCTGCTCGAGCACACCCGCCTCCATTTACTGGACGGGAAACAGGTGCGCAGTGTAGAGATTATCCGGGATGTGCTTCACTCCTGAGCGCCGACTGGTACATTTCGACGGCCTGGCTCACCATGTTTCGCGAACCGATGAACAACGGAACGCGTTGGTGCAATTCCTGCGGCAATACTTCCATCACGCGCTCATGACCGGTTGAAGCGACTCCGCCGGCCTGCTCCACGATGAATGCCATCGTATTACACTCGTACATGAGGCGCAGCTTGCCGTTTGGATCTTTGGCGGTCGGCGGATAAAGATAGATTCCCCCTTTGATCAGGTTGCGGTGGATATCGGCAATCAGGCTGCCGATATAGCGCGCACCGTAGGGCCTTTTGGTTTCGGCATCCTTTTCCTTGCACCAGTTCACATATTGCTGCACGCCTTCAGGGAAAGCCTGAAAATTGCCTTCATTCACAGAGAAAATCTTCCCGTCTTCCGGAATGCGCATATCGGGGTGAGAAAGGCAGAATTCCTGGATACCGTCGTCGAGGGTAAAACCATTCACGCCTGAACCGGTGGTGTATACGAGCATGGTAGAGCTTCCATAGATCACATAACCGGCGGCCGCCTGGTGCTTGCCTGCCTGCAGACAGTCGGCAACATCGGGTTTGCGCGAGGTATCGCTGCGGCGGTAAACAGAGAAAATAGACCCGATGGATGCGTTCACATCGATGTTGGAGCTGCCATCGAGCGGATCGATACTGACAATATACGGAGCGTGTTCAGCGCCTTCCACAAAAACGGCTTCATCCATTTCTTCGCTGATGATGGCACATACTTCGCCACAACGGGAAAGGGTTTGAATGAAGATATCGTTGGCGATGACATCGAGTTTCTTCTGGTCTTCACCCTGTACATTGGTAGAACCAAAATCACCCAGGATATCGGCCAGACCGGCCTTCCGCACATCGCGGTTCACCAGTTTGGAAGCCAGTTCGATGGCGCGGAAGATGCGTGAGAAAGCTCCGGTGGCGTCTTTGTAAAGGGCCTGCTGGTCAACGATGAACTGTTCGAGTGTAATGATTCCTTGCTGCTTCATTCGGAAAGATTATGGGGTGTAAGTTTGCAGCTGCAAAGGTACAAAGGTGCCGGGCAACCTGAATCATGAAGATATACAAGTTCGGAGGTGCATCGGTGAAGGATGCAGACAGTGTTCGGAATGTTGGCCGGATACTGAAAGCCGCCGGCAACTCCCCCGTCCTGACCGTCGTGAGTGCGATGGGCAAAACCACCAACAAACTGGAAGCGCTGACCCGGGCTATCCACCAGCGGAGTGATGAAGCGCGCGACATACTGGCTGAGGTGCGTGAATTCCACCTGGAAATCACGCGCGAATTGGTGGACGATGAATTCAATCCCGTTCACAACGACACTGCTAACTTTTTCCTGGAGCTGGAATGCCTGTTGGAAACCCATGCGGAAGGCGATGATTACGACGCGCTGTACGATACCGTAGTTGGATACGGCGAATTGATTTCCACGCGCATCATCAGCAATTACTTGTTGTATGCCGGAACGCCAAACCATTGGCTGGATGCGCGCAACTTTATCCTCACCGACGACCGGCACCGCGAAGGCCGCGTGCAGTGGAATGAAACAGGTTTCCTGGTGCGCCGCATGATCGCACCGCTGGCGCAAAAAAGCCTGATCATTACCCAGGGCTTCATCGGCAAGACCCGGCAAGGTGCGCCGACAACCCTTGGCCGCGAAGGCAGCGATTACTCTGCCGCAATTTTCGCCTGGGCATTGAAAGCCGATGAAGTGGTTATATGGAAGGATGTGCCGGGAGTAATGAATGCTGATCCGCGGCGTTTTCCTTTTGCGGAACCAATCGCTTCCATCTCCTATGCCGACGCCACAGAACTCGCTTACTACGGTGCTTCGGTGATTCACCCAAAAACAATACAACCCTTGCAACAGGCGGGTATTCCGCTCTATGTGCGTTCGTTCGTAGACCCCGCCATCCCCGGCACGGTTGTAGGGCTAAACGACCTTCCACTCGAAGTTCCCTGTTATATCGTGAAAGACCGGCAGTGCTTGTTGAACGTGCGCAGCGGCGACTTCAACTTCATTGCAGAAGACCATCTGAGCGCCATCTTCAGCACCATGGCCACACACCGTATCCACGCCAATGTGATGCAGCATTCCGCCCTGAACTTCTCGGTTTGCACCGACGAACAACCGGAAAGGCTGCAAGCCTGCATGGATGCGCTCCGCAACCTTGGATTCCAGGTGTCGGTAATGGAAAACCTCAGCCTGCTGACCGTTTACAACCGACAGCACGACCAGTATACCGGCGGTATTCTTTCGGGCAGGGAAATCCTGATGGAACAAAATCTCGCCCATACGGTCCAATACATCATTCGTTGAGTTGGCCGCGATGAGCAGGTTACCGGCAAAGCTTTCCGGGAAGCCGTTCTTACGATCAGAAGCGGTAAGAAAGCCCCAATAGTTGAATCAAGCACAAAAGAAAAGGCCCGGATTGCTCCGGGCCTTTTGATTCATAGTGTGTGTGTGATTCTCAGTGCTTCACAACCACCTTGCGGGTAGCAGTCTGACCATTGTTGGTAATGCGCACCAGGTAGATTCCTTCGCTCATACCACTGAGGTCAACCATGCCGGTACCGCTTACAGCTGTACCGTCTGTCATGGCGACACGCACACCGGTAGCGTTGAACACTTCCATCTGTACGGGCTTGGCATTGTTCAGCTGGTAGCGGATATACACCTTGCCACCGCTGGGGTTCGGGTATACGCTGATGGCTTCGTCGAGGTTGAAGTTATTCACTGAAGTAGCCAAGTTCCAGCTGTTCACCGTGTTCTGGCAGTTCGGCGGATAGCCAACAAATACCGGACGTGAAACCACTTCGCTGGTGTTGTTGCTCGGGTCGGTTATACGGTAGTTGATGTAGTAAACACCAGCTTCCCAGCTATTCACGTTCTGGTTCATGATCTGTACAAGGCCCAACAGGGTGCTGGGTGAATAGTAGTTGTCGGTGATTTGAAGACCATCCATCGGATCGAAACCATAACCGATGCAGATATTCACTGTAGGCGCTACGATTTGTGGCGACTTGGTATCACGCACACGCACATAACGGGTGCGGGTGGTGCTGTTGCCGCTGGCATCCGTGGCGGTATAACGCTCGGTATAAAGACCCAGTGTGTAAGGATCAACTGTTCCGGCTTTTACCACGCTTACCTGTGAATTGCTGTAATAGTTGTCTGTTACGGTAACAGGCTTGCTGTTGTAAGGCGTGTTCACTTCCAGGAAGATGGTGTCTTCGGTATTGAGTACCACAACCGGGGGAACGAAATCATCTACACGGTAATTGATCACTGCTCCATCGTTGGTTGCATTGTTATTGCTTGGATCTTTTGCGTTGTAGATAATCGGGTAAGTAGCGCGGCGGGTTGTATTAACCGGACCGTTGAAGCCGGGAGTGTTATTGGTAGGAATGATGCCTGTGCAGGGATCTTCGGTATACACCTGATCAACAAATACATCGTTGATCTGGACATTTACCGTAGAGCCGGTAACGATCGCCTGAGCGTTCATCATCATGGTTGGCTGTTTGGTATCCACTACATTTACTAAGCGATCCAAGGTTGCGGTATTGCCTTGTGCGTCGCGAACTGTGTAGGTGACGGTGTAAGTACCAAGCACGTTGGTATTCACGCTTCCGTTTGTAACGATGGCGGTGGTGAGGTTACCATCCACGCCATCGATTGCGTTGGCGCCGGGTTCAGTATAAGTACCACATTGTTCAACCGTCATTGGGCTGGAGCCGTTGAGTGTAAGAACAGGCGCGGTGCGGTCAAGCACTACGATCACCACGCGGCGGCGGCCCGGGGCAGGATTACCTGAAGCGTCGCTCACATTGTAGTTATAGGTATAGATACCGGGAACGCACTGGTCGAAGTCGGTTGTGGTTACGATGCGGCTGGTGATGTCACCTTCTGTCGGATCGTAAGCAGTTGCACCAGCGTCTACGTAAGTAGTGGCCGCACAATTGCGTTCGATGCGCACCGTGTCGGAACCATTGAGTGTGATGGTCGGTGCGAGGTTGTCGTTCGCCAGGTTAATGGTATAGTCTTCAAACTCACCTACGGCATTGGCGCCGCAAGGGGTGTTGGCGTAGTTGCTGTAGCTGCTGGCCACACGCATGCGCGTTTTGCCTTCAAAGCTCGCAGACAAGAAAGGCACATTGAAGTTGGCGTTCACGCTGGCGTTGGTCGATGAAGATTCGCTGAGGACCATTTCATTGGCATCATCAAAGTCGCCATCGATGTTGAAGTCGATCCACACCTTGCGGTTCATGGGGTTTACCGTAGTATTCCGGCTTACTTCCACATTATACTCAGCACCGAACGTCATGGTAGCCGATTTGGTCAGGGTGTAGTCGGTATAACCTTCTACACCGCTTTCGGTTTCGTTGGCCATCAGGGTCTGAGAACCTTTCTTCAGAACCACGTTGTTGATTCCAACGTCAGCACTCTTCAGACCCACAACAGGCGTGCAATAGTTCAGAACAACCGCGTATTTATCTTTTACCACGGTAGCCTGGGTTGCAGTTTGGTTGTTTGTATTCCAGCCTTTGAGTGTGAAAGTGTAGGCCCCACCGGCAATAAACTTCACTTTAAGTTCCTTATTGCTGCTGGTTGAGACCGAGCCTGCAGTTACAACATATGTGGTCGGGAAAATGCTCCACTCAAACTGGTTGGCGTTGTCAGCATCAATCTTGAGGGTGATTTCTTCACCAATGTCAGGCCGGCGGTCGTTGGCGGCAAAATCAAGCTTGGTTTTGGTATTCGGCGTTACGATATCGATGTCTTTGCAGAACTTATCAATACCGGCGCAACCTGCTGCAGTAAGACATACAGTGTATTTGCCGTCGGTATAAAAAGTGTGCTTGGCATCTTCGGTGTAATACTGGGTGGAGAACCCGCCTTCATCGATGTCCCACTCGTAAGACATCAGACCATAACGTCCTTGGGTGGCGTTCTCGAATTCGAGTTCGGTGCTGTTGTAACCGGGTTCATAATCCACTTTCCAACCGGCAACAGGAGGTGTAGCTGAACCGAGTTTACTCCAGAACGTGCCGATGAAACCGCTGTCGAAACCAGATGCGTTCGATTGGAAGGTGATATACATGGCACCCGAAGTGGCGCGGAAGGTATCGCGGCGGGCAGCAACCTGGTTGGAGAGGGTAATGCCGTTTCCGGGATGCAGCTTGCGTCCGGATTCATCAGAACCGTCGTAAATCTTCAGAACATCGTTGTTGTCAGCGAAGCGCAGCTGTTGGAACTTGAGGTTGATTACCTGCGCATTGCAGGGTTGGATAAGCAAACGGTCCACGAAATTGGAACGGTTGGCACCGTAGTTGGCGTTGGGACCGGCATGGTCGATTACCCGACCGGTTGAAACCTGGGTGCTGAGTTGGCCAAAACCGATGGTGTAGTCGGTCGGAGGCGTTACCTCAACATAGTCAATTTTTGTCATTACCGGCGACCAGCCATTGTCGTTGTAAGCTGTCATCTTAACGGTGTATTTACCCGGCATATCCATGAAGAATCGGGGATTTTTCTTGCCGTCAGGATCGGTTGGCGGATTGATGCGATCGGCTTCTGTATAGAACACCGGCGGAGCCTGGGCGGAATCATAGATTTCCCAACGCCAGTCGTATGGACCGTACTGACTCAGGTCGAACAATTGCAATTCTTCGTACTGCTCGAGGAGGTTTGCATTGGCGATGAAGTCTGATACCGGCACCACTGTTGGGGTGCGGATGGTGATATTGCGGGTAATGCTGTCGCGGCCCAGGCAATTAGTGGAACGAAGTTTTACCGAATAAGTACCTGCGCTGTTGAAGGCTTTCATCCAGTCGATGCTGGTTGCATCATAACCGTTTCCGTTGTCAGAGCCATCCCATTCGTGGCGGATATAGCCTTTCTGGTTGCGGTTGATGAACTTCAAACGTGTTTTTACCCAGGCAGTAGATGGATCGGGCAGAATAAAGTCGGCACTCAACGAAGTAGGCAGACCAAGATTGATTTCATAGTCTTCCGTTTCGCCGTACTGTTTCTGGTTGCAACCTTCGCCGGCCGTAAAGTTGGCATAGCCGTTGTATTCGGAGCGCACGCGCATGCGGGAAGCGCCGGGATTCACCCCGGAACAACCGATGCTGAAGGTACGGCTCGAAATGGCCCCGGAAGCAAAAACTGCCCAATTGACACTCACAAATTCCGTATTTGAGAACGTACCATCGCGGTTCAGGTCTACCCAAACCCCGATCCAACCTTGCCAATTACCGGTTCCGGATTCGATCGAGAAGCTCCCGGTATAAGTGCTGCCAGCCGTCAGGTCAAATGGCTTGCCCGCATTCATTACAATCTGGTTGATGCCATTGGTGGTGTGTGTGCAGGCATCACTGGTTTTCTTGAATACAGTTTTGCCATCCTGCATTACTTCTACATGGCCTACAGACATATACCATTGCACCGTTGAGCCGGTGTAACAACCGGTTGCATGGTAAGCCTGGCAATAGGTTTGAGCGCGCAGATTGCCTCCAGACCAGGCAACGAGCAGCAAGAAGACCGCAAAGCAGTTCTTCCATACGTGTGTAAAGTGTCTTTTCATGGGTAATGGTTTGTTTCGATATGGGTGTCTTTGAACACGCCAATTTTGCACTTCCCGGTGGGTATCTAAGTGATTGACAATCATGATTCTCGTCACTCAGCAACCCATACCACCCCATATTAGCATCATAAGACTTTCCATAAAACACATTCTATATGGTTGATATGACACACGTCATAATACCTGATCAAGCCATGCTCTTGCATTCTTCTTCAAAGCACCTTAAAAAACTGACGCTGCTCAGCAAGAAGAAACATTGACCTGCTGATAAACGAAAAAACCCGGCCGAAGCCGGGTTTTTTACGATTAGCTGACTTTCAATCCAATCAGTTCTTAACAACCACTTTACGGGTTGCAGTCTGACCGTTGTTGCTGATGCGCACCAGGTAGATACCTTCGCTCATACCGCCCAGGTCAACCATACCGGTACCGCTTACAGCAGTTCCGTTTACCATGGCTACACGAACACCGGTAGTGTTGAACACTTCGATGTTAACGGGATTTGCGTTGTCGAGCTGGTAGCGAACGAACACCTTACCATTGCTTGGGTTCGGGTATACGCTGATGGCTTCGTCGAGGTTGAAGCTCGCAACTGAAGTAGCCAGGTTCCAGCTGTTCAAGCTGTTTTGGCAATTCGGCGGATAACCTACAAATACGGGGCGGGATACTACAGCGCTGGTGTTGCCGCTAGGATCGGTTACACGGTAGTTGATGTAGTAAACACCAGCTTCCCAGCTATTCACGTTGTGGTTCATTACCTGAACCAGGCTCAGCAAAGCGCTGGGTGCATAGTAGTTGTCGGTGATCTGCAGTCCGTCCATCGGATCGAAACCGTAGCCTACACACATGTTTACTGTAGGTGCGATGATCTGAGGAGCCTTGGTATCGCGAACACGCACATAACGGGTGCGGGTAGTGGTGTTACCACTTGCATCGGTAGCAGTGTAACGCTCGGTGTAGAGACCGAGGGTATAAGGGTCAACCGAACCGGTCTTCACCACGCTCACCTGAGAGTTGCTGTAGTAGTTATCGCTAACCGTTACAGGCTTGCTGTAGTAAGGGGTATTTACTTCGAGGTAAACGGTGTCTTCGGTGTTCAGAACGATCATCGGAGCTACGTAGTCGTCTACGCGGTAGTTGATTACGGCACCATCGTTGGTGGCAACGTTCCTGCTGGGGTCAGCGGCCGTATAAACGATGGGGTAAGTAGCGCGCTGGGTGGTATTCACAGGACCGTTGAAGCCAGGAGTCTTCACAGTGCTGATGATACCGGTGCAAGGATCATCGGTGTAAACCTGATCGAAGAACACGTCATTGATCTGAACGTTCACAGTAGAAGCGCTCACAACAGCCTGACCGTTCAGCATGATGGTGGGCTGCTTGGTGTCAACTACGTTCACAACGCGGTTCAGGGTAGCAGTGTTGCCCTGGGCGTCGCGTACGGTGTAGGTGATGGTATAGCTGCCGAGTACGTTGGTATTTACGCTGCCGGTAGTGATGATGGCGGTGGTGAGGTTACCGTCTACACCGTCAATGGCATTTGCGCCGGGTTCGGTGTAAGTTCCGCACTGTTCAACCGTCATGGGGCTTGAACCGTTGAGGGTCAGTACAGGAGCGGTGCGGTCAAGTACCACGATTACAACGCGACGCTTGGCAGGTGCAGGGTTGCCCGATGCATCGGTTACGTTGTACACATAGGTGTAGATACCGGGTACGCACTGATCAAAGTCGGTGGTGGTTACGATGCGGCTGGTGATGTCACCTTCAGTAGGATCGTTGGCAGTTGCGCCTGGATCTACAAAGGTAGTAGCAGAGCAATTGCGCTCGATACGGATGGTGTCGGCACCATTCATGGTGATGCTCGGAGCCAGGTTATCGTTCGCCAGATTGATGGTGTAGTCTTCAAACTCACCTACGATGTTAGCACCGCAAGGAGTGTTGGAGTAGTTGCTGTAACTGCTGGCTACACGCATGCGGGTCTTGCCTTCGAAGCTGGCAGATAGGAAAGGAACTTTGAACGAAGCGTTCACCGAAGCATTGTTCGAAGAATTTTCAGAAAGAACTTCTTCGTTGAGGTCGTTGAAGTCACCATCGATGTTGAAGTCAATCCACACCTTGCGGTTCATGGGGTTCACTGTAGTGTTACGGCTTACTTCCACGTTGTACTCAGCACCATATGTCAGGGTAGCTGATTTGGTGAGGGTATAGTCGGTATAACCTTCCACACCGCTTTCAGTTTCGTTGGCAAGCAGGGTCTGTGTTCCTTTCTTGAGTATCACGTTGTTGATGCCTACGTCAGCGCTCTTGAGACCAACTACAGGAGTGCAGTAGTTCAATACAACTACGTATTTGTCTTTAACAACCGTGTTCTGGGTTACAGCCTGGTCGTTGGTGTTCCAGCCCTTCAGGGTGAAGGTGTAAGGTCCGCCGCCGTTGAACTTAACTTTCAGTTCCTTGTTGCTGCTGGCAGCAGTAGAACCACCGGTTACGGTGTAGGTAAGCGGGAAGATGCTCCACTCAAACTGGTTGGCGTTATCAGCATCGATTGTGAAAGTAACTTCTTCACCGATGTCAGGACGACGGTCGTTGGCAACGAAGTCAAGCTTGGTCTTGGTGTTGGGCGTAATGATGTCGATGTCTTTGCAGAACTTGTCGAAACCGGCACAACCAGCAGCAGTCAGACAAACGGTGTATTTGCCGTCGGTGTAGAAAGTGTGCTTGGCGTTTTCGGTGTAGTACTGGGTAGAGAATCCACCTTCGTCGATATCCCATTCGTAGGCCATCAGACCATACTTGCCCTGGGTAGTGTTTTTGAATTCGAGTTCAGTGCTGTTGTAGCCTGGCTCATAGTCCACTTTCCATTCAGCAACCGGAGCAGTAGCTGAGCCGAGTTTGCTCCAGAAAGTACCGATGAATCCACTGTCAAAACCAGAAGCGTTCGACTGGAAAGTCAGGTACATAGCACCGGAAGTAGCACGGAAAGTATCGCGACGGGCAGCAACCTGATTGGAAAGGGTGATACCGTTTCCGGGGTGCAGCTTGCGGCCTGATTCGTCAGAACCGTCGTAGATTTTGAGTACGTCGTTGTTGTCAGCAAAACGGAGCTGCTGGAACTTCAGGTTGATCACCTGGGCGTTGCAAGGCTGGATGAGCAGACGGTCAACGAAATTGGAACGGTTAGAACCGTAGTTGGCGCTCACACCTGCGTGGTCAATCACACGACCGTTTGCAACCTGGGTGCTGAGCTGACCAAAACCAATGGTGTAGTCAGTTGGAGGAGTCACTTCAACATAACCTACCTTGGTCAGCACGGGCGACCAACCGTTGTCGTTGTAAGCACTCAGTTTTACAGTGTATTTACCGGGAACGTCCATGAAGAAACGTGGGTTCTTCTTGCCGTCGGGATCGGTAGGAGGATTGATGCGGTCGGCTTCGGTGTAATAAACCGGAGGTGCCTGGGCAGAATCATAAATCTCCCAACGCCAGTCGTAAGGACCGTATTGGCTCAGGTCGAACAATTGCAGTTCTTCATACTGCTCCATGAGGTTGGTATTCGCAATAAAGTCAGCCACCGGAACCACTGTTGGGGTGCGGATGGTGATGTTCTTGGTCATACTATCACGACCGAGACAGTTGGTCGAACGCAGCTTTACTGCATAGGTACCGGCGCTGTTGAAAGCCTTCATCCAGTCGACGGCGATGGCATCGTAGCCTATACCATTATCTGAGCCGTCCCATTCGTGGCGGATATAGCCTTTCGGGTTGCGGTTGATGAACTTCAGGCGCGTCTTAACCCATGCGGTTGCCGGGTCAGGAAGAATGAAGTCAGCACTCAATGAAGTAGGAAGACCGAGCGTAATTTCAAAATCTTCTGTCTCCCCGTAGTTCAGGGTTCCGCAACCGTTGCCTGCACCGAGGGTGTAGAAATAAGGCTCGGTACGAACGCGCATGCGCGATGTACCGGTGCTCACATTGTTACAGGTCAGTGTAACGTTGCGGTCGGTAATGGCACCAGCAGCGAACTGACCCCAACCGGTTGACAGGTATTCGGTGTTGGCGAAGTTACCGTCGCGGTTGATGTCGATCCACACACCTACGAAACCGGCATAGCCCCATCCGCTTTCCTGAGAAATGCGCAGGGTGTAGGTTCCGCCGGCAGTCATATCAAATGGCTTTCCGGAATTCATGAAGTAAGCCGAGGTCTGACCACCGGTCGTGGCGTTACAACCATCGGAAGTCTTACGAAACAGGCTCTTACCATCCTGCACCACCTCCACATGCCCTACACCCGCATAAGATGCGGTTGCAGTGCCGTAACATCCCCATTGGTGCGTTGCTGCGCACCAAGTTTGTGCCGAGGCGGAAGCTCCGAATCCCAGCATCGCTGCCAGAATCCCGATTCGCCACTTGGCTCTGAAGTTGAAGTACTTTCTATTCATATTGGTTGATTGTTGTTTTACGATGTTGTTTATTCTGTAGTTTCTGCTGCGGTCAGCATGTAATGGACGCATCCCTGCAAAAGGGTTGCATCTACTTTACACTTTGCTGACAAATGACCTGAGCTAAGTCGCATTTTGTTAATCAGTCGGGAAAATTCACACCTGGAAGCCTGACTTCCTACATTTTATTATGTCATTTTTGTGTCATTTGGGTCGGAATTATGATTCCTGTCAGTTGCTTTTCGATTTAACTATAAGAAAAACAAACACTTAGGCAAAGAACCCCTTCAAGCTCTTTTACATTCTTTGTTGGCCAGGCCCAAAAACAAAAAACCCGGCCGAAGCCGGGTTCTCTGTAAAAGGAATCTGATTATCAGTGTTTCACCACAACCTTGCGGGTGGCACTCTGACCATTATTGGTAATGCGAACCAGGTAAATGCCTTCGCTCATGCCGCCGAGGTCAACCATGCCGGTGCCGCTTACAGCAGAACCATTCACCATAGCTACGCGTACACCGGTTGCATTGAATACTTCAATCTGAACCGGGTTTGCATTGTTCAGCTGGTAGCGAACGAATACCTTTCCACTGCTTGGGTTCGGGTATACGCTGATCGCTTCGTCGAGGTTGAAGCTGGCTACCGAAGTTGCCAGGTTCCAGGCATTCAGAGAATTCTGGCAATTCGGGGGATAACCGACAAATACAGGGCGGGTTACCACTGCGCTGGTATTGTTGCTGGGGTCTGTCACACGGTAGTTGATGTAGTACACACCGGCTTCCCAACTGTTTACATTGTGGTTCATTACCTGTACCAGGCTCAACAGTGTGCCGGGTGAATAGTAGTTGTCGGTGATCTGCAGTCCTTCCATCGGATCGAAACCGTATCCGATACAAACATTCACGCTGGGCGCGATGATTTGGGGAGCCTGCATATCCAACACGCGTACATAACGGGTGCGTGTTGTGCTGTTACCGCTTGCATCGGTAGCAGTATAACGCTCGGTGTAGAGACCGAGGGTGTAGGGATCAACCGAACCGGTCTTTACAACACTCACCTGAGAGTTGCTGTAGTAGTTATCGGTAACCGTTACCGGCTTGCTGAAGTAAGGGGTGTTTACTTCGAGGTAAACGGTGTCTTCGGTGTTCAGAACAATCAATGGAGCGACATAATCGTCCACGCGGTAGTTCAGCACAGCACCGTCGTTGGTTGCCACATTGCTGCTGGGGTCAGCTGCAGTGTAAACTACAGGATAGGTGGCACGGCGGGTGGTGTTTACCGGACCGTTGAAACCTGGAGTCTTGGTAGTATTGATGATACCGGTGCAAGGATCATCGGTGTAAACCTGATCGAAGAACACGTCATTGATCTGAACATTGATGGTGGTACCGCTTACAATCGCCTGACCGTTCAGCATCATGGTGGGCTGCTTGGTGTCAACCACATTCACGATACGGTTCAAGGTTGCAGTATTGCCTTGTGCGTCGCGCACGGTGTAGGTGATGGTGTAGCTGCCGAGTACGTTGGTGTTCACGCTGCCGGTAGTTACGATGGCAGTAGTCAGGTTACCGTCTACACCGTCGATGGCGTTTGCACCGGGCTCGGTGTACGTTCCACACTGTTCTACTGTCATCGGGCTGGAGCCGTTCAGGGTAAGAACAGGAGCGGTGCGGTCAAGAACTACGATTACTACGCGGCGTTTAGCAGGTGCCGGGTTGCCGGAGGCATCGGTCACGTTGTACACATAGGTGTAGATACCGGGTACGCACTGATCGAAATCGGTAGTGGTTACGATACGGCTGGTGATATCACCTTCAGTAGGATCGTTGGCAGTTGCGCCTGGATCAACATAAGTTGTAGCGGAGCAATTGCGTTCGATACGGATGGTGTCGGCACCGTTCAGGGTGATGCTGGGAGCGAGGTTGTCGTTCGCCAGGTTGATGGTATAGTCTTC
>CANHTS010000003.1 GCA_947463435.1 Flavobacteriales bacterium | reverse complement strand
CTCCTGCGCGGGCAACCAGAGCATAAAACAGCCATCCTACGGATTCTTGGTGCAAGCTTCCGTGTAGTCGGCCATAAAAACCTTAACGCCTTCTTTTTCAACGGGTTCCATCGGCATTACAATCCCTGGTGCATGCTTCCGTATAATCGGACTCAAGATTCTTAACGTCTTCTTTTCCAACCGGTTACAGCGACATCAGAATCCCTGGTGCAAGCTTCCGTATAATCGGACTCAAGATCCCCAAAGCATTTATTTCCAACCGGTTACAGCGGCAGCACAATCCCTGGTGCAAGCTTCCGCATAATCGGACTCAAAATCGTCAAAGCCTTCATTTTCAACGGGTCCCATCGGCATTACAATCCCTGGTGCAAGCTTCCGTATGCTCTGGTGTTAACACCGTTCAACCTGTGCTTCATTGCTGTCAAAGCACGAGTGCTTCACCCTCTTTCTTTCCTCGAAGCACCCTACACTGCCAATCCATTCAAACCTATTACCGAACTTCGATGTTCCGTTATACGCATCCATGGCCAGACCCGGTTTCATTTTCAGTCGATACTTTGAAAACAAGGAAGAATCGAATTTCGATTCTCTTTTCCGCATCTTTCGCGAACTATTGGTCCATACCAGTGGCGACGTCGCAGAAGCGCTCGACTGGCTCACGGAACTCGACAAAGCCCATGAACTGACACCCGGCAACTACGGTATTGGTGACTTCATCGAAGAGCTGCGCGAAAAAGGTTACCTGAAAGACAATGAAGATGGGAGCATCGCCATCTCTCCATCAACAGAACAACAAATTCGCCGCGACGCGCTGGAACAAATTTTCGGCAAACTGAAGAAAGGTAAAGCCGGACAACACAAAACCACCTTCACCGGTCAGGGCGACGAAATGTCGGCCGATTTACGCGAATACCGTTTTGGTGATGGGCTCGACAACATCAGCATGACCGACAGCCTGCGGAATGCCCAAATCCGTGCCGGCAGAGAATTCGAAAGCCTGGAGGAACGCGATCTGGTGGTGCGCGAACGCGAACACAAATCGCAAACCAGCACCGTGCTGATGATCGATGTGAGCCATAGCATGATTCTATATGGCGAAGACCGCATTACACCGGCTAAAAAGGTAGCCATGGCGCTCGCCGAACTCATCCGCATCAAATACCCGAAAGACACGCTCGATATCATCGCATTCGGCAATGATGCATGGCCCATCAGCGTAAAAGATCTGCCTTACCTGCAGGTTGGCCCATTCCATACCAATACAGTCGCAGGCCTCGAATTAGCGATGGAACTGCTGCGCAGGAAAAAGAATCCCAACCGCCAAATATTCATGATTACCGACGGGAAACCTTCCTGTCTCAAGGAAAACGGCAATTACTACAAAAACAGTTTCGGGCTCGACCGCAAAATCATCAACCGTACACTCCAAATGGCGGCACAGTGCCGAAGATTGAAAATTCCGGTGACTACTTTCATGATTGCGCGCGACCCATATCTGCAACAGTTTGTCCATGAGTTTACCGAAGTGAACGGCGGCAGAGCTTTCTACACCGGTCTTCAGGGATTGGGCGAATTGGTTTTTGAGGACTTTGAAACCAACCGCCGCAAAAAACTCTGACTCAGTGCACCAGGTTCATTACCCAGGCAGAAGGATAACGGCCTACTCTGCCGGCTTCCGCGCAAACCGCTTTATTGAAACCGGGGTCTAGCATTATTTTCCTGTGGATGCGCGTGGGTACATAGGCATCGATCAGCAAATCGAGCACCGTCTGGCGTATGCTTTCCCGATAAGCCACCAGGTTCTCTGCACAAGAACTGAATGAAAAACATGCTTCACTGTTGATGCGTTGCCAGATATCGCTGCCTCCGGTTCCGATATGACTCAAATCTCCGGCCGATTGTAAAAATGAACCATGCGCCCTGGCTGCGCGATATAAACATGGGTCCGGAACCAACGGAGGCAAGGGTGGGATACTTTGCAACTGCGCAATCAACTCGCGGGTAGAACGGATATCATCTTCAAAAATCCGCCGCCCACGCAAGGTATCATCCACATAGAAACCCGGCGCCATTTCTTTCTTCACAATCAGCGTAAGATCCGTCGGCGGCGCTTGCAGACCAGCTTCAAGCTGCGCGAGATATACAGAAGCAAATTCGGCATAGAGCGCCGGATTGGATCGCATGCGGTTGATTTCAGTGAGCATCATTCGTTCGCGGATGCTCATGTAGCCTGCCATCGAACTGTACATACTTTGTTCTTCGCCCTTCCAACGCAGGGTGTCCGGAACATTTTGTGCTCTGAGGCCTGTAGCACATGAGAGGCTAAGAAACACGAACAGATAACGTCTCATGTTGGCGGTTTCCACAAAAAAACACCACAAATCGGAGACTTACAATGCCCGGCAACAAAGCAATGTAAATTTGACGTTCATAAGCCCGACCTCCATGCAACATTTCCCCGGCCTCCCCTTCTTCGAATTTTTCATCGGCCTGGCATCCGATAACCGTAAAGGTTGGTTTGATGCCCACCGAGACGCCTACGAACGCGAGGTTAAAGCGCCCTTCCATCAACTGGTGGCCGCCATGCAAGTAGCATTGGGTGCCCCGCACGACCAAATGAAAACCGGCGACCTGATATTCCGGATCAACAAAGACATCCGCTTTTCAAAAGACAAGTCACCATACAAATTGCACATGGCAGCAGCCTTTGCTCCAGGAGGCAAGAAGGATATGATGAACCCAGGCTTTTATTTCCAGCTGGGGGCCGAACAATGCGTCGTGTATATGGGCGTTTACAATCCGGATACTGCATTGGCTGATCGCATTCGCCGATACATAGCCGCAAGGCCCGAAAAACTGGAAGCGCTGGTATCAGCACCGGCCTTCCGCAAAACTTTCGGCACTTTGCAGGGTGAAGAACAGAAACGCGTAGCCGGCGATCTAAAGGAGCTCGCAACCGCCCATCCGCTCATCGCCCGTAAACAATGGTATTTTGGCCACAATTTCGAACCGGAAACCATCCTTGAAAACCATCCGGTTGACTACCTGATGCAGGTCTACCGCAGCGGAAAAGCGGTGAACGATTTCCTAACGTTGGCCGTTAACTCCTGACATGCAGATTCGCCTTGCACAGCCCGCCGACGCAGCGGGAATATGCGCGATTTACGCGCCAATTGTCAAAACCAGCGCCATCACATTTGAGTATCAGGTGCCGGGCGTGGAAGAATTTGCCGGTCGAATTGAAAGTGTAATGCAACAATATCCCTGGCTTGTTGCAGAATCAGACGACAAAATTGCGGGCTATGCTTATGCAGGGAAATTCCGCGAGCGCGCCGCCTATCAATGGTGCTGTGAAAGCTCCGTATATATCCACCCCGACTTTCAGCGACAGGGGCTTGCCCGGAAATTGTACGAAATGCTCTTCGGTTTACTACAGGAACAAGGAATGATCAATGTTTACGCTGTCATTACCCTGCCCAATCGCGAAAGTGTTGCCCTGCACAGCAGCATGGGCTTTATTGAAACCGGAACCTTACACAAGGCAGGGTTCAAGCTTGGAGCCTGGCATGATGTGCTGTTGATGGAAAAAATACTCGGCCCCCATCCGGAAATGCCGGAAAATCTGAGGCCTTATTTCTGGCGGTAAAACAGGCTAATCGGAACACCTTTAAAATCATAGCTTTCCCGAAGCTTATTTTCAAGAAAGCGGGAATACGAGTCTGCCACGTACTGGGGAAGATTGCAGAACAAGGCAAATGCGATGCGCCGCGAACGCAACTGGGTTACATACTTGATTTTTACAAACTTACCCTTGCGGCTTGGCGGTGGTTGATTTTCGATAATCGGCAGGAGGAAATTATTCAACTCGCGGGTGGATATGCGGCGCTGCATATTTTCGTGCACGTGCATCACCTCTTCGAGCGCCTGGAAAATGCGCTGCTTGGTCATGGCTGAAATGAACAGAATCGGCACATCGGTGAAGGGTTCCAGACGCTTACGTATGTCTTCCGTGTAAGCCTTCATGGTGTTCGTTTCCTTCTCAACCAAGTCCCACTTATTCACCAGAATCACCACACCTTTGGCATTTCTGTGTGCCAGCCAGAAGAGATTGAGATCCTGCGCTTCAAGACCGAGCGTGGCATCGATTATCAACACAACCACATCGGCTTCTTCCAGCGCGCGCAGCGAACGCATCACCGAATAAAACTCAATGTTCTCCTGCACCTTGCTCTTTTTCCGGATTCCCGCAGTATCGACCAGAATCAGGTCTTTACCATAGGCTTTGTAATGCGTATGAATGCTGTCGCGCGTGGTGCCGGCGATTTCAGTTACAATATTTCTGTCCTGACCGGTAAGGGCGTTAATGAAAGACGATTTTCCAACATTAGGCCTTCCTACAACGGCTACTTTGGGTATCCAGGGAAGCGCAGGCTCAGCATCAGCCGATTCATCATTCTCATCTATTGGCTCGGGTAAGCGCTCTTTAACCGGTGTTTGGGCGTCCGGACCGAGGATCTCAACCAAACGGTCGAGCAGTTCTCCTGTTCCTGAACCGCTGATGGCAGAGATTTCAAAGAGCTCGTCAAAACCCAGACTGTAGAATTGAGCTGTTTGCGGACTCACCTTGGCTGTATCCACCTTGTTGGCAACCAGCAAGACAGGCTTACCTGCGCGGCGCAACACATCGGCAAACTCTTCATCGAGCGGATGGATATCGGATGTCACATCAACTACAAAGAGCAGCACAGCCGATTCTTCGATGGCGATATGCACCTGGTCGCGGATGGCTTTTTCAAACACATCTTCGCTTTCAGGTACGAAGCCGCCAGTGTCTACAACCATGAATCGCGTGCCGTTCCAGTCGCTTTCGCCATAGTGACGATCGCGGGTTACGCCGCTCACGTCGTCTACGATTGCCTTGCGCTCTCCGGTTAAACGGTTGAAAAGGGTACTCTTCCCAACATTGGGTCTTCCGACGATTGCAACAATGCGATTCATGCTGCAAAGGTAGTCAGATGCCTTGGGTTCACAGGATTTTAAGGATTCCTTATATTTGGCGTGACCATGTCAGTATTCCGGGGGATTTTGTTATTGTTCCTTTCGTTTCTTGCAGCGAACCTATCCGCGCAGGGGAACAGGTTAACTTTTACCCTGAGTACACCTCGCAACCTGAATATTTGCGCAGGAAGCGATACCGCCCGGGCAACCGTCATCAATATCAGCCCCGGCGCGGTAAGCAGCATTACTGTTACACTTACCCTGCCACCCGGCGTTATGTATGTGCCGGGATCTGTCGCCGGCACCGGCGTCAGCGAAAACAATATCAGCGATCTGAACAAACCGGTATTCAATGGGCCCAATCTCAGTCTGGCCGGTCGTTTTACATTCCGGTACGGCATCAGGTCCAATTGCGATTTTCTGGGTTTCCTGAACGCAAGCGGAACACCCAGCATCACATGCAGGGCAGCTTATGTGGGAAGTTTTGACCAGGCAACTTCCAATCCGTTTCCTGCCAACGTGCCGGCACCGGGCTTCGCTTCTATCAGCAATCAATCTTTCACAGGTAACGTTGGCGACCGTTTTGTGCGCACTTTTACCATTACCAATTATGGAAAAGGTCCGCTGACATCGATTACGCTCAGGCGTGTAAACGGAAAGGATATACGGACGTATGGTGTAAACCGCAGCGCTACTTACTTCGGTCGCGACACCGTGATCAACGTACTTGGAAAATCGTTCTTTCAAACCATCGGCGACCGCGATTCGGTGCTGGATCAAAACGAATCTGTCACCATAACGGACAGCATTGAAATCATTGGCTGCAACGCCTTTGCCACAAGTATTGAGCTTACCTGGGGTTGCGATGGAAAAAACTGCCAAACGATTCGCTCAAATGCAACTGTGATCAAAGATACCCGCGCACCGATTTTGACCGGTATCGTTCAGGGAAGCGTGAGCACCTGTTATAATTCCGCAACTGCTTCAGCACAGCGTTTACGTTTCTTCAACCGCGGAGAAATGAAGGCGGAAAACGTGCGCATTACACTTGCTCAGAGCGCCAATTTCGGGTTTAGCAACAACATGATGTCGCGGCTGGATACAGCCAGCATCTGGTTGCGCCGTGGCTGGAAAGGCGCCCGTTTCAAAGCACAGGTCGATTCCATCATCTTCACCAACAGCAGCAGTGCTGTTTATACCTGTCTCGGGCCTCAGGCTGTTGGATTAATCCGTCTGCGAATTGGAACAATGGCACCAGGCGATACAATCTATATCGACTGGAACATGTATACCTGTACCCCTGATATCTGTAATATATCCTATTATGGAATCGGCTGGCAGTACATGGCAACTTTCACCGATCCATGTAAACTGACTCAGACCGTAAACTGGACGTGGGGTCAGGTACCCGTTTGGACCGGAATGAGTGTTACACCGCTTGCTCCTACGGATATGGTCGATACAGAAAAGAAGCTGTTTCGCTACACCATTGGCAGTACAAATTTCTTCGCCGGCACTTCGCGGGCACGCTATTGGGCAGAAATCATTGTTCCTCCGGGTCTTACCCATTCACTGAATGCGTCAGATTTCTTCTTTCAAAACGCCAACCTTACCGGTACCTGGAATTCGGATTCGGTGAGAAAATATGGCGATACCATTCGCGCATTTTTCAAAGGTCCGGTTCCCTTCAGCCTGAACAATGGTGATATGATGGTTTACCTGACGGCAAGCTGCGTCGGAGCCACAGGCAATTCCAACCGCACCGTCGCAGCCACGTTCCGATACAATCCGGATCCGCTGTGCAATCCAAGTGTCTGGATTCGCACTTTCTGCAACAGTGTAACACTGCGGTTACATTGTTATGATGTCTGCAACGGCGGCATGCAATTCCGGAATTTCAAGGTTGAGCGCAGCACCTTTGGTTCCCCCGACAACAACAACGACGGGTTGCCGGATGCCACGGGAAGCCTGGATCACAGTAAAATAAGAAAAGAAAGGGCACTGCCCGGCGACACCATCACCAGCACATTTTTTGGCAAGGTACGCCGCACATCTTCAATTACCCTCTGGCGCTTTGCGTATGCGGAAAGCATCGTCACCAACGGAAGTTACCTTACTGTCGTTGATGCCCGCCTCCGCGTCTACAAGCGTGGATCGCTGTATTCCGGTACCTGCAACCGTGTAAGGCACCGAAAGGTGACCAGTGGGGTGAATGCTACCTTCTTATTCGATTTCACACTCGATAGCATTGCCGCTGGTGGCTGCCTGCCTTCCAGTTACCTTTATACCGTAAACGATAGCATTGAACTGATTGTTCGTTACAGGGTAAGTGGCAATCCGGGTGTCCCTAGTTACGGTGGTGTCACCGCACGCTGGGACAACCGTTTCTATTTTGGTACCGTGCCGGCTCCGAATGCCAGCCAACGCTTCCAGTGCGATACTTTTTCAGGAGAGATGTTCATCGGCGGCTGGTATTTCCTGAACTGGGTGGGAAATACGTATAACATCAACAGCTGCAATCCCTTATGGGTGAATAATTACTTCTATCTCAGCGCCGGGCCCTGCTGTTCCAACTACGGAGGCGGCAACTATTTTCAGTACGAATACCGTAATTTCGGAAGACTCAAGGCTGTAAGACTTTATCTGCCAGCAGGAGCGAAGTATATCCGCTCGCAAATCGTACAATACCGCACTGCTGGTTCGAATCAGACTGTAACTGAAATCGCCGACAGCCTGCAACCCGTCGCCGGCAGCATCAGTCCGCTGGTGATCGATGCCACCAATCTCTACAAAGACCGTGGCGGTAAGTTGTCTTACAGCGACGATGGTTTCCACGGGTATTTCAACGCCCTGATACAACCTGGTTGTGAATTGCCGGCCGGAACGCCGATTACCCTCAAATACGATTTCATTTTTGAGCGCCGGAACAGCCTGGGACGCGGTTTTGATACCGTTCCTTCTTCTGTAGCCGGACATGACGACTACCTCGTGTTTAACCGCCCAAACCTCTCTTTACAACCCGTTTTGCCAACGCTTTATGCTTCCACCGATACGGCAGAATGGGAGGTGCGTTACTCGAATGCATCCACTGGCTTTGCCGCTTTCAATGCTTGGCTGAGCCCGGTTTCTGCAGGAGGAATCCGCGTGGTGGAAATCCGCGATGCTGTCCGCGATACCCTCATTCGCCCGGTCAATGGTGTTTACCGCGCCGGTAACTTGCCTGCCAATGGCGTCCGCCGCTTTAAGGTCAGAGCCGTTTACACCAGCTGTACCAAAGATTCGCTCACCTTACTCGGTGGCTGGAACTGCCTCGAATACCCCAAAGACCTCACTGCTTACAGGTGCACACCCAATCAAACCAAACTGTTCCTTGAGCCCCAGAACACGCGACTCCAGCTTACGCTGTATGACTCGGCCAGCATCGCTCCTTTATGCGCTGAAGTGCCTTACCGGATCCTGCTGGAGAATGTGCAGGCCACGAGCACGTACAATACGCGCGTCCAACTGACCTTACCGCTTGGTATGGAAGTAGTTTCAGGAACGGTACGCTTGCAATACCCGCGCAATGCCGCCCCTGTTTCCCTGCCTGCTCCTTCGCTCGTTAGCGGAACCACCTACGAGTGGAACCTCGATAAGCTTAACAGCACCCTTGCAAAAGGATTCAGAGGCACAACAGACACGTCAAAAAACAAGCTGTTTATTTCTTTCCGTGCACGCACCAATTGCGATTATTCCTCGGGCAGCTTTGTACGGGCGAATGCTGCAGCCATCATCCGCTGCGGAGATCCTGTCCCTTCTATCCCTGCCATCAGTTATCCGCTGGATATTAAAGGGGTAATCAGACCCTATTTCACCCAGGTAAAACAATGGGCAGACAGCATTTTCCCTTGCGAAAAACCCTCCAACATGCGGGTACGCGTTGTTGTGCTTGGTCCTGATACTACTTCGTGGAACGACAAATACCAGCTCCTCCTTCCCAAAGGAATGGTTTACGATACCAGTTCGCTTACTGCAATCCGCAACGGGCCAACAGCAGTGCGACGCCGCGATGTAAACGGCGCAACCGAAGTGGAATGGTCCTTACGCGGGGGTATAAAACCCGGCGATTCCATGGAATTCCGTTTCCGCTTTCAAACCGATGGGCGTTTCTTCTCTTGCGGACAGGCTGATTTGTACGGGCAAAGTGTCGTGAAACAGGAGGTGGTTTGTGTGAAAGACAATTCCAAGTGCACCATCAATGTCATCACCGGTAAAGAGCTAAGCCGTCCAACCTTGCTGAAAGCACAACCCCAATTCCTGAACATGGGAATTTCGGCGCGGCAACTCAGCAACGACAGCGAAGAAATCAAACTCTCTTATAGCATTCGGAATACCGGTGTACGGATTGCTGCCGGCGCACCCATCGTCATACGCTACCACTACGATGCCGACGCTTCTGCCGGATTGAGCCCCGGAGATCCGATTCTTGGTACTGATACCCTGAAATCAGGACTGGCGGCGAATGCGACAGCCAATGTCCTGAAAACCTTGCGCATACGCGCCGGATATTCCTGTGCCGTTATTGCTGTTGTTGATTCTGCTGCCTGTGCCTGCCTATTCCGTCAAACCCGATTCCCGGTTCCCGGTTTAACCAATGCCGGACCGGATTTGCAGGTTTGTTCGGGCGACAGCCTCCGGGCCGGTTTATTCAATTCCAACCGTTTCCGCTACAGCTGGGAACCTGCAGCAGCCTTCGACAACGACACCCTTGCCCGGCCGCGCGTATTGTTGCTAAATGGCAGTGGAAAATCGGAAACATACGACCTGATTCTCGCCACCAACCGCGGCCTTTGCACCACGCGGGATACGGTGCGCCTGGCCGTTCACGCCCCTCCGGTGGTGGATGCCGGTCCGACCGATACACTCCTTTGCGTAGGTAAACCCACAGCTCTTTCCGCCAAAGCCAGCGGGGGGAAAGGTCTTTACCGCTTCCGCTGGACTCCCGGCACAGGTTTGAATGATTCGCTCCGTGCCAATACCATAGCAAGACCTGCCGCAACAATAACCTACCGCATCGAAGTACGCGACTCCAACAACTGTAAAGCCTGGGATACCGCCAGGGTTCAAATCAAACCTTATCCGCGCGCCGCCTTTGGCTGGAGCCGTGTGTGCGAAGGAAAAGACCCGTTGATTACCGATTCCAGCACCCTCAGCACCGGAATCATCCGCGAGCGCCAGTGGACATTAGGAAGCCTGGATACACTCAACGGCCTGAAACAAACCCTGCGCATGAATGGCGGCCTCAGCCGAAGTGTGCGCCTTGTCGCTATCAGCGATGCCAATTGCACCGATACCTTCCGCGCCACAGTGAACGTATTCCCTGGTCCGCGCGCTTTCTTCGGCAACCGAGCTGCATGCTACGGAAAAGGCGCCGACACACTCCGGTTTGCCGATTCCACAACACTGTTGAGCGGCACACTGCTCAAACCCCGTTGGGATTTTGGTGATGGCAAGACAGACAGCGGAAAACTCGTAAAACACATTTATCCAGCCGCCGGTACATACACAGTTACCCTTTTCGCGGCCAGCATCAACGGTTGTAAAGATACTTTCAGCGGTTCGGCAACCATTCATCCCCGGCCTGTGGCAGCATTGATCAGCAACGGAGTCTGCATCAGCGACAGCCTCCGGTTCAGCGATAACTCCAATTGGAATGGCGCAGGAAAAGGACGCATAGGTTGGAAAATTGCAGCCAGCGACAGCTTTAGCAGCAACAGCGGGGCATGGAGAACGCGTAATGCCGGCATGATTCCGGTCTACTTATTTGTGGAAAGCGATCGCCGTTGCGCCGACAGCCGCACCGACAGTTTCCGTGTTTATCCATCACCTGTTCCTGCGTTCAGCATGCAGGCTGTTTGTGAAGACAGCACCACACGGTTCCGCGACAGTTCGCGCATTGACTTTGGCACCATCCGCAGCAGAAACTGGACATTTGGAGACGGCAACAGCAGCAATCTTACACATCCGACATATCGATACAACGCAGGTGGCCGCTATACTGTCAGGCTTTACCTGGAAAGCCAGTACGGATGCCGCGATTCGCTCAGCAAGGAAGCCATAGTGCATCATGCTGCAAGGCCGAATATTGTCCTCAGCGATCATTGCCTGCGAGAAGATGCAGTTTTCAGCGGCAGCCATACCGGAAACGGCACACCCACCAGACGGAAATGGTTCTTTGGCAGCGGCGATTCATCCACCCTGCAAAATCCGGTTTACCGGTATAAAAACCCCGGTCTCTACAACGTAAAGCTCAGCCTGGAAAACGCAGAAGGTTGTATTTATCACACCAACCGGAATATCCGTATTCACGCCTTGCCACAAATTGGCTTTGGAGCGGTGAATGCCTGCTACGACAACCGCTTTGAATTCAGAGACACATTACGGGTGACCGGCGGCAGCATCGCAACCCAGCGTTGGGATTTTGGTGATGGAAAAGGCAGCACCAATGGTTCTCCCGCCCATGCTTATCCAGGCGCCGGAACTTACCGTGTTGCGTTGCACGCTTCCAGCAATCAGGGTTGTCGCGATTCGCTGATCCGGTTCGTAACCGCTTTTGATAAAGTCGTTCCGGCTTTTGTTGCTGATACCGTATGCCTGGGTGATTTCACCAGCTTCAATGACCTCAGCGTGGTTCCCGGTGGCAGCGTATCTCGCCATAGCTGGAACTTCGGCGACGGCAGAACTTCTTCAAGCGCCAATCCACAATACACCTACCGCAGCGATGGAATCTTCAATGTGCGGCTAGACATTTTGACCAATTATGGTTGCCGTTACGATACCGTGAGACCGGTTTGGGTATATCCGGTTCCTTCAGCTGGTTTTGAAATCCAGCCAGCCGATGGAACCACCATTCTCGATCCTGTCATTCGTCTGCTCGACCGCAGCGCCGGCGCCACTTTGTATTGGTATGATATGGGAGACGGCAGCAGTCTTTACCAGACTTCCAACGTGAACCATACCTATGCGGACAGCGGTTGGTATCGTTTGCGCCAGTGGGTACAAAATGATTACGGTTGCCGCGATTCCAGCGAAGACCGCGTGCAGGTGCGCTACATTTTCACCCTGCACGTTCCAAATGCCTTCACCCCAGGGCGCGACGGAAAAAACGATCTCTTTGCACCCCAGGGAATGGGCATACAGCAATACAAAATGGAAATTTATTCCCGCTGGGGTGAACTGATGTACCGTACGAACAACAGCGAACCATGGGATGGCACATTCAAGGGCCAACCAGTTACACCGGGCGTTTATGTTGTTTCGCTGGATATTACCGATTTCAAAGGCGTAAGGCATTGGTATAACAACACCTTCCATCTGTTCCGTTAAATCTTCAGGCCAGGGTATAAAACTCTATCTTCTCTGTGGTATGGCTGCGCAATACGCCTATGCTCAGCAAGTTCACCAGCATGCGCGTTGCGCGTCGGCGGCTGATATTGAAAGATGCACAAACCTCGGGCATGGTAATGCGGCCCTGCATTTCGATAGCTTTCAAGAGCTGTTGCTCGAGCGGGGTATATTGGAGTTTGGTTGGCTTTTCACCCGAACGGCGCTTCATGACGTCGATCGTCACCTTGCTGGCAAGAATGCATTGATCGGCCACACGCACATAAACCCACCACTTACCATCTTCTCCCTTTGCGTAATAGGGCTTGGAAGGACCTTCCGGAACGATAGCCTCCAGGATGGTTTTCCCTTCCGCCTCATGTTCGTGAATGATGAGTGATACTTCAGGCTTACAGAAAAAACCCGCAGCGAGGTCGAGCATGTATTTCTCGTCTTCGCTGCGTATACCAGAGACTGTTGCATTGTCGCGAATTCCAACCAATATGGTTCCCCCTTTGTGGTTGGCAAAGCTCACCATCGTCTTGGCAATTTTCGCCGCGCTGCTGATGGTTTGCTTGAAATCGAGCACCTCACTTTCGCCGCCGAGCAGCATTTTCCGTATGTGCGCCGGAATCATGCCGGAAGGTACAGCAGATAACTGAGCCTTGCCGGATCGAATACCTCACGTGCCACTTCAGTGAGCTGTGTGGCGCTGATATTTTGGATATGCTTCAACACCTGGTCGAGCGATTCTGCCGAGCCGCGCTGCACAATGTGCTTACCCAGATGCATCATCAGCCCGCTGCGGTTTTCATCGGCCATGACAATTTGTCCGCACAACTGGTTGCGCGCATTGTGCAACTGAAGTGTGCCCAAGGGTTTATCGCGCAGTTTGGTTAGTTCTTTTTCAATCAGCAAGACGGCGCGCATGAGATGGGCCTTATCGCTTGAAACATAGCAATGGAACATACCCGTATCGGCAAAGGCAGCATAACCGCTTTCCACGCTGTAGGTAAACCCATACTTCTCGCGTATGGCCAGGTTCAGCCTGGAATTCAAACCCGGGCCCCCCAGCAGGTTGTTGAGCAGGTTCATGGGCCAGCGCTGTTTATCGTCTGAGGCATAGGCCGGGCAGCCCATAATGGCGTAACCTTGCACAAACTCGGTTTCCGTACTGCGGCTTTCTGGCTTGTAATGCAGCGTTTGTTGCTGCCTTCCATTGCCGTTTGCATAGGCCGGAATGGCATCCATAAGCGGCTGCAAGGTGCGAATCGCCCGCTCAAAGCTGATGTTTCCAACCACTGCGAAAACCGTGTTCAATGAACCATAATGGCTCGCCCGGAAAGTAACCATGTCTTCCCGCTGCATGGCCTTCACACTTTCCGGCGTGCCGAGAATATTTCCAGCGAGCGGATGGTCGCGAAACACCATCTCCTGGAATTCGTCGTAGATATTCTCTTCGGGTGTGTCGAGATACAGGTTGATTTCTTCCGTAATCACCTGCTTTTCCTTCTTCAGCTCGTGCTCAGGAAAAGTAGAATGAAAGGCCACATCGGTCAACAGTTCCGCCGCACGGCTGAAATGTGCCGTCATCACACTGGCGTAAATACTCGTGATTTCTTTGGTAGTGAAGGCGTTGAGTTCGCCGCCCACGGTTTCAAGCCTGTTCAGAACGTGTATGGCTTTGCGTTTTTCCGTGCCCTTGAACATCATGTGTTCGAAGCAATGCGCCAGGCCCGGATGCGCGCCATCGTGCCGGGAACCCGCATTGATCACATAACCGAGATGAACGAGTCGCGTGCCGCCGACACGCTTGTGCACCATGCGCAGGCCGTTGGAAAAGGTATGGAGGCGGTATTCAGGTGCTGCCATGAAACGCAAAGGTACGCTGCTGCAGGGGCTCGAAAGCCAGCCAATAACGGCACAGGGTTTGACGTTATGAGAATGTGGCCCGTCGCTGTTTGATATTTTTTGTGTTTCTGCCTTTCTTCCTGCAAGCGCAAAACAGCCGGATTGAAGCCATCATGGCCATCAAACCCGACATAGTGGGCGAATTGGGCACGAGCCGACTACCTTCCTCCATGCGCCTGCTGAGCATGGACTTTGCCGGCGCACAATTTGTAAATCCGACCGAATTCAAAGGATTGAAACCCGACAGCGTTGCAGCCATCAAACTGGTCTATACGCGCTTCCGCGAATTGGAAGACTTCGACCAGCCGGAGCTAAATCGGCAGCGGCTGCAAATACTGGAAAAACAGATACCTGGCATACTCTCGCGCGGCGAAATACGCTGGGAAGTGCTTGAACAACGCAATGCCGTTACCCGCGAAAATGCAGCCCGCTGTTTTCATGGTTTTGTAGTGGTGATGAAGCGCAACCCTTCGCCAAGGCCAGAATCAAGGATGGAAATTGATATCATCGAACGGGTATTGCGCAGTGTGTACGATACGAGCATCGATATTCCGCTGGAGATTGATTACAAAATCAAGAAAGTGCGAACGCCAACCGGAAAATATCTGCCGCGTAACCTCAAGAAACGCAAGAGTGGATTCCGCTATGACAAACCCGGTATCTGGTTCAGGGAACCGGAGATGAAAGTTCGGCGTGACAGCGTTGAACGCGGCCGAAAAGGCGGTTATACCGTCCAGAAGCGCGATTTTGACGCCTCCTTCCTTCCTGATACCTTCCTCCTGCAAACGCTTAACCGCCTTCCATCACCTAAAACCAAGGCCGTGGTACAGGATGTAACCGCCAGCATGTCGCCCTATACGGCACAAATGCTGGTTTGGCTTGCACTCCGGCCCGGATTGCTCGACAACGGACAATACCTATTCTTCAACGATGGCGACAATATGCCCGATGAATGGAAGGTTCCAGGGAAAACGGGTGGTATTTATCCCATCTCGAGCAATCAATTCGACAGCGTAAAAGCTATGGCTTACCGGGCCATGCGCAACGGTTCCGGCGGCGATATGCCCGAAAACAATATCGAAGCACTGCTCCGCGCCGCCAAAGAGTTTCCCGATGCAGATACCCTGCTTATGATCGCAGACAACACGGCTGGTGTGAAAGACATGCGCCTGATCGTTTCCCTCAAAAAACCGGTGAATGTGATTCCCTGCAATATTCAGACGAATATTCATGCCAACCTGGTGGATATTGCCATCAAAACAGGCGGGCTGATTTACTTCCCCGACGGACCGGTTTTCAATCCGTCCAAAGCCAAAGACGGCACCAAAATAGATATTGGGCGCAAGACCTTTGAGTACAGTAAAAAGCGCTTTACCTTGGTGCATGTACGGCGCTGAATGCTGTTCCCACAGGCTGCTTACCTTTGCAGTGTGAAAACCGTTGACCAGTATTCGTTTGCCGGACAGAAAGTGCTGATCCGTGTCGATTTCAATGTACCCCTCAATGCTGCGTTCGAAATCACCGACGACAGCCGTATCCGGGCGGCTATCCCCACCCTGAAGAAGATTATCGCCGACGGAGGCAGCCCCATCGTGATGAGCCATCTGGGCCGCCCAAAGAACGGACCGGAAGAGAAATTTTCACTCGCACACATCCGCGCGCGGCTGGCCGAGCTGCTTGAAACTGAGGTGCTTTTTGCTCCGGATTGTATCGGTGAGGAAGCAAGCCTGTTGTCGGCTTCTTTGCAAAGCGGACAGGTATTGCTGCTTGAAAACCTGCGTTTTCACAAGGAAGAAGAGAAAGGTGATGCTGATTTTGCGGCCAAACTCGCAGCTCTTGGTACTTTCTACGTGAATGATGCCTTCGGCACTGCGCACCGCGCGCATGCCAGCACGGCTGTTATCGCAGCACATTTCCCCGGAAAGAAATGTTTCGGTTATGTGATGGCCGCTGAAATTGAAAACGCCAGAAAGGTGTTGGAATCGCCAGCGCGTCCTTTCACCGCAATCGTGGGCGGCGCTAAGGTGAGTGATAAGATCCTGATTGTAGAAAACCTGCTCGGCATAGCGGATAACATCCTGATTGGCGGTGGCATGGCCTACACTTTCTTCAAAGCCATGGGTGGAAGCATTGGCAGCAGCCTGTGCGAAACAGAGCGTCTGGAAACCTGCCGGGAAATCATGAAGAAGGCCGAAGCCAAAGGTGTTCAAATTGTATTGCCGGCAGACAGTGTTTGTGCGGATGCATTCAGCAACGACGCCAACCGCCGCAGCGCTTCCAGCAACAGTGTTCCAGAAGGATGGATGGGTCTTGATATCGGGCCTGACGCCGCTGCTGCCTACCGCAAGATCATCCTCGACAGCAAAACCGTGCTGTGGAATGGCCCGATGGGCGTGTTCGAAATGCCACATTTTGCCCAGGGCACCAAAGCCGTTGCTGAGGCGGTAGCTGAAAGCACAGGTAAAGGCGCCTTTACCTTGATTGGCGGAGGCGATAGCGCGGCTGCCATCTACCAGTTCGGGCTGGCCGAACGGGTGAGCTATGTGAGCACCGGTGGTGGCGCCTTGCTCGAGTATTTCGAAGGAAAAGTGCTGCCGGGCATCGCGGCAGTGAATGAAGGCGAAGAGGCTGCCAATTCCTGAACAACTAAAGAAACCCGGAAAGATGCGTTTGTTGTTTCGCGTACTGTTCTTCATTGGGCTGATTGGCGGCCAATATTCCTTGCAGGCCCAGACCGACAGCGCCGAACTGCAACGCATCTTTCAAAATTACCGGACTGCGTTGCAGAATCGCGACGCAGACCAGGCCATAGCGCAACTCAACCGGCGTACTACCGGCTACTACGATTCAATGCTGCAGGTAGTGCGTTTTGCCGACAGCGCGGCCCTGAGCCGCCACGGCGTCATGAGTCAATTGCTGGTTTTGGCCATCCGTTTGCAGGTTCCGGAAAGCGAAATCCGCGTAATGCGCGGCAAAGACCTGCTTGCCTTTGGAATCCGCAATGGCATGGTGGGCGTTGCAGGCTTAGACCGCGCCGTATTGGGATATCCGCATATAAAAGGAAGTATGGCGAAGGTTCCCCTCTGGTTTGACGGGCAGCAAAGCAAACTCAGTCTGCGCTTCGACAAAGAAGGCTTATGGAGATTAGACATGATTGATATGATGGCGGCAGGCGAGGCAGGTTTGCAAACCTTTTTACAGAACGAAGGCATTGAAACCGCCATTTTTCTGCGTTCGGCCATCAAGCGCAGCTTTGGCATCGAAGCGCCCGTCCGCATTTGGCGGCCTGTTGGTTGAGTATGTCCGGGTTTTACCGATTCGTAGCTTGCCTGACGCTTGCCTCTCCTGCGCTGCTTAGCGCCGATAGCAGCTTTCGCAAGACGAGCATCCTGCCGGTTCCTACGCTTGGTTATACACCTGAAACACGCGCCTATGCAGGCGCTGTGGTGCAGTTGGCTTACAGACCCGACAGCCTGGCGCGCATTTCATCCGCCAAAATCGATATCAGCTTCACCCGCAACCGCCAACGCATTTTACTGGCTGAATGCGATTGGTTCCTCAGAGACGAAAAAGCGGTATTGAAAACCCAATTATTGCACACCTTTTATCCCGACTACTATTGGGGAATTGGCGCCGGCACTTCCGACCTGCAACGCCTGCGTTATTCAGGCCAGCGCAGCTCAGCCCAGTTTGCCTGGTTGTTCCGTCTGAAGCCCAAGCTGTTCGCTGGCCCCGATCTCCGTTTCCATCAACAACGCAACTTTTCTTTTATGGAAGGCGATACTGCGCTTTTCACTACCCTTGCTCCCGGGCGTGCAGGCGGTTTCGGCTGGACATACCTTAGCGATCATCGCGACAATCAACTCAATGCCGGAAGCGGCCGGATGTTCAGGTTACAAATGGGTATTAACCGCTGGACAGGCGGGAACTTTCCAAAGCTTCAACTCGATTACCGGCATTATTTTCCGATTTCCGAAGGCACCATTGCATTCCGTGGATTCTATCACCATTCCGGCAAACTGACCCCCTTCTTCGACTTGCCATTGTATGGAGGTGATGCGGCGCGCGGTTATTTCCTGGGGCGCTTCCGCGGACAACACCTCGCACTGCTGCAAATGGAAATAAGACGCACTGTTTACCGCCGCTGGGGCCTTGCGGCTTTCGGCGGTGCCGGCAACACAATTACAGGTAGAGAATCGATGTTCCAGGCTATCAAACCGAATGCCGGCTTGGGTTTACGTTTCCTGGCAGACCGCGCCGCCAGGGTGAACCTGCGCCTGGATTATGCCTGGGGCGCCCACGGTCAAAGCGGTTTCTACATCGCCTTTGGTGAAGCGTTCTAATCGAGCTTAGCGCAATTGCCGCAGCCTGAAGCTTAGCACCCGCTTGCGCAACATGCGCCGTACTTTTTGCAGATTGGCCTGTTTGTCGGGAAACGCTTCCTTACCTGAGCTGCCCATTACTTCGGCGGCTTGTCGGCACCAATCCCATTCATCGTGCCAACTGCCGATATCCTGCTCCAGATCACGCAACGGTTCGATTTTCTCTGCCGTATGAAAGCATTGCAGAAGGTGTAAAGACTGCTTCAGCGCTTTGCGTGCTGCATGCAGTGCTTCTTTCTTCCGACTTGATTTGCGAAGCCGGAATCGCGCTTTTCGCAGCCAGCTCCGGCATGTTATCCATACCTTGTTTTCCGGATCTTCCAGCTTTGAAAGATCTGATTCAAGGCTCTGAAGGGCAGCAACGAACGAACGCCCGTCAAATTCCCTTAAGGCTCCATTCAGACTCTGCAATCGTTCCGGCCTGGTTTGGAGCAAATGGCGGTACAATACATGCCCGGTGCCAAGCTCTTTTTTCGTGAAATGCAGTCGATGTTCCAGATCGCGAATGGCTCCCGCTGCGCGGTAGACATCCAAAATGGAACGCCAGGCTATTTCCTGCCGCTGCAACCTTTCCAGCGCACGCAATTGCTTTATTCTGACACGGAAACGGTGAATGGCATCTGATTCGGGGAACTGCAACAAGAAACCGGGTACCTCAGCCTGGATTTCTTGCAACAAAAGGGTCAGCTCATGCATCGGGAGGACTTTGGTAACAGGGCGTAAAAAAGCGCCCATACATTACCAAATATCGCCCTTTTTTAGAATTGCTGGCCGAGGAAGAAGTGGAATTGACCGGGTTTTGAATTGCCGGCCACCTGACGCCAATCGAAACCGTAGGCATAATCGAGACCTATCATACCGAACATGGGCATGAAGAGACGAACACCTACACCTACAGCCCTGCGCAAATCTTGCGTTGGGTTATAGCTTCTGAAGTTCACATAGGCATTGCCCGCCTCACCGAAGATATGGGCATAAGCCGTTGCCGTCGGGTTCTTGCTGATGGCATAGCGGATTTCGGTGGTGAACTTATTGTAGATCGGAACCCCAATTTCACTGCGGCTTGCGGCATCGCTCACGGTAAAGTTATCATAACCGCGCTGTGAGATGATTTCGGTACCTGCCAGCGAGAAACCAAAGAGTCCACTACCTCCCAGACGGAAACGCTCGAAGAATGTCATGCCCAGATCCTGGTTGTAAAAGCCGAGGAAACCGAAACGCACCTGTGTAGCCAATACACAATTCTTGAAAAGCTGGGTGTAAACCGAGGCATCGAATTTCCATTTATGATACTCAATCCACTTGTATTTCTCTGCCGATGGAAGGGAAGCGTAATCTTTGTTGCTGAATACAGAGAATGGAGGTGTAGCCTGAACGCTCATGGTGATTTGGCTTCCACTTTCCGGATAGATCGGGTTGCTGACCGAGTTACGCGTCAGCACCAATTGCAGGCTCGGTGTGAAGGATGTACCGTTTTGGAATTCGCGCGGGAAACCAAAACCCGAACCTGCGAGATTCTGGAACTTATAGCGCTGAAAACTAAGCACGTATTGCAGGCTGAAGAAATCGTCTGGCCAGCGCAGGCGTTTGCCAAGGGAAACAGAGGCGCCGGTGTTCATCAGCACCCTGCGGCTCGGATCGGTGCGCACGGCCCAATCGTATTGGTTAACGGTATGGAACAAGCTGACGGAGAAAGAATTCGGTTTCTTGCCGCCCAGCCAAGGTTCAGTGAAGCTGAAGTTATAACCCTGGTAGAAGGTACCATTGCTCTGGGCGCGAATGGAAAGACGTTGCCCATCGCCACTGGGAATCGGGTTCCACAGTTCAGGTTTGCCCAGCTTGCGGATACTGAAGTTGTTGAGCGTGATGCCGGCCGTGCCGAGCAATGCCGGTCTGCCTGTAAAGCCATTGGCACCCCAGCCACCGGAGAGTTCGATCTGGTCGCTGGGCTTTTCGGCAACCTTGTAGTTGATGTCGACAGTTCCATCGGCCGGATTCGGCACAGGGTCAACGCCCATTTGTTCCGGATCAAAATACCCCAGCTGCGCCAGTTCGCGCATGGTTCGCTGTATATCGCTGCGGCTGAATTTGTCACCCGGCTTTGTGCGGATTTCGCGCAGGATTACATGGTCGCTCGTTTTGGTGTTGCCACTTACGGTTACGCGGTTTACGCGGGCCTGTTCGCCTTCGAACATGCGGATTTCAATATCGATCGAATCTCCGCGCACACCGGTTTCGATGGGCTGCATGTTGAAGAAAAGATAGCCATCGTCCATGTAGAGGCTTTGGATATCGAAACCGCCTGAATTGGCAAACAGCTTTTCTTCCAACAAGCTTTGATTGTAGATATCGCCGCGTTTGATGCCCAGCAGGGTATCGAGCATCCCGCTTCTGAATTTGGTATTGCCGCGCCAGCTGATCTTGCCAAAGCGGTACTGATTTCCTTCTGAAATGCCAATCTTGACGACGATGCGGTTGCCAGAAATCCGCTCGATATCGTCAAATTCGATTTCTGCATCGCGGTAGCCCTTCTCGTAATAGCGAACGAGCAGCTTGTCGAGATCCTCGCGGTACTTCTCTTCAATAAAGCGGCTGGAAACGAAAGGATTGATTTTGCCTTTGAGACGCTTGGTTTTCTTGAGCGACTTGAGCAGTATCGTTTCTGTTAAAGCGCTGTTCCCGCTGAAAACGATATCTTCAATCTTCACCTTCTCGCCTTTGGTAACCTTGATGCGAATGATTTCGAAGTTTGGTTTAGCAGGGTCAGGCTCACGTGAAAACTCAGCATCGGCGTTGAAGTAACCTTTCTTGTCGTAGTATTCTTTGATTTCCTGCCGGGTCTTGTTCAGCAGGTTTTGGGTGATGATATTATTGCTTTTCAGGGTGATTTCTTCCCGCAGGTTTTTCGATTCACCGGTTTTAAGGCCTTTGATGCTGAACTTACTCAGTCTCGGGCGTTCGGTTACATAGAAGGTCAGAATTACTTTCTTTGCTGGAAGGCGCTGGAGCCCCACCTGAATATCGGCAAAGTATTCCTGTTTCCAAAGGTTGACGAGGGCGTTGGAAATGGCATCGCCCGGAATGCGTATGGTTTGGTTGATCGACAACCCGGAATAGATGACAACCAGCGCTTCCTGCACATATTTTGCGCCTTCTACCCGGATGTCTTTTATGACAAACTCCTCGGGGTCAACGAAATTGTATCTGAAATAGGCTGAGGTGTCTTGCTGGGCGCGCAGTGAAAAGGTTGCTGCCAAGACCATGAAAAAGCTTAGCAGGGTTTTCCGGAACATGGAGCTGTATGGAACGGTGAGGAAGGGCAAGGTATCAGGAGTGCAATTGTTCGGCCGTAAGTCCAAATCGGCGGTCGCGTTGTTGGAAATCGAGTATGGCCTGGTAAAAATCATCTTTGCTGAAATCCGGCCAGAGAACCGGTGTGAAATGCATTTCGGCATACGCAATTTCCCAGAGTAGAAAATTGCTGATACGCTGTTCTCCGCTGGTGCGGATGAGCAGTTCAGGGTTTGGGTATCTGGATGTATTCAGCGCAGAGTTGAGCACGTTTTCGTCTATTTCATCCGGCTGCAGGAGCCCTTCCTTCACCTGCCTGGCAATTTTGCGTGTGGCTTCGATGATATCCCAGCGGCCGGAATAACTCAGCGCCAGGATCAGGGTCATGCGGTCGTTATCTTTAGTAACTTCGACGGTTTCCTGTAACTGTTTGTTACAAGCCGTAGGCAATTGCGCAAGGTTTCCAATGGCTTCCAGGCGAATCCCGTTCTTCATCAGCGTATCGGTTTCGCTTTGGATTGTATCAACCAACAATGCCATCAAGGCATTGATTTCTTCTTGCGGCCGGCGCCAGTTTTCGGTCGAAAAGGCGTAAAGGGTAACATATTTCACGCCCAGCTCTGCCGCTGCTTCCGTTACATTCCTTACGGCCTGCACACCGTATTGGTGGCCAAGCATCCGCAAATGTCCTTTTTGCATGGCCCAACGCCCATTGCCGTCCATGATGATGGCGACATGGCTGGGCAGCCGTGCCGGATCAATTTTTTCTTTCAGCGCACTCTCAGACATTAACCCCTGCAAATTACGGGCGTAAAGCGATAGGTAAGGGTCATGCCCAGAAAAAAGTACCAATCGCGCAAGTGCTTGTCGCCACGTTGCGTTCCGGCCTTGAAAGGCTTGTCACCATTGAGTGTTTGCCTGTGGCTGAGGTCGGCAGAAAGGCTGCCGTACTTGTCTGCATGCGCCTTGTAATCAGGATAAAATCCGCTCACATCGTCCAAATAATCGGTAAACGTTTTACGCCAAACTCCTTCAACACCCAAAACCCAATTCCTGGAAAGGTTCTGTTTGATGCCAATGCCAATGGGCACAGCAAGCTGCAGTGGACTGTATGCCCGTTTCTGACCTTCCGTATGGTGCCGTCGCAACTGGTGCTCATTGTCTCCAAAACGGCCAATCGGATCGAAGTAGAAGAGGTTTAAACCGATGGTGAGAAACGGGGAAAAATCCTGATCGAGGACATTGGTGCCAAAACGGTGGAAATTGAATTCCATCGTATTGGCTGCTTCAATGATCACACTTCTGAATTCCAGGTTCCTGGGGCGTTGTGGCAAATAATTGGCATCGCTGCCGCGTATTTCAGCAAAGGATCCTTGCACACGATACGTGACATACGGATTGAAATTATACCGGAACAGTGCGCCTATAGCAGGTCTGAAATCTGACACCACAAGGCTTGGCGCCAGATCGCCATGATAATTGGAGACACCAAAAAATGCGCCTACTTCCCGCTTTCCGTTAAAAAAGCGTTGGGCCGTAAGATTTACGGACAGGCCGCAACTTGCGGCAACTAACAAAAGCAAGCATCTCAAACGGTTCAGAACTGGAAACAGGTGGTTTTGCCCCCTACGATCGGACGGGTGAGGGTAAAGCCGAGGAACATGTACCAGTCTTTGTTGTTGCTGTTGCCACGCGGGTTATCGTTGGCAAATGACTCTTGCCCCACTTCGCGTGCGCGATCTTTCATGGCTACCGCGAGGTAACCATACGCACCACCTACAATCTGGTCGTCCACATAAATGGAACTCACATCGTCGAGATAATCGGTAAAAGTTTTGCGAACGCCGGCTTCAATGCCGAGTGCCCAATCTTCATTGAGCTGTGTTTTGAATCCGAATCCGATAGGAATCGAAACCTGGGTCAGTCCATACCGGCGTTTGTCATTGTATTTCGTTGTCTCCTGGCCTTCGGTTCCGAGCGGCTGGAGTTCTACCCATTTACCGTCGTACTTGGCTAATTCTCCATTGGGATCAATCGGATTGGGGCCCTGCGAGAAAATTGCCGGATCGTATTCGAAATAAGCCTTAGGGTTGAATTTGTAAACACCAACACCCGCAAACAGGTAAGGGGAGCGGGCGCGGGTATTGGGATCGGATTCGTAACCGAAAAGATTCCATTCCAGCTGACCGCTGAACTCAACCACATTGGAACGGAAGCTCAGGTTGCGGCGTGCACGGCCCGGATCGTTGTCGTAATTCTTGTCTGAACCGCTGATGGTTCCGAACAATGCGCTGCCCCGCAGGGTGAACATGTAGTTCAGGTCGTAGCGGCAAATCAGCCCACCGGCCGGCTTGGTTTCGTTCCAGGCCACCGAAGTGGTAAGATCTCCCTGATAATTGGAAGCCCCCAGCATCAGCCCCACGTGCAGCGGCTTACCGCGGCGCACTTTGGGCGATTGGGCCATGGCTTCTGTGGCCACACTGACCGCCGCAATGGCGATTGCTCCGATTACTATTCGTTTCATGCCTGAATCTGCGAATATAAGTCCCGAAATCTTTTCCACCGGTAAAAAAACGGTGACAGCTTGTGCTTATTGCCTTTCAGACGCTTCCATGAGGAAATAAACGCCCATCGTGTAAAAATTTCTCAACCAGGGAATGGCCCCGAGAAATACCGGTAAACGCCTTGGCCGCAGCCCGAATTTATGCTCGTAAATCGGATTGAAAAGGTAATCGCGCCGGTGCTTCACGCGGAAACCGGCTTGTTTTCCGATGCGCAAAAAACGTTCAATGCTGATGCCAGTGGAGCGAATTTCCTCCATGGTTGCAATGCCCGAAGCGTTCACGCCCAAGGCTTTCAGTGCCGCCGGATACAAAGAACCCGGCAAGAGGTGATACCATGGCAGTTTGCTCGCCCATTTGCCGGGCAAAACCTGCTGATGGCCGCCATAAGGCATCATCCAGGGAGGAAAAGCAAAGAAAACTGCGCCTCCCGGTTTAAGGTAGCGGTGCAATTGTGGCATGAAACGCGACTGGTCAGGTATATGCTCAATAACATCTTTCAGTATGATGAGGTCGAAACGTTTACCGAGATCGCGTTCAGGCTCAATATCGTAGATGTCGCCATGAACGAAACGAACTTTCCCTGCCGCCATTTCTTCTGGCATAAAAGCCCTTGCATGGTCGAGACGGGCGTCTTCCAGTTCAATACCGGTGCAGGTGTATCCCAAGTCGGTGAACGCCTTGAGCACGCCGGCTTCTCCGCAACCGATTTCCAGCACTTCCATCCCTTCAGGGAAAGGAAAACGCTCGCGCAGGAATGGAATGATATGATCACGCGTGACAGCGCAGGTCATATCGAAGTATCGCTTTTTGTCTCCGTGAAATTCGTACATGGCGGGCTTCAAAGATAAAGAGCAGCTTTCCACACCCTTGCGCAGCAGTCGCGGTTTCAGGGGATTTTTCAGCCCCGGAGCGTCCAATTGTGCTAACTTTGCGCAATTTAATCGATGCCAAAAGACCCCGAAATCCACAGCGTACTCATCATTGGTTCCGGCCCGATTATCATCGGTCAGGCCTGTGAATTCGACTATTCAGGCAGCCAGGCTGCGCGATCTCTCCGGGAGGAAGGTATCGAAGTCAGCCTGATCAACAGCAACCCGGCCACCATCATGACCGATAAGCTGAATGCTGATCATGTCTACTTGTGGCCCTTAACGCCCGAAAGCATCGAAAAAATCCTTCAGGAAAGGAAAATCGATGCGGTGCTGCCAACCATGGGTGGACAAACCGCGCTGAACCTGGCGAAGGAATGCGATGAATTGGGAATCTGGGAGAAATACGGCTGCCGGATTATTGGTGTAAATATTGAGGCGATCGACCGCATGGAAGACCGCGAGAAATTCCGTCAGCTGATGATGGAACTCCATGTGGGTGTGGCCAAGAGCCAGATTGCCAACAGTTTTCTGGAGGGCAAAGAAATCGCACAACGCATCGGCTTCCCACTGGTGATTCGACCCAGTTATACCCTGGGCGGCACAGGCGGTTCTATCGTGTATAAGAAGGAGGAATTCGACGCGGCTTTACAACGCGGCCTCGAAGCAAGCCCGGTTCACGAAGTGTTGGTTGAGCAGGCTGTCTTGGGTTGGAAGGAGTACGAGCTCGAACTGCTGCGCGACGGCAAAGACGATATCGCCGTAATCTGTACGATTGAAAACTTTGACCCCATGGGCATCCATACGGGCGACAGCATTACAGTTGCGCCGGCCATGACCCTGAGCGATGTTACCTTTCAGGAAATGCGCGACATGGCCTTCTGCATGATGCGCAGCATGGGCGTCTTCGCCGGAGGCTGTAACGTGCAGTTCAGCGTGAACCCGGACACGGAAGAAATCATCGCCGTGGAAATCAATCCGCGGGTTAGCCGCAGTTCAGCGCTGGCATCGAAGGCCACAGGTTATCCGATCGCCAAAATCGCAGCCAAGCTGGCCATAGGCTATTATCTTGACGAACTGAAGAATCCGGTAACGAAAACAACAAGTGCGTTTTTCGAACCGGCCATCGATTATGTAATCGTAAAAATACCACGTTGGAACTTTGATAAATTCCACGGTGCGGACCGACGTTTGGGCTTCCAGATGAAGAGTGTGGGCGAGGTGATGGCCATCGGCCGCAGCTTCCAGGAGGCCTTGCAGAAAGCTTGCCAGAGCCTGGAAATTGGACGCCACGGGCTCGGCGCCGACGGCAAATCGAGTCGCAACCTTGATGATTTGTTGCACGCGCTGGAATACGCCAGCTGGGATCGCCTCTTTAAACTCAAAGACGCAGTTTCTATGGGTGTTCCGCTCACTTCCATCCATAAAATCACCCGCATTGACCGCTGGTTTCTTGAACAAATCCACGACCTGGTAAAAACGGAAACAGAAATACGCCGGTTCAATGTAGATAACATACCTGCCGCTTTGCTCCGCATTGCCAAAGAAAAGGGCTTCAGTGACCATCAGATTGCCTGGCTGATGGGGAATTGCACGGAAGACGATGTGTTCAACAAGCGCATGCAACTCGATATCCGCCGCGTATATAAAATGGTGGATACCTGCAGCGCCGAATTCCCCAGCCCAACCAATTATTTTTACAGCACTTTCGACGGAGAAAACGAAAGCTTATTCAGCGATCGCCGCAAGGTCATTGTTTTGGGCAGCGGCCCGAACCGCATCGGCCAGGGCATTGAATTCGACTACAGCTGCGTGCACGGCATACTTGCAGCGCGCGAAGCGGGTTTTGAAGCCATCATGGTCAACTGCAATCCCGAAACAGTGAGTACCGATTTCGACATGGCCGATAAGCTCTATTTCGAACCGGTTTACTGGGAACATTTGCGCGAACTCATCGCCTACGAAAAACCCGAAGGCGTGATCGTTCAGCTCGGTGGTCAGACGGCGCTGAAACTGGCGGAGAAGCTACAAGAGCATGGAATTCCTATCATCGGCACATCGTATGATAACATGGACATAGCCGAAGACCGTGGTCGTTTTAGCGACCTGCTTGCAGAACTGGGAATTCCCTACCCTAAATACGGTGTAGCCCTCGATGCTGATGAAGCAATACAAATTGCCAATCAGGTCGGATATCCGGTTCTGGTTCGGCCAAGTTATGTGCTGGGCGGGCAGGGTATGGTGATCGTAATCAACGACGAAGACCTGGAACGCGCGGTAGTAAAACTGCTCGGCGACTTGCCTGGCAACCGGGTGCTGATTGATCATTTCCTTGATCGGGCTGAAGAGGCAGAAAGCGATTGCATTTGCGACGGCGAAGACGTTCATATTCTCGGTTTGATGGAGCATATCGAACCTGCAGGTATCCATAGCGGAGACAGCAGCGCTGTTTTGCCGCCTTTCGGATTGAGCGAATCGGTAATCTCCCAGATGGAAGCATACACTGAAAAACTTGCGCGCGCCCTTCAGGTGATAGGTTTACTCAATATCCAGTTTGCCATCAAAGACGAAAAAGTGTACGTTATCGAAGCCAATCCGCGGGCCAGCCGAACGGTTCCCTTTATTTGTAAAGCTTACGACGTGCCATATGTAAACTGGGCAACCCGTGTTATGCTGGGGGTGAATAAGCTGCGCGACTTCACCGTGCCACCCCGCCCAGCCGGCTGGGCGATCAAGAAGCCAGTCTTCTCTTTCAACAAGTTCCCCGGAGTGAGCCGCGAGCTCGGGCCGGAAATGAAGAGCACGGGAGAGGAAATTGTGTTTGTCAAAGATTTGAAAGACCCTGCTTTCCGCGAACTGATCAAAACCAAGAGCATGTATCTGAGTTATTAATCGGTTCCGAAGTAATTCTTGTATGACTTAACTTTGCCAAACTATGAGACTTCTTGTACTTGGCCTCGTTTTCATCGTGATGAGCTCTCAGGGCTGTAAATCTGCGCAAAACAACGGAAGCACCGATGCCGGCGGAACCGGCGTTAGCAGCGGAACCGCCACCGAAGCCCAGGCTCCGCAACAGGCGGTTGCCAAAAACCGTCTGGGAATTCCGCTTAGCCTTCCTTATGCAGGCGATCTGGACGCTTACAATACAATCGTTTGTAAACTCGGCAAGATGGACGATATGAATCCGGATATGGAATTGTTCCGCCAGCGCGGTGAAATGATCAATAAGTTGATGGAATGGGAAAAGAAGCTGAACGGCAAAGAGCTGGAAGAGTACCAGAAATGGGCCGCTGTAGCTTCAGACGCCTCCTGGTGCCATTGATACCGGCTTCTGGCCGTTGATGAGTTTGTTGTAAACTTCATGCATGCGTTTTTCCTGCGACTCCCAGGAATAATGTGCTTCCACGGCTTTTACGCCATTTTCAGCCATTTCGGCCTGTAGTGTTGGATTGTCAGCGATGGTCAGTATGGCAGAGGCCAAGGCTTCAGGGTTTCGCGGGTCTACACAAAGTCCACAGCCATGTGCTTCGAGCACTTCCCTGTACAAAGGGAAATCGGAGGCTATGACTGGCAAGCCAATGCTCATGTATTCAAACATTTTCGTCGGGTAGCTCTCGACCGAGTTTTTCATCGGATGGATAATGCATAAGCCAATACCCATTCCTTTCGATAAAGCGTAGCCTTCGTCGAGGCGCATGCGGCCATAAAAATGCATCTGCTCCCTGATCTGATTGTAGAATGGCAGCTTGTTCATCCCTTGTTCCAGGCGGGAATACAGTTCGCCTACACAATGAAATTGGAAGATTCTTCCCTGTTTTTTCAAGATGTACAAGGCTTCAGCAATTTCAAACAAACCGCGTGTTTCGAGCAGAATACCGATGTAAAAGAGATGCTCTTCCGATCTGGCGTCCAGTTTGCGGAACGGCCTGAAGAAGGGCAAATCCGGATAGTTGAGCACAACAGTATAGCTGGCGCCAAGGTCCTTGAAATGCGGTGCGTAGGAATCTTCCGCCAACAGGAGTTCAAAGCGCTTAGCAGCGCGCTTTTCCCACCAGGTGTACAAAGTTGACAGCAAGCGCTTGTGACGGATCCAGGGCTTATCTGCGATGTCTGCCGCGAAGTTCTCGTGCACATCGAAAACAACCTTCTTTCCCAGCAGCCTGAGCCACAATCCGCAAGGAATCAATTCCGGATCGTGGATCTGATAAATAGCAGCACGGGCACGCAGAGCCTTGGGGAACATCCGCAGCGAAGCGGTTGCCATTTCCCAGTATCGGTTCTTTAAACGCCTGACCGGCACGATGTGAATGCCTTTCACTACTTCCTCGCACGGATGCACTGCAATCAATGTCACATCGTATTCTTTGGCCAGGCTGCGGCAAAAACGGAAATAAATCCGCGTATCGAAGGCAACGTGCAGGTTACTGAGATGGCAAACCCGGGTACGTGAAGGATTCAATGGTTAGATGAGGATAAAGGTAAAAGTCCAGAAAAATTCCGTTTGTAAAAATACCGCAGTTCCTGCCATTCCTTCCAGGCCGCTTTATCCACTCTTGGGTCAATTTTATCTGCTGCTGCAGCGAAATCAAGTAAGCGAAGTGAACCATTCCTGCTTAGGTGCATAAAGCCAAAACGCGGCTCAAAACCCGTCAGGGTAACACCCGATTCCTGCCGTGTAAAACTCAGGCGCAGCATCAATGGCAAATGGCACCATTTAAAAATATCATACGCAATGAAATCGCCCAATGAATACAGAATCAATCCGCGCGCTATTGAACCGTCTGCGCGTTTCCAGGTATGGAATTCCCATGGCTGCGGATTGTGCGGGTGGGTGCCCACGATCACATCGGCACCCGTTTCTTCCATCAAGCGCTGAAAGTTAGCCCGTACCGTTTCACCCGGAAAAGCCTGATATGCATTGCCCGCATGGAGGGATAGAACCAGGACTTCGGCGCCCTTTTCACGCAATTGCCTGCATTCCTGCACAATGCGCCTGGAGTCGAAACCGGCGCGGTTCAAGGGCAGGAAATTCAGTTCTCCGGCGCGCTGCGAATCTGGCTTGCAGCGATTCAAAGAATAGGTCCAGGCGCTGAAACCGAATCGAATGCCCTTGCGTTCCACGATTTGTTTTTCTGCCTGAAATATGCCTCGCTTATTCCAGCCCGCAAAGGCAACCTTTTCCTGATGCAGAAAATTAGCTGTGGCTTCCAGTCCATCATACCCCTGATCGAGCATGTGGTTATTGGCAATGGAAAGCACATCGTAGCGCCCACGCCCGCGATCGGTGAAGATGTCCCACAGTTCGCGGTCGCCATTGAAATACATGTCGTTGAGCATCACTTCCGGCACCCAGGAAGCAGGTTTGGAAAGATTCAACGGGGTTTCCAGGTTAGCGAATACGATATCAGCCCCGAAATAGAAATCCCTGAATTCATCCCAAAGCCGGCTGGTATCGGCATCGCGCAGCACCTTGTAAGGCATCAGGTCGCCGCCTAGGCTGAGGACTGCGGTGTTGGTCATGGGATTTTTAGGAGCTTTTTGCGCCGGTTGACATCGGAGTGCCGCTTCTGTTTCATTCTTTTCCGCTTTCCAATGGGGAAAACCGTAATACTTGTAGCCAAAATAGAGAATATCGCGGGAGCTGAAACCTTGCGGGTCTTCTTCAAAGGCGGGCAAAGGTCTTTCCCATGCTTTCCCTTTGAATACACGTACAAGGCTGTAAAATGCACGCAGGAGGGCATTGAGCATTTTCCCCTTTCGCGTTAGCGAGATAACCGGATTGAAACGATGCAGCGGTTTCACCAGGGAAGGTTCAGTTCAGGATACGTAAATGGCGCGCATACTTCGGCCACGTCGCGGTTGGAGCGGGCTGAGGAAGCCAGCCTGCTGACCGGAAAAGCTGCATACGCGTCTGAAGCACCGCGTTGGATGAGGGCATTGGCTTCGGCTTCGTTGCCATCCAGCCAGGCGGCTTCATCTTCCTTGCGCAGGATGAGTGGCATGCGCAGTTTGCTGTTGTGAATCCATGCCATGCACGCATCGGCCGGAGCGGTAAGGATGGAAAAGGAACCTTGTTCTTCGCCGGTTTCGGAATCAGTCTTCAGGGTACAAATACCGGCCAGGCTGCAGATTCCATCTTCGGAAACAGGATAAATGAAAAAGGGATACTTGGTACTGCCTTCTGTCCGCCATTCGTAGAAACCTGCAGCGGGAACCAGGCAGCGTCCCTTTCGAAAAGCATCGCGGAACATGGGCTTTTCGGCCACGGTTTCTGAGCGGGCGTTGAAACCGCGGCGCGCCATTTCATCGGCCTGCTCTGCGTTGCGTGCCCAATGCGGAACAAGTCCCCAGCTCAGCAAATGCAGGCTGGCCGGGTGCAACCCTGTTATCACCGGCAAGAGCGGACGGTTGAAGGCGCTGTTGAAGAAATGGTAACCACTCAATGGCACATCGGCCAGCCCGTAGCGCTGCTTCAGCTTATTGCGGTCGAAATGGGTGGCATACGCGTAACACATGGCGGAAGCGAAGGCAAAGGTAGCAGCAAATAAAAAGCCGCTTCATAGCTTCGCAGCATGATCCGATTCGGTTTGTTGCGGGAAAGAAAAAGTCCGCCGGATACCCGTGTAGCCCTGACCCCCGTTCAATGTGTGAGTGTGCAGAAGCGCTACCCGGATGTGCGCATTTTTGTGGAAAGCAGCTCGGAACGCACCTACAGCGACGACGAATATCGGGCCGCAGGCATTCCGGTGGTCAGCGACCTTAGCGATTGCGATGTGCTATTCGGCATCAAGGAAGTTCCAAGGGATCATTTGATTACCGGTAAAACATATTTCTTCTTCTCGCATACCATCAAGAAACAACCTTATAACCAGGCGATGCTGCAAGTCATCCTGGAGAAGAACATTGAGTTGATCGATTACGAAACCCTCAAATGGGAAAGTGGCTTGCGGGTGCTCGGGTTTGGTCGCTGGGCAGGCATCGTCGGTGCTTACAACGGCTTCCTTACCTGGGGAAGGAAAACCGGCAGTTATGAACTCAAGCCCGCCTGGCAATGCCTGGATTATGCCGAGATGCTGCGCGAATGCCATAAGATTCAGCCTGGACCGGCCAAGATCGTTCTTACCGGCGGCGGCCGTGTGGCGAATGGCGCACTTGAACTGCTGCGCCAACTGAATGTTCTGGAGGTAACACCGGAAGATTTCCTGCTGCGCAACCATACGCGGCCTGTTTTTGTGCATCTCAACAGCCACGAGTTATACCAGCACCGAGAAGGTAAACCCTGGAATTCGCAGCATTTCTACGCGAACCACAGCGAATACGAAAGCTCATTCCGTTCATTTCTGCCTGCCTGCGATATGCTCATCAACGGTCTTTTCTGGACGAGCGATTTACCCCGGCTCTTTGAAAAAGAAGACACACTTTGGCCGGGTTTCCGCATCCGTGTAATTGCCGATATCAGTTGTGATGTAGATGGTTCTGTGCCGATTACTGTAGACGCAACCACCATCGCTGATCCGGTTTTTGGTTGGGACCGTCAAACACAACAACGCACTGCGCCTTTTCTTCCGGATACGATCGACGTAATGGCTGTCAGCAATTTGCCCAATGAATTGCCCCGCGACGCGAGCAGTGAGTTTGGTGAACACCTGTTACATGATGTGATTCCGGAACTCTTCCACCCCCAAAGCGCCATGCTCGAAGGTGCGCGCATTACACGCCGGGGCGCTTTAACGGAACGCTACAGCTACCTGCAGGACTACGCAGATGGTAACTGAGTTTATTCAGTTGGCGAAGACCATGCTGCGTGTTTGCATCGGACGGCCATCGAGCAGAATGGAATAATGCAGGATGCCGCGCATGCCTTCTCCGTGTTCGTAGAGGTATTCGTTGGTGCCCTGCCGCAGTTCAACCGGCCAGCGGCGCAGCACCCTTCCGCCGGCGTCGCTCACCTGGAGTTCAGCTTTTCTGAAACGCGGCATGCGGTTCACATGGACTACAATCCAGGTTGCAAGATCAAAAGGATTGGGATGGTTTTGTTTCAGTTCAATATCGGGTGTTTCGCTGCTTGAACCAAAGTCTAGAAGGCCGGTGGTCTGGGCGGTGACTTCGCGGCTGAAGATGCTTTCCACGCCATTCGAATCAACTGCGGCGGCGCTGATATAGTAACTGCGGCCTTCGGGCATGAGGAAGCTCCCGCTAACGCCGTGTTGGGTGAACACGGTATCCCAATCCTGCGAGGTGCTGCGGATGGCGATGCGGTACCAGGTGTATTGTGTTTCACGCGTAATGGTGGTGAAGAGGGTTTTGCCGCTTACCTGCACTTGCAGATCGGGACGCGCCGGACCTGCGGCGGCCATGGCTGCGCCGCAGGCATTGATGCAGGTATTGCGCGCCAGGTAGCGAAAATCGACGAAGAAGCTGTCCGGCAATCCATCGCTATTAAAATCAATACCCGCGCGATCGCGGGTGGAATGCTGTCGGTCGCTGTAACCCGGTTTACTCACATCGGCATCGCCGTGTTCATGGGCGCTGGTGAGGCGGATGGCCGGGAAACCGTTCTGCCGGAATGGAATATGATCACCACCGCGGCCGGTGCGGTCTTCCGGGCTCATGATCTGGATATCGCTGGGCACATCCATATGTTGCCGCAGCATTTCCGCGTATTGCAACTTCACAAAGCGGGCGAGTTGCTTGGAAGGTGAATTGATGTTTCCTGCAGAAAAGAGCCGCACCCGGATGCTGTCGATCAGGTTTTCGCCCGGACAACCCGGGGGCGAAGCTGTCTTCCCACAGATGATTCCACCGCTCACGTCGTTGTTGATGACTGCCCGGATGGCGACGCCGTTGCGGAGTGCATAATTCACAAACGCCTGCGCACCGTAGAGGCCCTGTTCTTCACCGGTAGTGGCCATGAATACAATGGTTCGGGGGAAGGCGAAGCCGTTTCGGCTGAAGACACGTGCCAACTCCATTACGAGGGCTGTTCCGGTTGCGTTGTCTTCCACGCCTTCGGCCAGGCAAGCGGTATCGCAATTGCCTTCACAGCGGCTGTCGAAATGCCCTTCAATCAGCACGATGCTGCGGTCGGCGGTATCGGTTCCGGGCAGCACAGCTATCACATTGCTGTGGCGCGACATCAGGTTGCAGACATTGAAATCAAATTCCTGGAATGCCGGCAGGAGTCGTCCGTTGCTTTCGCGGGCATAGCGGCTGAACTCGCCATGTATCCAGCGGCGCGCTGCACCAATCCCACGCGATCCGGAAAGGGTATCTGAAGCTGTATTCCGGTTTTGGAAGGAAGCGAGTTTCAGGATGTTGGCGCGCAGGGTGTCCGGAGAAACCTGACGGGCTATCCATTGGGCGATATGCGGCGGGTAATTGATTGGAAAAGCCGGTGCAAACTGCGCTGGATTGTAGCGTCCGCGCATAACGGAGTCTGCCGAGGCGCTGGTAATACGTACATGGGTCTGCGCTTTCATCTGGAGGGAGGAAAAGCTAAGTGCAAGGAACAGGAGCTGGCGTATCATGGGCTGGCTGGTCACACAATAATACGGAAAGCTATGCAGCAGGCTCCGGGTCAGGGCTGCCAGAATGGAACGGGAACGCCGCCGGATGGGCGTTGCCGGATGCGCCAAGCCCGTGGCCACGCGTTGTTGCTGCGTTTTCCGAGGTGATTAATCCAACCCAAACCGAGGCCTTCGTATGAAAGCGGATACCAACCCTGCGTTTCGGCTTCAGGCAAAACCCCATCGCCACAAAGGAAAGCAACCGCCTGGCTCAGGTTGAGCGGCAAACTGCAATCTGCGCGCAAATGCAGGCTAAGTGCCAACTCCGGTGCCGGTTTGAATTTGTTGCCAATCCACTCTCCGAGCGGTGTTCCGGCATGTTGGATGCCATGTTGTGCTGTGCCGAGAGACGGCAACAAGGAGGCAAGCGCAGCATTCATGAGTGCAGGCTGTTCTTTGTGGCGCACATGTGGTGGTGGTGCTGATTCGGAAAGCCACTGTTGTGGAAGGTTGATCTTGGCCAGGGAAATCGGCTTTTCTAAGATTCCCTTATCGCCGGAGGCCCGCTTTTGGACGATTCCCAGGAAGAATCCTTCACTGCCCGTTTTGTGTGGCCAGCTATACCAACAGGCTGTTGGCGCTGTGCCGGGTTCTATGTTCCATGATGTTGGAAACTTCAGGTCAACCGCTTCGGCATCCGCCTGTTGCAGCAGAAAGCGCAGGTTGTCTTCGTTTTCTGTTTCGTTCAAGGTGCAGGTGCTGTAGACCAGAAATCCACCCGGTTTCAAAGCGGGCCAGATATCGCTCAGGATGCGTTGCTGCCGCAGGGCACAGAACTCTACCAAATCCGGCGACCATTGTTCAGACGCCTGTGCGTGTTTGCGGAACATGCCTTCGCCGCTGCAGGGTGCGTCCACAAAAATCAAATCAAACAGCTCTGTACAATTGCCGAGTTCTTTTGGATCCAGGTTGCTGATGGCGTTGTTTGCGAATCCGTTGCGCGCCAGGTTTTCATAGAGAACCGGTACCCGTTTCCGGATCACTTCGTTGCTGAGGAGGGCGCCGCGGCCTTGCAGGAAATTGGAGATGAGGACGCTTTTACCGCCCGGTGCTGCGCAGAGGTCGAGCATAATTGGCTCTTCAGGAACCGGCAGTTGTTCAAGCACAGCGGCCAAAAGCTGGCTTCCGGATTCTTGCGGATAATAGGCACCGGCATGCCACCAGGGATCGAGAAAAAAAGCGGGTCGTTCAGAAAGAATCCGGCCATACGGGTTCCATGGTATTTCCGCTAATGTCATCGGAGCGTTGAATTTGAGCGGATGCAGGTTCACGGCTGTAACCGGTTCTGTATCGAGTACGGTAAAGAAAGAAGCTGCTTCAAGCCCTAATCTTGATAGAACCCGTTGATAAAACGCTTCCGGCCATTGCATGCGCAAACTTAAGCGCGTTGGGTTGAGCATCGGAGGCCGAAATCTTCGCCTATCTTTGCAAAGCATTAACAAAAAGTAATGAATACACCACATGTCAATGTTCCCCCGCCGATTTTCGAAAATAACGGCAACCAGTTTTACGGGGAACTCCGCCGCGAGGTTGACGAATTTTTCAAGGCCAAGGGCAAGCAAAAAACAGGCGATTCACGTCTTTATACCAAGACCGCGATCATCGTCATCACAGTTCCCGCACTGTACGTAGCAGCGCTGTTTTTGGGTCTGCCGGTATGGGCTTCGGTTCTCATTTTCGCCGTAATCGGCATATTCCACGCCCTGGCCGGATTCAATATCATGCACGACGCATGTCACGGCAGTTTCTCATCCAGCGGACGGGTTAACCGTTGGTTTGGCAATATCATGAGCCTGTTGGGCAGCCATGCATTCATTTGGAAGACCAAGCACAACGTAATTCACCACACCTTCACAAACGTTGACGGAGTGGATGACGATATTGCCAAGATTCCAGCCCTGCGCCATTGTCCTAGCCAGCCCTGGAAACCGGCGCACCGGTTTCAGCATATCTATATGATGGGCCTGTATGCCATCAGTTCCATATTCTGGATGTACGCAGCCGACTTCGAAAAGTATTTCAAGCGCCGCGTGTATACCACCGATCTTCCTCCCATTCCGCTTAGCGAGCACATCATTTTCTGGGTAACCAAGATCATGTACACGGCGGTATATGTAGGCTTGCCCGTTTACATGCTCGGCTGGGGCGGCGGTATGCTTGCATTCGTATCCTTGCACGTCACCCTCGGTATAATTCTGAGTTGTGTGTTCCAAATGGCACACGTGGTGGAGATCACCCATTTTGTGGAAGCTGCTCAGGATGTGCGCACCCGTATTCCTCAGGAATGGGCTGTACACCAGATGGCTACCACCGCCAACTTCGCTCCTACATCCAGGTTCTGGAATTGGGTGACCGGCGGATTGAATTTCCAGGTTGAGCACCATTTATTCCCACAAATCAGCCACGTGCATTATCCTGACGTGCGCAAGATTGTACAGCGCGTTGCTGCAAAGTACAATGTGCCCTACCTCGAGTACCCGACCTTCCGTGAAGCATTCAATTCCCACATGCGCCTCATGCGCAAACTGGGATCTGGTGCCGATTTGCAGCTCGCGCACTAATACACTGTTTCCCGGAAATTGGGCCGGGAACAGTTTTTCCTTCCACACCCATGAAGAAACACTACTACATCCTGTTGGCGGGTATAGTCCTGCTGTCTGCCTGCCGCAAAAACGGTGGCACTTTCTGGGAATCTGAATACCTCGCACCGGTTGCGAAGGCTGAGATTTCGCTTGACCAGATGAACTCTGCGAACCTGTTTAACAAGACAGGAGACAGCAGTTATTCACTCGAGTACAGTCAGCTGGTCTACAGCAGCAACCGCCTGGAAGGCATCCGCATTCCGGACACCGTTGTAACGCGTTTCTTCACGCTTAAGGCGCTGCGCCTGAACGATCAGAATATCAGTCGACGGATTACCCTGGCGGAGATCAATCCGGTCTTCATCCTGTTGAACGGCAGCACACAAGTTATACCGGCGCAGAATCTCACCAACCTGACCCCGGTAGACCTCGATGCCAGCGCATTCTTTGAATATGCGACGCTCGATTCCGGCTGGCTTAATATATCGCTGACCAACGAATTGCAGGTCAACCTTTCTGAGGTGACGTTTGAGCTGCGAAATAAGACGGATAATTCCCTCATTTCCATCGAGACGTTCAACAACGTTTCTCCTGGAACCACGCAAACACGCAAGGTTTCACTGGCCGGCAAAACGGTGTACAAGGTGCTCACGGCGCAAATCAAGACGCTGAGAACCGATGCCAGCAACGGACCAGTCACCATTGATGCCTTCAAAGGTGTGGAGCTCAATCTCGCCGTAACCGGACTGAAACCGCGTGCAGCCACTGCAGCCTTCCCCTCACAAAATGTGTTGTATCAGGATGAAGGGACCAGTATGGAGCTGGGCGGACCGGAAATCAAGTTCATCCAGGCGCGTCGCGGAACACTGCGCATTCGTATATCCACTACCATCCAGGAAAACCTCACCATGATTTTCCGCTTGCCGAATGTGGTGAAAAACGGACAAAGCGTAGAGCGGATCATACAAGTTCCTGCCGCCGTTCCAGGCGAAACGAAACGCTATTCAGAGGATGTGGACATGAATGGCTACGTGGTCGATTACCGCGGCAAGAATCCATCCGTCACCGACACAGTCAATACTTTCCACCAGATTGTGATCGTCAATTTGGACAGCAGCGGGCGCAAGGTGAATGTATCGCTCGACGACAGCATCCGGGTTGAATATGGCATCGTAGGCATAGAGCCTGAATGGGCGGTCGGTTATTTCGGGCAGAGTGATGAGAATATCAGCGGTGTACAGCCCGTAACGATGTATCCCCCGTTGGGTGGCAGCCTGGAGCCGGAGTTTGTTTCCATGAATCTCCGGGTTTCAAACGGCATAGGCGCACAGGGACAGGTAGCAGTGCGGAGTATTTCCTCAGAGAATGTGCTGAACAAACGTTCTGTGCTCCTGAATGCACCCGGCATCGTCGGAGCTACTCATACCATCCAAAGTGCTGATTTTCAACCGTGGAAGGCTTCTGAAACGAATTTTTACCTCAATACGGGTAACTCCAATATCCGGGATTTTCTTTCCAACGTGCCTTCCGGTTTCGGTTATGATTTGAACATCAAGCTGAACCCGAACGGCAATACCAACCGCTGGCAGGATTTCCTGTACCATGACAAACCGCTGAACGTCTACCTCGACGCGTCGATGCCGGTTGGCTTCCGCACGCCTGGACTGTATTTCAGGGATACGCAACGCATGGATCTGAAATCGATCCGCGGCATAGAAAACGCCAAAAAGGCAGTGTTACGCTTCTACGCGGAAAACGATTTTCCGGTAGCAGTGAGCATGAAAGCTTATTTGTTGGATGCCTTTTACCAAGAGATAGACAGCATCATTCCGCAACCCGAGTTACCGGCTGCGTCTGTTGACCAGGCGACAGGTATGGTTATCAATCGCGCAGTGGCTACGCTTGAGGCCGCTGTACCGGAAGACCGGATGGAAAATCTGCGCCGCGCTTCTTATATTGTCTTTGTGCCGATGTTGCGGACCGAAGGCAGCGCGTACCGTAAGTTGTATTCATTTTACCGCCTGCGCATCCGTCTGGTTGGCCAGGTAACCATGGAAAACAGTCTTTGATGAAGCGGCTTTTCATTTTCTTGATTACGGGTGGAAGTGTTTGGGCGGCGCATGCCCAGAAAGATTCCATGACGACTGAGCGTGCAGTGCAAATGTTGCCACCGCCGATTCAACAAATACAGCCCAGTTCGGTTCTAAAGGTGCAGACAGATGCCTGGATGTATAGCCAGCGTTTGCCGGCGGGTATGTTGTATCCTTTTATGGGGGGTGGTATCAGCAACGATATCATCCGCAAGAGTTCGGATCGGATTGGCGATGCACAGAGCCATTTGCAGGGACAGGCGGGTATACTTGTCCAATTCGACGATTTTGCACGGCATATGATACCATCCAAGAAGATATCCTGGTCATATCAATACGCGTATACCAACCTTTACGCATCCCAATTCGACCAACCGGCATTCGATCTGGTGTTTCGGGGCAATGCACCTTTTGCAGGAAAAACACTCGAAAGCCGGGACCTGCGTTTCAATACCATTTCGTGGAACCGGCTGGGTGCACAAGCCACGTGGCGTCCCAGGAATTCGAAAATCACCTATCGTCTGGGTGCAAATTGGGTGTTTATGCGAAACTATCAAGACCTGCGCCTTCCCTCGGGTTCGCTCTTTACTTCGGCAGTGGGCGACAGTGTCTTCATGAATTACAACCTGGATTACACGCGGAAAGACCGAAATGCCAATGGATTCTACGACCTCAGTCATGGCTTTTCCACCCAATTTGGTGTCGCGGGGGTCAAATACTCCTCCAAGTACAATCGGCCTTTGAATTGGTTTTTTGATGTACAGGATTTAGGCTTGGTATCACTCGGCAAGCGCGCATCGCGTTATCAAGCCGAACAGGGCGTTCAGGTCTTTGGCTGGAATGTGCCGTTTACACCCTACGGGATTGACTCAACGGCTTCGTTCCGGAACTATTTCGACACCTTGTTAAGCAAGTTGGATCCGGATCGCCGCGATCCCAGCGGTTGGATCATGTTGCCTGCACGGTTCAGAGCCGAAATGTTTACAACCATCGGTACAAAAGGCAACACACTCAGGGCGCGTTTGGAATACCGTATGTATCCAGGATTCATTCCCCGTGCAAGCCTGGAATACACGAAAAGCCTGAATCAGAAGCATTCTGTACAGATGCATGTTACCACTGCATATGGCGGTGTGCCTAACGGTGATATCGGACTGGGGTTCAGTTTGCGTCCGTGGAATTCGCTGTGGATACAGGCGCAGGCTATTTCGGTTGAAGGCCTTGTGCTGCCCGGAAAGACCGGTGGTGCAGGAGGTGTGCTGCAGGCGAGTATGCGGTTTTAAGGATGGCGTTGCGTTCCATTCCGGAACGAGCGAGGATTTTAACTTTTCAAGTGGGTGGTGCCTGTGCAAGAGCATAATGGCAGCGCTAAGAGGCTGTTTTAGCATGATGTTGTTGTAAATGACATCACCCTGCTATTGGCACATGCATGCGTGAAAATGGCAGGATGGATATCACAAGCGTCAGGCCATCACGGGGAATGTGGGAGCCAGTGGATAACAAGGAAGGAGAGATGGAAGTGTTGAATTTGGGGGTTGGGATGGGGGAACGGGATGGTATTGTCGTGCTTCACGGTCCCGTTTCCGTCGACGCGTTTCCCGAGTATACGGAAGCTTGCACCAAAGACGCAAACCACGTCTGGCTTAGGATTAGCGATAAAAGCGCATCAAATTTTTGTGATCCAAGGTGCCGGTGGTTGGTGAGGAACGAGAATTCACTCAGGTAATTCTGCACATACTTTTCGGAAATGTTGTGATAAATGCCATGGAAGTTTCTCCGGGCATTT
>CANHTS010000002.1 GCA_947463435.1 Flavobacteriales bacterium | reverse complement strand
GTAGATATCGGCTTCAACAGGAAAAGGCAACTGCGACAGCATCCGCAGCAGGAAGAGGTTGTTTTTTTCGGGGGAAATGCGGGCTACGCTCACCAGCCGCAGCGTATCCGGATATTTCCGCACGGCAGGATCCCGCTGTCCGGGCAGGGCTGCCATATTGGTAGCGCGAAACACCCGGTTGCGCGGGAATTGCTCCTTCACAAAATCTGCTTCCCAATTGTCAACCGCCTGGAATACGACACCGCGATACAAGCCCAGGAAGCGGGCTATCCGCAAAAAGGCCAGCTTCCTTCGGCGTTTGATGGCCAAGGCAGTAGGATGCAGCATGCCGCGCGGCGCCACGATCACTTTCTTGCCCAGCAGCCTGGCGGCCAGCAAGGGGAAAATGCCATAGCGCGGCGAAAACATACTCTGGATATACACCCGATCGCAATGGCTGTCTCGGATGGCGCAATAACAGGCGCGAAAGCCCAGTTTGGAACAGTATTTTACCTTTTCGCCGTGCTGGCGTTCCACCCATTGGTCATGCGGCACCTGGGCCATGGCTTGCGGATTTCCGTAGTCGAATGCAGAGGCAATGACCGAAAAACGATAGCGGCCGCTGAGGCGGGAAACCAGGTTCACGACACTGCGTACCGGACCGCCGGCGCGGAAAGCGGGTTCATACCAATCGATGAAGATGAGGATATGCGGAACCCGGTCGGAAGGGCGCTGGCTGTCCATGAGCGTGTTTTTAAATATGCAGCTTGTGGCGGCGGATGTAATGGCCCATCACCACAAAAATCCAAACCCGGGCCCATGACAGGCTGCGGTCGCCCTGCAGGAAACGCTGCCAGAGTGCTTCCACAGCCGGGGCGTTGATGAGCGGAACGGCTTGCAAGGCGCGGATGTTCTCTTCGGCAAAGGCACGCAGCGGACCGCGCAACCAGATCTCCCAGGGGAAAGTGAAACCCATCTTCTGGCGCTTGTACACCTCTTCCGGCAACATATCGCCGAAGGTGTCGAGCAGGAGTTTCTTTCCCGGACGCACAGGTTTGAAGGCGTCGGGCAGGGAAAGTACGTATTCGAGCAGAGGAAGGTCGAGGAAGGGGCAGCGGATTTCAAATGCGTGTGCCATGCCCATCTGATCGCTGTCGCGCAAGAGGATATTCGGCAAATACGTACCGAGTTCGGCCAGCGAAACCTCGCTGATCACCTGCCCTTGCGAAGCGATGCCCGCCAATGTTTGAGCCGCGGTCGGATACGGTTCGGCGCTGATGAGGTTGCGCAGGCGTTCGGCATCGGTGATGCGCCGCATGTGCGGATACCAGGAAGCCAGGTTAAGGTCGGGCTGCCGCAGAATCTGGTACAGTTTCTCCGTCCGCGTTCCCGGCTTGAAGCGGCGTGCAGCGGCGGCTACAGCCGTGCGCATGGAAGCAGGCACCTTGCCCAGCATGCGGTAACGGTGCAGGCGCTGGGCCAGGGGGAACATCCAATAACCGCCGAATACTTCGTCGCCGCCGAGACCTGAAAGGGCGACCGTCATACCGGCCCGTTTGGCTGCTCCGGCTACCACGTAGGTATTCACGCCATCGGTGGTGGGAAAATCCATCGCGTCGAGGGCGCGCACCACCTCTTCCTCCAGGCTGGCTGTCGGGATGATGATTTCGTGGTGGCGGGTATTGTAGCGCTTGGCCACCATGCGGGCGATGGGCGCTTCGCTGAACGCCTCCTCTTCAAAAGCAATATTGAAAGTCTGCAGCTCGCCCGGGCGGAACTGCGAAGCCAGCGCGGTGATGATGCTGCTGTCGATGCCGCCGGAGAGAAAGGTTCCGAGCGGCACATCGCTCACCATGCGCTTCTCCACGGCTTCGGTGAGCAGGCGCTTTACGTCGGCCTTGACGCGGTGGTATGGACCGGTGGTTTTATAGGTGTGACGGGCGTCGTTGAGATGGTAAAAATATTCCAGTTGTATCTCGCCTTTCCGGTATACCAGCATCTGGCCGGGCATCAGCTCGCGCACGCCGTCGAGAATGGTATTGGGCGCGTGGACGGTCTGGTAGGCGAAGAACTCCGCCAGGGCACGCGAATCAATCTTCCCTTCGTACCAACCCGATTGCAATATGCCGCGCAATTCAGAACTGAAAACGAATGGCGCTGAACCGCCGCCGGTGTAGTAAATGGGTTTCTTGCCGGTATGATCGCGTACCAGGGTGAGGGTTTCTTCCTTGTTGTCCCATATCCCCAAGGCGAACATGCCGTGAAAACGCTTGAAAGCGTCCTTGCCCCAGCGTTCGAGAGCGGCGAGGATGACTTCGGTATCGGTGCGGCTCTTATAAGGGTAATCGGCGAGTTCTTTCTTCAACTCATTGAAGTTGTACACTTCGCCATTGAATACAAGGGTATAGCGGCCGGAGGCGCTGATCATGGGCTGATGACCTTCCTTGCTGAGGTCGATAATCGAGAGCCGCACCTGCCCAAGTCCGCAACCCGGAACGCTGAAAGTTCCTCTGTCGTCGGGACCGCGGTGCGAGATCGCGCTGTTCATATGCACCAGCCGATCGTTCAGCCGGAAAGTGTCGTGTACTCCTGCTATGCCGTTAATGCCGCACATTCCTACTGCGAAATTGCTTTATGGCGTGCATCATTCCGCAGTTTTCTTTGCACAAAACGACAAGATCTGTGCAGCCCAGTGTTCAGGTGAGAGCTCCAGGCCTTTTGCACGGCTTATCTCGGCCATGTCTTTAAGGCGCTTTTCATCGCTATTCATAACCTTTATAAGGGCAGCTTCGAGGGCATCCACATCGCCGGCCGGAACGCTATAACCATTGCGGCCGTCTTCCAGAAATTGCGAAGCGGCACCCACTTCACGACTCAGCACCAAGGGGAAACCGGCGCGGGCGTATTCGTGCACCACCACGCCCCAGGGTTCGAAAAGGCTGGGCAAGACAAAAACGCCGGTAGCTGTGATGATGTCTTCCAGTTGCGCGGGTTGCAGAAAACCCAGGTGGCGGATGGCCGGATGTTCCCTGCGCTGTTCCCAGCCTTCGCCGGCACCGGCACACCATAATTCCCAATCGCTGCCCGTGGCTTCCCTAGCGCGTATGAAGGCTTCCCAAAGGATGTCCAGTCCCTTGGCGGGTATATAGCGCGCCACGCAAAGGAAACGGTGCGGAAAACGCTCCATGCGCTGTTGGAAACTGCGTTCGTAATAAGCGTCGAACAAGGCGGTGTCTGCGGAATAGGCACCGGTGCGGATGCGGGCGTCGCGGAAACCCATGCGGTGTGCCATCTCGCGTTGCGGTTCACCGGGAATGAAAACCCCGCGGAAAATGCGCGGAAAAACGATCGATGCACCAAGGGAAAATACCTGCTGCTTCCAACCGCCTTTCCAGTGGTTGTCGAAACCGGTGATCACCGTGCATTGCCGGCGCAGGCGGAAGGCCGCCAGCAAAACCGCCGGATTGGTCCAGTCGGCCACAAAAACCAGATCGGGTTTGCCTTCGGCGATAGCGTTGAACAATTGCCCACTGCTCCAGCCGCTGCGGTTTACAATTTCCAGCCCGGGCTGATCGCCGAAATCGAAAGGCGCTTCAGCATTTACCGGCAGGCAGAATATCCGCAGTGTATGGCCCGACATCCGCGCAGTTTCACGAAAACAGGCGAGGATATAGGGAGCCAGCTCCCTGAAAACCACCGCCACTTTAATGCTTTCCGAAGAATTCAGCACCATAACCCGTTCCCTCTCTTGTAGCTTTGCATAGAATTCAGCCAACGGCCATGTCTATCGAGGTTCAAGTATACAGCGCGGAATGGAGACAGCAGGTAATTGACCTTACCGTGCAGGAATATCCATACATGCACAGCTGGTTTGAAACCCGCTTCGTTGCGCTGCACGAGAACTATTACCAGACCGGGCGCAACCGCATCATCATTGCAAGGGAAGGCAACAAACTCGCCGGCTGTATTTCGTGGGTGCATTGGCCGCTTGCCTACATGGGCCGTGAAACGGGCGCAGGTCAGATGGTCGGACTCGTAGTCGATCCTGCCTTCAGGGGCAAAGGTGTATTTGGGAAGATGCTCGCAGAACTCGACCGCCAGGCCGCAGCGGCAGGCGTCTCATGCCTGTTTGGCTTTCCGGTTCCGGTATCGAAACCTGGTTTTGAAAAACAAGGCTGGAAGAATGTTTTTGACCTCGATTGGTTTGTGGCGCCGGTAAACCCGCTCGCCATTTTCCGCAAGACATTCAGCGCTGAAGGCTTTTCCTCTACAGCGCCTGATAATTTGCCCGGAGCCACAGGTTTTCTGCAAACAGCAGCCGATGCCGATTTCTGGAAGTACCGGAAAGATTTCAGTCCGGAATGGCCTGATTACTGGTTCCATGCGCTGATAGATGAAAAGCCAATCAGCCTGGTTTTCCGCATCCAGCAACGCATGGGCTTGAACGAAGCCGTTATTGGAAAAATTTATGGCGGGGAAGCCGAATCCTTCGATATCCGTGCATTCCTGAAACTGTTCATCCGCCAATTGCGCGCCGAAGGCAGTGTTGCCATGACCAGCGCGGCCGTGAATATCTCCTGCCAGGATCAGGCCGTTCAAGCTGTGCGCGCGCGCTTTTTCCGCAGCGGGAAGAAAGTGCACTTCATCGCCAAGCACTACGGCCAACACGACTACTACGCCCGGCCGGAAGAATGGAATATCTGGCGCGCCGACATGGAAACCTGGTAATGCACAAAACGATGTACAACAGGAGCCACCAACTGAAAGCCGCCGCCGGTCGCATGCTGCGCCTCATCGAAGGCAGGCCCCATGCAGCGGGCGACTTGCTCGTGTTCAACCTGCACAGCACGCCCGAACGCTTCATGCCGAAATTCGACCGCTGGCTCCGCGATCTGAAAAGCGACTATACCCTGTATTCGCCCGATGTCTTTGAAACGTTTTACGGGGAAAAAGACAACTTACCCAACCCCGACAAACCGGGTGTGGTCTTTACGTTCGACGACGGTCTGCGCAATAACCGCCATGCACTCGAAGTGCTGGAACAACACGACGCGCGCGGGCTCTTATTCGTGGTGCCTGATTTCTACCGCTTCCCACGCGCGGAACAGGAAGCCTATTACCGCAAACATATCAGGCAACAACCGCATGCCGGGCTGGATGGCGGAGACGAAGAAGTTCAGGCACTTAGCGCTGAAGAACTTCGGAATTGGGCAGCACGCGGGCATACCATCGGAGCACATAGCTTTTCGCATACCATGCGCGCCGATGATTCCGATGATAAACTGGAAAAAGAGACCATTGGTGCCATCGAGGCCATAGAAGAAGATACCGGTGTGCGCCCTGTGCATTTCTGCGCGCCCTTCGACAGCCTATTCAGCACCTCCGAACGCCACATGGAATTGCTGAAACCGCATATCCGGTTCTTCCACAGTACTTTCCCCGGCAGTAACTCCGATCAACCAAATCCGCTATTTATACGCCGTGTAAACATGGAGCTGTTCTGGAAAGCAGGAGCCATCGATTTTGCCTGCAGCCGATTCGAGTGGAAACGCTGGAGCGCGCAGCGCGAGGCATTTAACCAACGCATGTTTTTGAATCTGGTTTAAAAGCATGTTGCGTATCCTCACCCTGCTGATGTGTTGCTCCATTTTCATGGACGACTTTTATTTCTTCAGGCAGCCTTTCGACTTCTACTATTATTACCTCATCTACCTGGTTTTTATTGTGTATGTGGTATTCAGCAAGCAAACCATCCGGCTCGTCCCTAAATGGTTTCTCAACTTCATGCTGATTCTCTATATCACCAGTTTTCTAACGAATGTGGTTTATGGAACCCTCGGTATGCACCTGCTCAAGCAGATCCTTGGGATTACCTATTCGGCAATGGCCTTCTTCTTGCTATTGAAAACGAACGACTTCAAAATAGAAGCCCTCTTTAACCGCTACATGCAACTTGCCTTTTACGTTGCACTGTGGGGATTGATAACAGAGGTGTTCCTCCTGCAGGGCATCGCGATCACGGATAAAATCAAGCAAACGAGCAATGGGTTTTTCCGGATTTACTCGGTGATGGGTGAACCTTACTTCCTTGCGGTGGCCCTATTGCCTGCCTTGTACTTCCAGACGTACCGGTTCCTAAACGAAAAGACCTACCGCGCCGTTTTTCGAAACTGGGTCCACCTCGGTGCAATCGGCCTCTGTTTTCTCTTTACCTTTTCCTCTGCCGGTTATATCGGGCTGGCCCTGATTGTATTCATGTACATGTGGAGCGCCGACTACTTTTCTTTGCTCCGCGGGCAGGCGCGCCTGCTCATTGCTCCGGTTATCATCATCCTTGGTATCACGTTCTACAACAACCTCAAGGATGTGCTCAGCGAGTTCCAGGTGCGGGTAGACGATACGCTCAGCCTTTTCCAGGGCGGTGAACCAGATGTGAAAGCCATTTCAGAAGTAAACTCCAGCACGTTTGCCCTTTATACCAATTATATCATCGCCCAAGAATCTTTCGTGCGCAACCCCTTTCTCGGCTCCGGTCTCGGTTCGCACCCGGTGAATTACGACATCACCTTCGCCAAGTACTTCCCGCCCGATTTTATTGAACGCTTTGGTACCTTCAACAAATTCGATGCGAACAGCCTGTTCCTGAGGCTGATGTCGGAAACCGGACTCTTCGGGCTGGGTGCCATCATGATTTTTATGTGGCGCTTCTTCATGGGGAAGAAACATATCCGCAACCCCAAACTACGCTACCTTAATATCATCAACCAGAGCATATTTATTCTCATTGTCGTGCGACTGGTGCGCACAGGACACTATTTCGGGAACGGGTTCTTCCTCTTTATTTTTATGTATTACTATACCAAGAAAATCGCGGATGGAAAATTCCGTGTACCATGGTTGGAATACCCCCAAGCCAAGCCGCCGGCTGTTACCGCTGTAAAAACTCCGGCGCCCGAAGCGCCTCCAGCGTAAGCTGCGCAACACGTGGCCAGAAAAACTGCTGCACCTTTTCCCGCGATCGTTGCCTGAGTTGGTCCAGGTTGCCCGCTTCCGAACGGCAACAGGCCAGAATAGCTGCTTCAAGGGCAATCGCATCGCCGGGTTGCATCAAGAAACCATTCGAGTCATCAACCTGCTCGGCAACGCCACCTACATCGCTGGCTATCACTGCCAGGCAGCTGGCCATTGCTTCGTGAATAACCGTCGGCATGCCTTCAGACCATGAAGGGCAAAGCAGTACATCGGAAGCTGCGTACAGTTCCTTTATAAGCTTCTCATCGCGCAGTGGGCCTTCATACCGCACGCGGGCATCCTTATGCTGCAAATGAGCCGGAATGTCTCCAATGAAACGGAAATTAGCTTCCGGACTCACTGCCAGAACCCTGGGTATTACTTCCTGCAACAGCGCTATGCCCTTCCGCCATTCGTAACGCCCTACAAAAAGGAAATTGCGATTTTCAGTGCTTGGCCTGAATGGGGTTTCACACCAGGATGCTTCAATACCGACGGGAAGCGTAAAGATGCGGGCATTGGGTGCTTCACGGCGAATAATATCGGCCAGTTTGCCGCCCAGCGAAACCACACCTGCCGCCTCGCGCATGAGATTCCTGGCCGGCTGCCGCAACATGGCCGCCTGCAAGCGGTTTCGGGTGCCCTGCAAACGCTGGAACATTTCCAGGCCGTGGAAATTCAGCAAGACCGGAAAATCAGGCATAGGTTCGCTGATGAGCTTCCAACCCGAAAACCCTTGCACATAAACGGGCGCCGGCTGCTGCCCGGATTGGATCAAAGCTTCACGCACCAAGGCACTGTAGCGGTAATTCTTCCAGAGATAATGACCGGGAAAAGGCAGAGAAGAAGGCCAGGGAACAGCGATCAGCCGGGGCTGTGCAACCTCTTCGGCAAACAACGGCTGAACCTCATCGTCGCTATGCGGGTGCACAAGCGTCAGCTCCACGCCGGCGCGCAACAAGTAGCGCGCCAGCAATGTGGAGTGTTTCTGCATGCCGCCAATCTGCAGCGGAAACAAGCCATCGCAAACCAGAATCACCTTCATAGACCAAGGATATATTCCGCCTGCTTCGTCCACACAAAACGTTCCCGGATCTTCGCTTCGAAATGCGCTCCCAGGCGTTCGCACAAAACTTGATCGGCCAGCAGGAGGCGCAGGGCTTCGGCCAGGGCTTCCTTACCGGGTTGGATCAGAATACCGTCGTCGCCGTGTACCATGGCGTCTTTCACCGGTCCGTTATCGGGCGCTACCACGGCCTTGGAAAGGATACCGTATTCGAAAATCTTCATCGGACTGCCGTACCAGTTGCTGCGCGGCATCACGGCAATGTCCATGTGGGTGATGTAATTGTAAACCTCGTGATGCGGTACCCGCCCGGCGAAAATTACCCGGCCTTCGCCAAGTTGCTGCACGGCCTGCCGCTTGAGTTCTTCTTCATTCATGCCACCGCCGACTATCAACAATACCGCATTGGGAAAGGCATGTTCCACCTTGGCGAAGGCTGCAATCAAATCGTCGAGCCCGTGGTGGGGAAAGAAAGACCCGACAAATCCGACCACGCGCTTGCCACTCAAGCCGTATTGCGCTGCTATCGAAGCTGCCTTCTCCGGGTCTACCTTCACGCCGTCAGGATTGATGCAGTTTGGTATCACCGCCAGCTTCTCCGGATCGGCTTCGTATTCATCCACCAAAAAATCGCGCAGCACACTGCTTACGGCAAATACCCGGGTGGCTTCCTTAATCTTTCGCTTTTCGATGCGGTGCCCGAGCGGGTGCAAGACTGAAGGACCTTCCCAATGGCGCATTTCCTCAATAAATGGCGCATTCACCTCCAGATAATGCTTCACGCCCATGGCGCGACAAACCCGCACACCTGAATCCTGCATGTATTCGCTGCGTTCGTACACCAGATCGGGCTGAAATGCGCGGATGCCCTCTTCCAGCTTCTGCGCCGCCAATTGGTCAAACCTGCGGATGCCGTAGTCTTTCAGCCCGTTGTAAAACACATCCGGCATGGCCTTTTTCATGGCTTCCTTGATCCTGAATTTGAGGCCCTGTTGCTGGAAGACCTTTTTTTCTTCCTTGGTGGTACCGCCCATGATCACAGGCAATACCTCGTGTCCAAGGGTGCGAAAAGCGAGGATGGTTTCGCGCTGGTGCGTGGAATAACCGACCTCGCTGGCGATGTCGTGGGTGGGGTGGGGTGAGAAATAAAGGATCCGCACGGAGCGGCGAAGTTACAGCGCGCGGGTGAATCGCGTCAGAAAGTGCGGAGCGCTTCCATGCCGGCAGCGCGGTAAACGTCTTCCGAACGGTAGGTTTTGCCGGGAATGTTGATCTCGTCGCGGTGCCAGGTGAGCGGTATCTCCTGGTCGTTGAGGATCATGTCGATCCAGGGCAGGTAACAGGAAGGCGTGTTGGGGCGGTTCCGCAATTCCTGCAAATAAGCATTATCAACCAAGCCCTTGCGCTGGATGAAGATGAACACGTTTTGCATGCTCCAGAGATCCACATCCGGACCTTTGGCGGCGCGGGTCGGACCGAAGTATTCGTCTTCCAGGATGGCTTTGAAATGCTTGCCTTCAGGGTACCATTGATAGGTTTTTGCAGCCGCAATGCCCATCGACTTTTCCAGTCCGCAGAGGTAAATAAGCTTGCGCAGGGGCATCTTGAGCGCTTTCAAAACCGGATTGCTGCGGAGGCCATCGGTGCTGCGTTTCTTGTCGGGCGTCCAGAGCTGCAGGGTGCTGCTCCAGGCCGAGGGCATGTAGACTACATGGGGTTCCCAGGCATCGATGGTATGCACCGGATGCTCCTGTTGGGTGAAATGCTTCGCAACCCGCATCCTGGTTTCCAGGGTTTTTTCATCGATGTCCACCTGCTTGTCGAACAGCATGGTTTCGTAGCCCGAACCATAGATGGCTGCCGTGGTGAGGATGTAGTTGTTGTGGTGATGGATGCAATGCGCTGCCTGACCCGGGCGGTAGTTCTGCATGGCCGGGAAGAAGTGGATCTTCAGGTAGAAGTCGTTGCACTCATAGATGTAAAGGAAAGGGATATTGTAGAGGCTCCACTGCTGGTCCAGATAGCCCTGATCGTCGAAGTTGCGGCGGATAACGGTTTGCAGAAACGCGTTGTCTGCGCCCATTTCCTGCAGGATTTCCCCGCTGCGGGCATGAAACTCGCTGCGCTCGGGATACTGTTCGTTGAGTTTCTTCAGTCGCTCAACATATGGGTGGTGTTCGAATGGCTGGGTGCTCATAGCTTGCGCAATGCAAAGTTACAACGACCACGCAGGGCGCAGGCGTGTTTTTTGTCAAGAAAGGAAATGATTTCCGCCCCTCAGAAAAGGCGGTTCACCAGGCGCACCACCTCGAAGCACTCGGCCAGGGGAGCGCCGGTCTGCACGCCGCGCGTTACGGCAAGCGAGCGGATGAAGTCGGCCGATGCATACGGACGGTGCTGCTGGCTGCGGTAACAGGCCACTGCATCGATCTTGCGCTGCAATTGGGCAGCATCGACTTCATAGAAACAACTGGTCTGGAAACTGAAGTTGTTCCAGGGCAATTCATAACACAACAAAGATGAAAACTTGAACGCGCGTACGCCTTCCTGCGCCAGGGTATAATGGTCCTGATGGATGTCGTTGACCGAAGGCATGAACACATAATCCGGACGGATATTTTCGCGCAGGCGGATGATATCGTCGAGCAATTCCTGGCGCCTGAAATTGAAGGTGCGGACCGGGTAATCGTACAGGAAAAGATGATCTTCCTGAATGCCAAGCACCGCAGCGGCAGCCCTTACTTCGGTTATCAGGATATCGTCTGGAAAAGAAGGATGAACGCTCTGCCGACAGGCAGAAAATGCAGCGCAATACACGTCGTGCCCTTCGTCAATAAAGCGGGCTATTGTTGCACCCATACCAAACTCCGCATCGTCGGTATGCGGCGCCAAAATCAATATCACATTGCGCTTAGCCGTCATGGGTGAATTGGCTTATCCGTTCAAGGAAGGCCTGAGTTACTTTGGCAAAGCTATAACGACTTACATCGAAATAACCGGGTTCAAAAGGAATGTCTCCGTTGAGGTATTGAGGCAGTTCTTCCTCCATCCTGTCCGGATGCACATGCACACCCAACTTATTCCTGGTGATGAAATCGGCTACAAGGCCATCGGCGCCGATATACAGAATGGGGGTGCCGGAGTAAACAATCTCGTAGAACTTGGTGGAGATAAGATCTCGTTCGCTTTCAGGAAAGAAAACCAAATAGGCCGCTGCATCCTGTACTTTGACAAACAACTTTTCCTCCGGAATGAGTGGATGCATCCTCACCTTCCCTTTGGCAAAATCGGCGTCAATCAGCGGATAAGGAGTGCCGGTATAAATATCCCATTGAAATTCGGAAGCTGGGTTAGCCTTGACGATGCGATCTAGCTTTTTCAACCAGTCTTCAAGACCGAAATAAATGGTGCCGCCATAAATGAATCCATTGCGCTTGGATGCAGTTTTAACCTCAGGAAATTTCTCCGGATCGTAGGCATGCGGCAACAGGTACAGTTTGTGTGCTTCCGCTGGATACTGCTGCGCCAACTTGTCACCCATGCTTTCGGTCGGATAACAAAAAAGGTCACAGCCTTCTATGGTGCGCCGCTCCTGCGCTTCCTGATACGCCTTTTTTGCAGGCGACATGGAAGGGATGCCATATAAAACTCCTGTAGTCCACGGGTCGCGCAAATCAACGATATACTTCACCTCAGGGTGCTTTTTGCGGAATGCTGTACCGTATTTCATGATAGAAAACGGCCCGCCGGTAGTTACCAGTATATCAATCGGCTTCCTGCCGTGTATTGCTTCCAAAGCACCCAGCATGGTCTGCTTCCAGTTGAAACCACGGTCAAAAATATTCTTCCGTGTCAAAGGCTTGTACAAGCGCGATACAGCGAAATAGGATAACTTCTCTTTGAAATTCCGGGTATAACCGCCCATCCATTCCGGGTACTTGGGAGGAAGCGACACAACATCGATTCCCGGAAATTCGCGTTCATACCAGCCTGGTTCAGCATCCTGGTCGGCGCATACCACTGTGATTGTATGCCCTTGCCGGCGGAGATGCTGACTGAACTTGGCCCAGCGACGCCCCCCAATTTCACGGCTAGGCGGGAAAGTATAACTTACGATCGTAAAATGCATGTGAGGCTGGTATGCTTGGTCTGATATTTAAATGCTGATTGTCAACCATAATTGACTTCCGGCGATGAATATGCCGTAGCAGCACTTACAAGGCTGAATGCTGTCGGCTTGCTTATTGATGATACAATTTGGGTATGTTATTCACGATGCGAATCACCCGCTCAAAATCCAGACCAAGGGTATCCAGGTACCAACGGATATTCTGGTATCTGGGTTGGTTTTCGTCTTCGACAAGTTCAAGTGCTTTTTCACGGGTAATCTGCCCTTCGCGGATCTGGTTGCTCCGGAAGGTATCGTGCTCGGTGAAGCCACCCACCGTGTAGTAGACGTAGTTGTAAAAAGCTGCTGTACCATCGCCGATGCGCCAGGTTGTGCTGGTATCCACCGCGAGTTCCCAGCCATAATCGTTGATCAGGGTATCGTTCACCTGGTCTTCGTCCCAGCGCCAGTAATCGAAAATGTGGTAATAGTCTTGCTTCTCTGTAAAGCTGCGGTAGTATTCGCCCGACAGGGTATCCCAAAGCGAAGAATTGAAGTATCCCGGGCTTTGCATCATGGCGCGAAAACGTTTGATGTGATAACGAAGCTGCTTCATGGCGCCGTGGCTGTAAACACGCTCTTCCTCAAAATCAGGTTTGATACCAAGAAAACCGGTCTTGAAATGCGTTACCTCCAGCGGGTTGATTCCCCATAGATTCAATTGTACTCCGGTCTGTTTCTTCACTTCTTCCACATAGCGGAAGAAATGCTTATCGCCGGCGGTAAGCAACGCCATCATTCCAAGATGTGGCGCTTTGAGCCAGGCTTCCAGATTCATGCGGATGTTTTTGCGTTTTCTGGAAATATCGGCTGCAACGATAATATTCTCAACGCCGAGCTCAGCACACATTCTGCTGATGTTGCGGCGGCCGAGGTCTGTTACCATTCCCCAATCGTATGTATAGGTTACAGGGCGCAGGTCCAATTCCTTTACAATCAGGTGCAGGCCGTAACAACTGTCTCTTCCCCCGGAAAATGGAACAATGCATTCCAGGCCCTTTTCGCGGCGATATGGTTCTATGAGTTTGAAAATTTCCTCTACCGGTTTCGGATTATTCCGCAGTTTGTAATGATGACAATAATTGCATACTCCATTGCTGTCAAAATGGATATACGGCATCGTTTCAGGCAATATGCAACGGGTGCATCTTTTGAGGTTCGGTTTCCGGTATTCGAGCAAGGCAGCCTGTTCTTTGTTGTAAACAAACTCCGGTATCAGATTTTCCTTGCGGATATTGTCGTCGCTGATATTCCATTCAGCCTTTCCGGCAGCAGGAATATCTACGATCATGCTCGATTGACGAACCTGGGTTACGTTGGTGCAGGCAAGCGTATCAAGGGGGTATTTTTCCGAAGCGAAATAGGTTGACCCCTCTCTGGTTCCAACATACAGACTTCCATTATTGGAAAGCAAAACCAGTTTGCCCTGGTCTTTCAAAATCAGCGCACAGGAAACAATGCCTTTGCATTTTGATAGCACCGCCTCGGCTAAAGTGTCGACCTGACCACCGTTATGCAGATGATCGAGCGCAATACCCACTATAGCCTCAGAGTCGATCTCGAGCTTTCTCTCGGGTGAGATACTGTTCCAGATTTCGTCTTCATTGACAATAATGCCGTTGTGCAGCACTGCTATGTTCTCGCGGACTACCGGCTGATTGTCTGACAATCCGTTGGTAATCAATCGGCTGTGCCCAAGAACAACAACTGAATCATAGGGTTTTACCTTATCGAGCAGTTTTTCGATGTTGTAATCGGCCCGCCGGATATGAAATTGATCCTTGCGGATAAAAATGAGACCGCTGGAGTCTTTTCCTCTTTGCTCAGCTTGATGAACCAGTACTTCCAGTTCTTTCCTGACGATTTTTTCAGTTGAGATGATGCCGAATATTCCGCACATGTATTTGGGTTTTTGGGGATAGTTTACGATTTTTTATTCAATAAGCCGTGCCGGGAAATCCAGACGCCGGGCTGATTTTGAATTTAGATTTTGTTGAACAGCTCTTCGCTCAACTGCTTCTGAGTTGGGTAATTAATCAATATGGAACGCACGTTGTTGCGATTGTAAATAAAGGTGGAAGATGCGGCAACAGCACTGGCACCGGCTTGTATGGCATCAAGAAAATCTGGTATCCCCCTTGCGCCACCAAGGGCCACTACCGGAACCCCGACGGCGGCAGACACCAATTGAATCAAGGGCAGGTCATAGCCAGACATTGCACCTTCCTTGTGAATGGCATGCAGTACGATTTCACCCGCGCCTGCATTGGCCGCCCGAATGGCAAGTGCTTCAGGATTTTGCTCCTGTTTCCGGGTTCCTGAGACAGATTTTACTTTCCATTTTCCAAGCAGGCCTTTGTCAACATCCAAACAAACCACTATGCTCTGCGCCCCGTATCTTACCGCCAACTGGGAAACAATATCCGGATTGGTGTAAAAGGCAGAACCGATAATTACCTTTTCCACCCCTAAATCGAAGAGGCGCCTGGCTTGGTCAGCCTGATTGATGCCACCTCCATAAGCCAAGGGCATGAAGCATTCACCGGCCATTTCGCCAATAAGCCTGTAGTTTGGTTCAGCTTTGTTCTTGCTTGCTCTGATATCGACAATCGTTAGCTCGTCAACTTCCTTATCGTTGAATATCTTGATTGCATTGAGCGGGTCGCCTATATAATTGGGGTTCTTAAAATCAACTGTTTTGACCAATTGACCTCCTTCAATACCCAACACCGGAATAATCCTGATTCTACGCATTGCCGGTTAAGGGTTCCATTGAACAAAACGCTTCATCACTTCCAGACCAAAACGATGGCTCTTTTCCGGATGAAATTGCAACCCAATCGTGTTATCGCGGCTCACAGCGCAGGTGAAACGATAACCGTATTCAGCGCTTGCCAGGATATCTTCTTCTCTGTCGCATACCATGTGGTAAGAATGCACGAAATAGAAGCGCTGTTGCTCTTCCACAGCAGGGAACAAGGCATGTGTGCCGGCAAGATGTATATCAGACCAGCCCATGTGCGGTACTTTCAACGACTGCATTTGTTCGGTGCGAAAATGCCTGACATCGGCATCAAACCAACCAAGCCCGCGCACATCGCCTTCTGAAGAATGCCGCGCCATTAGCTGCATACCCAGGCAAATGCCGAGCACCGGCACTTGTTGTTTGAGTGCCTTGTCGTTCAAAACAGCTTCCAGACCCTTGCTGTGGATGTGTTCCATGCCGGCGGCAAAGTGTCCAACACCTGGTAAAAGGATCTTTTCAGCCCCGGCAATGCGATCCGGATCGCCTGAAATCAGGCATTTACCACCCGCTTTCCGGATCATATTTCCGATGGAGGCTAAATTGCCTAACCCGTAATCAACAATGACTATCATGCTGATTTTGTTGCCATTGAAACAAACGCCATCAGGTTGTTTTCCGAGCGAAAATTCCCTGACCACCAGTCTCTTACCTGTCGGCGAAATGCAATGCTGTTTTTGTCAGATTCCAGAAACTGTTCTATCTGCGCTGCCACAGCGGCCGGATCTGGACTGGCATTGAGCAATATACCGGTTGACTGATTGGCAATTTCCCTGCAACCGCCAACATCGGTGGCCATGAGCGGAATACCCATGCTGATGGCCTCAATCAACACAAAGGGCAGCCCCTCAGTTTCGCTGAGGTTCAGAAAGAGGTTAACCGTGTTCTCACGGTAGAATTTAAAGATTTCTGCATTCGGTAAAGGACCGGTATATACTGCTTCCACCCGGTCTGAGATGGCCTTCAGTGCTTCCTTCCCTTCCTTATACCAAACCATGGTTGGGTCGTTGGTGGCTTTGAGGTTTTCGTCTCCGATATGTACCCACCTCACCGGCGTTTTCATGTGCTGCAAAATCTGCGGCATGAGGTAAATGCGCTTCACATTCCTCACGCGTGCACAGGTTAGCAGTGTAGGTTTGGCGGAGGGGTCAAATGCGCCTTCGCCCTGATCGCTGGTTCCGAGGTATTGTAAATGAATCTTCGAAGCGTATTCCGGATACTTGGCCTGCATATAATCACGGCCGGCAGCAGACACGGTGAAGACCGATTCAACTGCCCGTATTTGCTGCAAACGAAAAGCCAGCTTGCCGGTTTTGGGCTCGCGGTCTTCGAAAACATCGCGGCCATGGGCACGACTGTAAAATGCCGAAATTTGACCTGCAGCTTTCAGCCACGACAGCGTTAGCGCCCAATCTGCGAACCAGTAACTGAGCAGGATGGGTTTGTTATCGCCATGGCTGCGAAGCAAAGGAATGAGTTCGTTCGCGGCACCCATGCAACGCAGCAAATAGGAAAGTTTATAGCGCCAACGCTTCAGATAGGCCTTCGAAGTGCCCTTGCTCAGAAGGTCGGCAATCAACCAGAACCAAAGCCTGAATTGCAGCAATTGCTTCAGGCTTCCTCTTTGGTGACTGATATGATGCACAGATTTCACATAAGGTTCAAGTTCACCCAATACGAGGGGTTTTCTGGATATAAGCCGCACAGCGCTGTACTTGCCTGCGTGAAACACGATCTCTTCCCGCACGAAAGGCGGTTCGATATCATCCACAAAAATCCAGATTTCGCGCGGGTTCATGCGTTTTTTGCTTTCGGCACAAGCAATACAAGGCTGAAGAGGATCAGGGGATAGTAAACCATGCTGAACCTGTCGCCCTGCCACATGCTCGCGCCCGAGCTGAGCAAGAGGAACAAGGAAAGGAGCAATGCGAAGGCAGCAGCAAGGGTTTGCCCCTCGGGCAGCCAACGCCGGTCTTTCCACCAACGGAAGGCCAACAGGAGCAAAAGCACCGGCATGAGCAGGTAATTCATCGCCATGTTGAGGTATCCGCTGCCTTTGTATGCCATAAGGCGGATCGCGTTGAAACCGGGTGCGCTTCCCTTGGCATTCAGGGTCGACAATCCGGCTCCCGGTTCGCGGGTGTTCTGGAGGATATTTATGAGCCAGGCCTTGAATATCAAGGGTTTGTGTGCCTGCCATTGCGCCTTGAAATCGGCGTCGTAAAAATCGCAGCGCTGTTTCCAATAAGCGGCTCCGCCTTCAAACGTGGCGAATTGGGCCACCTCCGTGGAATCGCGTTCGTGGCGCACCACACGGAGATCGCGTTGTTCGGCCAGGGCTTGCGAACCGGCGCCCAGGTATTCGTACCAGGCCATTTTGCCGATGAAGGAAAGCGTGTATTGCCCGTACTGCCGGTGCATGCGGTTCGCCTGGAAGCCGATGATGAGGAAGACACCCAAAAAGGCGGCAAGGAAAACCAGGGGCTTGCGCGGGGTGCGGAACCAGAGTTCCCAGGCCGTCCACAACAGCATTACGAGCATCGGCAACTGCAGCGAAGGCCGCACCACACAGGCAAAAGCCAGCACGATGTTGACCCAGATGAGCCGCTGTGGCTTATCCGGCTGTTGCACAAAGAAGGACATCAGCCAGGCTGCCAGGATGAGGAGAAAAGTGAAGACGGTTTCTGTGAGGGTGAGCCAGGCGAAGACGATATGCGAAGGCGACAACGCAAACACCAACACCGGCAGGTATTTCCATTTGCCTTGCAGGTATGTTTCGGAAACGCGGTACAACAACAGGCCTGTCATCAGCCAGCACAGCACGTGCAGGAACAACAAGATCGGCTGAACGGCCCCCTGGCTGACGCCGTTGCCGATGGCGGTGAGCAACGCATAGCCCCAAGGCCTGATCGGACTGGTTTCGCCTTTCAGCAGGGCCTGCCCGGCCTGTTCATAGCTGATCGCATCGGGCGGAACGAATTGCGGATCGGCAGCGTTGCCGGGCAGATGCAGCAACCAGCTCATCAGGCCAAACCAGAGCAGGAGGGCCGCACCGAGAATTAAATGCTGTCTTTGCAATCCCTTCAACATGGGTTTCAGTCTTTAACGCCGACGGCGATCACCGACAGGCCGATCTGGTTGAACAATACCTTGTCTACCAGACGGAAAGCCGGAACGAGGGTATTGTAGAGCGACATCTGCCCTTTGGGAATGGTTTTGTTCTGTTGCAGCTTGCCGCTGATATACCAGCCGGGTATGCCCATGGCGTTGAAATGCTGCTTGTGCGCGATGCGGTAACCAGCATCGCTCATGGCTGCACCGAGGGTGCTCTTGGTATAGCGGCGGTAATGTTCCAGCTCTTTATCGAAGCGGTTGTAAAGGGTTTGGTAGGCAGGAACCAGGATCACACAATGGCCGTTCTGGCGCAGGAGCTTGCGGATATTGGCAAGGGCGAGCCTGTCGTTCTCGATATGTTCGACCACGTTGAGGGCAAAGACGGTATCGTATTTTCCGAGCTGGTCGGCATAAACCGCATCAAAATCCGGATGCACGAGGTCGAGGTTGATGATGGCGCGCAACGCGTTCTGTCCGGCGAATTCATCCTTCAGATAACCCAGGTAATTATCGCGCAGGTCGCTGAGGGTGAGTTGTTTTCCCTCTTCCAGGAAGAAGCGGGAAATATTGCCGATGCCGCTGCCTACTTCCAGGATTTCTCCTTTGCACCATGGGCGAATGGTTTCGTACATCCACCGGTTAAAGCGGTGGGCTTCGGAGATGGCGTCGAGGGTTTCGAGCCCTTCCTGATCTACCTCTTTGAATGCGAATGAATCGTGGGGTTTGGTCATATTCAGCGGGAGAAAATGTTGTATTTGATGATGCAGTAAAGGGCGCGGAAAGCGTCTTTCATGCCGATTTTCTTACCTTCTTCGAATGTGCGGCCGTAATAGCTGATGCCCACTTCGTAAATGCGGATGCCTTTGATGCAGGCAATCTTGGCTGTTACTTCCGGTTCGAAGCCGAAGCGCTTTTCCTTCAGCTTCAAGCCCTGAACGATGTCGCGGCGGAAAAGCTTGTAGCAGGTTTCCATGTCCGTAAGGTTGAGGTTGGTGAACATGTTGCTGAGGAAGGTTAGCCCCTTGTTGCCGATGGAATGCCAGAAGAACAGCCTTCGGTGCGGGTTTCCTCCCATGAAGCGGCTGCCGTACACTACATCCGCAAATCCACTGATGACGGGCTTGAGGAGCACATTGTATTCCTCCGGATCGTATTCCAGATCGGCATCCTGGATGATAATGTAATCGCCGGTAGCTTCGCGGATACCGGTATGCAGGGCAGCGCCTTTGCCCTGGTTCACTTCGTGGGCGCGGTACTGTATATTCAATTCCGGATTGGCTTCCATGTACCGGCGAATGGCGCCTTCTGTGCCGTCTTTCGAACAGTCGTTGACGATGATGACCTCCTTTTTGATTCCGTCAACGATCTGAACATCGCGCACCTTATCGAGGATCAGGTGGATGGTCTTCTCTTCGTTGTATGCCGGAATGACAATGGAGAGGGTAGAGATATGCGGATTGCTCATGGGCAGTATTGCTGATTGTGGTTATGCCTGAATAAGAGGCCGAATATAATTGGCGTGTTTTTCCCAGGAATAGGGTTCCTGATCCCCGCTTACGACACTGCCTGCCTTGGGTTGGAAACGGCAGTCCTGCAGCGCATCCAGCAGCCCTTCGCGGCTGTTGATGTGCAACAGGGTTTGTCCATCCACACAGTACAACCAGCTGGCCGGTTTCATTTCAAAGGTGATGCAGCGGGCCTTCATCCATAACGCTTCAATGCTCACGGTGCTTCCAAAGTTAATGGTAAGATCGCTGCTCATCAGCTGGTCCAGGAGGCTTTTTTGGGCTACCGAAGCATCGGGCCTTACCATCCGGATATCGATACCCGAATCGCTTGCCGGCAGGTAGTAACTGTCTTCTTTCTCCGAAGGATGCGGGCGGTATAGGAGGATTACATCCGGTTGCTTCGCCGCCCATGTATAAAGTGTGGCCAATGCCGTCACCTTATCGCGGCGCAAGTCGCGGGTGGAAATAATACTGATGATGCGCTTGCTTGCCCGCTCTGCTTCGCTCACGGGAATATTGCCGCTGTATACATGGTCGCGGATATTGTCGCGTGACAAATTGCCCCCAATGTACAAACGCTCTTTCGGCAAACCGGTATGCCGGAGAAGGAGTTGCCGCAATGGTTCATCCCACACCATCCAGCATTGGAACTGCACAAGCCGGTCATTCGATTCACCATACTTAATACCGTTCATCACATTGACTACCTGTTTGCCTTCACGGGCTGCCATGCGCCCAAGGATATGCCCCTCCGGGGTGTTTTCCTGCGCGATGGTTACCAATACACGCAAGGAACTTTCCATCAAGGCCTGACCCCATGCCAGGCAAGAACTGACGGCCTGTTCGTTTCGGAGCATCTGCTGTACATACCAGGCTGTCGGACCGCCAAACACAAATGGCAGTGTAAAAGGTATATGCACCCAGGTAGCGGGCGGGCAAATCACCAATTGGTACCCTTCCGCCTTCAGCGCTGCTATTTCATTGTCTTTGAAGGTATGATGCGGTGGCAATACCAACACGCTTTGACCGGGAAAAGCCTGATAAATGCGCTGTATCAGGTTGAAACCAAAAATGTTGTCAACCAGAAAACCTAGCTTACGTTCTTGCGGTACGGCCAGTTCAGGCAGCCGGAATGGGCCTCCACGCAGTTTGCGCAGCATAGTCTTAGCAAGTGAAAATGCACACCGCAAACGACTTCCATGATGCAAAGGAACCCGGTGAATGACCCGGGCATCCGGACCGAGGCTTGCTATGGCTTCTTCAAGGTGGGCAGTCTTTCTGTTGCTCCAAAGTACGGCTTTCAGATACGCATCCCATAGCTCGATTCCCCGGAATGCAAACGCAGCAGGCCATTTACACGCAACCTGTTTTTCGTACAGCTCCCTGTTCGCATCAAATGCGCGATGGCTCGCTTGTATACGGAATTCATTCGCATCAATAATTTGGAAAGGCCAGTCTCCCAAACCAGGGTTCACGCCGTTGCAAACCACCACATCGGTGCCCGCCGCGCTTGCTTTGGCGGCTTCTTCGCTATTCAGTAAGTGACATGCGTAAACCTTCATGTGTTCAGGATTGTGCAAAAAGCGACCGATAGCGCTGCTCTGCCAATTGCCAGTCTTCTTCGTGGTCGATATTGACGTATCGCTCCGGATCTGAAAGTACATACGACAAACGCTGACCCAGTAATGATTTTCCTTCTCTGATCAGTGCAACATCTGATATATACAATGCGCCATCGCGGTAGTAGGCGGGCGGCAGATCCTGTCTGCGTTTGATGATGTCGTCTTCGCCCGTGGCTATGCGCAAATGCCGGCCTTCCGCTTCAAATACCCAGTGCGGATTGAATTGATGGGGAACCTGCAAGACCGATACAAGGGAATCTGAACGATCTTCCCGGTACGCCTTTAAAGCCGCAGCAATCATTCCGGACGGACGAAACGGATACGTAGCCTGCAACAATAACAAAGCGTCGAATTTTTCACCCTGCGCTTCAAGGCCCAGCAGCATTTCTTGTAAAACGGCGATGGTCGGCACGTTGTCGCCGCCCAGTTCTGCCGGCCTTCTGTAAACCAGGACACCGGCTTCTTCGGCGGCACCGGCTATCGCATTATCGTCGGTATTCACATAAAGATGCGCATCTATTCCTGCTTCGCGGGCCGATTCAACTGTCCACATGAAAAGGGGTTTACCACCCAGCTTTCGGATATTCTTGCCAGGAATACCCTTGCTGCCTCCGCGCAATGGAATTACGCTCAGAATTTTCATGTTTGAAACCGCGTTGGGAACCTGTTTAATATTGTATCACCTTGGCGATTCCGGGCGATTGGCTTGCGAGCACATCGGCGATGCGGGTACCTGCGTCGCCATCGCCGTAAATGGTAGCCTTGGCATGGGGCCCATGGGCGAGTTGTTGTTGGATGGCGGCAAGGATTTCTTCTTTTGTATAGCCGGTATCCAACACATTGGGACCGCGTTCGCGGCGGTTTTGCCTGCTGCCAATATTGACCACCGGCACGCCCAGATAGCTGCATTCGCGTATGCCCACGCTGCTGTTACCAATCAGGCAGCGGCTGTTCACCAACAAGCGCAGGAAGTCGCGGCCTTCCATATTCTTAAAGAACCGAACAGGCAGGTCTCTTCTGTTTTCTCTGTACCGGCGCAATGCATTGCTGGTGCCATCAGAACCGGCATCCACATTGGGCCAGAACCAAAGGGCCTGCACACCGCTGGCGAGCACGGCTTCCATGGTTTGATTGGCCTGGTCGACTGCTGCTTCAAACTCGGTGGTTACAGGATGCTGCATCACAACGATATAGGGCTGCCGGATATCGATCTCGGCACCAACACCGCCGTAACGGCCAACGGGATCAAAATCGAGGGCCGGGTTCAACCGCACTTCTTCAGCCAGGTCGATGCTCGGGCAACCCGTGAGGTGGATGCGACCGGGCACTTCTCCCATGCGCACCAGACGTTCGCGGGCATCTTCCGAGGCAACCAGGTGGAGATCGGAAAGCTTGGTGATGGCATGCCGGACCTTTTCGTCGATGTTGCCGGTTACCTCACCACCCTGCACATGCACGAGTGGTATATTCATGTAGGAAGCAGCCACTGCGGTAGCCATGGTTTCGTAGCGGTCGCCGATGGTCACCACCATATCGGGCTCGAGGTTGTAAAAGGAAGTGGCCAGCTCCATGATGCCCACGCCGGTGGTTTTGGCCATACCGGTCGGACTGCTGCCTTCGAGCACCATGAAGACCTTTTCGTTGATATGGAAACCGTCGCCTTCAATGTACTCTACCGCGTTGCCGTATTTATCGAGCAGGGCACTGGCAGAAACCACCAGCTGCAGTTCAAGTTCCGGGTGTGCCTTGATGGCTTGAAGGGCGGTGCGGATACGGCTGTAACTGGGCCGGGCCGTTACCACCACGCATATTTTTTTCCTGGTCATTCGAGGTCTGTCTGTTGTAGAAAGCTGCCTGCCGGCATGGAAACAAGCAGGCGGCGGCCGATGATGGATTCGTATTCTGAAGCGGGAATACCCATGCCTCCCGGTTTTTTGGATTCAAGGTCGTACGCCTGTATGCTTGCACCTGCTTCCATTTCGCGGCGCAATCCGAGCGACTTGCCGAACATGTTGCGCAGGGCATAAAAACGACTGTCGTCGTTTTTATCGGCCGGATGAGCCTGCATGGTTTCAATTGCCCGAACGCCGTGGCAGAGTTCCGCGATCTGTTGCAAATCGAGCGAAGAACCGGCATCCGGACCGAACATGCGCTTATCAAACACTGCATGGAATTCCAGTTTCCGGGCTCCAAGGGTAACTGCAGCCAGGGAGGCCCAGATTTCACCGCTGTGGTCGCTCAGGCCAGCTGTTACTTGCCAACGCGACAATATCTCCGGAATTACATTCAAGCCAACCGCTTCGGGTGGAGTCGGATAACTGGTAGTGCATTGGAAAACAGCTTCAACCATACCCGAACGCGATTGAATGCGCTGCAGGGCTGCTTCAATTTCGCTGAAGGCACTCATCCCCGAACTGAGCAGGATGGGCTTGCCGCTGGCGGCAATGCGGTCGAGCAGCAGGTAATTGCTCACCTCACCGCTGGCAATCTTATAGCGTTCAGCCCCCAGTTTTTCCAGCCATTCAAAGGCTTCTATGGAAAAAGGCGAACACAGGAAACGCAGGTTTTTTTCAGCGCAGTGCCGCATTATACCTTCCCATTGTTCAAACGTAAACTCCATGCGCTTCCAATAGTCGTAACGCGTAGGGTCTTCATATGAAAAAGGCACGCGAAATGGCTCGTGGGCTGAGCTTTCAGCATGCGCGATGTGCATCTGAAACTTCACCGTATCGACGCCGGTACCGGCGAGCGCATCTATGTAACTGTGCAGGATGCCCAGACTGCCGTCGTGGGCCTGGGCTATTTCGGTGATGATTTCAGTCTTCATGGTTTTGCGTTCAATGCATTCTTGAGGTGATGACCCAAAATTGCATTATAGCTGCTCCGGTATTCGTAACGCATATGGTAATCAGTGTCGAAGAACATCGTATCGTCGAAAATTACTTCATGCGGGTTTCCCAATTTGACGGCGTCCAAATTGGCCGACATTGTTTTGTCGAGCGTGGGCTTCCAGGCATAGGTGGCACTGGCTGCGGGATAGGCCACAAACACTTTCACTCCGCGTTTTTGTAAGTCATCAAAAATGCGATTTGCATATTCTTCAAAAACCGGACTCATTGGTTTTCGGTATTTCATTCGCTTAACGGCAGGTATCACCTTGGTAGGCTTCTGGCCTTTGTGGCTTTCCATGTCACCGTAATTGCTGATATCCTTGCTGCGGTAAATCTTATCGCCATGAACTTTGCCCGCCTTCCAACGCTTGTAGTTGGCGTAGGTCACTTCATTCACGAATGCCGGCATGTTAATCCACTGGTCGAGGGTAACCTGTTTTAAGTACCAAGGGTTGGTGGCGAGAAATTCATAAAATGTTTTGTCGCCGTTGCCCTGATTTTGCCGGTTGAAATAAAATCCATGTTCAAGAACGAAAACCGCAATATCACCGGGTTTCAGATGGTCCGCTGCAAGGGTCAGAATGCTGCGGTAACCCATACCGGCCGACATACCAGCATTCACCACCTTGAAGCCGGTGCTGTCGCGCAACTGACCGGCATCAACTGAAAAAGCAGAAGCCGAACCACCAATGCATACAATCTTCGGCGACGGAACGGTATCCATCATGTGCAGTTTATGTGCTATGGCTGTGTAATAATTACCTTGGTTAAATGGCAAAGCCTTCCAGTTGATATAGGCAACCACTGCAGCGTAAGGAAGCAGAAAAACCAGTATAAAAAGACCGATAAAACGCATTACCAGCCAAAGGAGTTTAAAGGGGGCTTGCATCAGAATTGGAAATAGATGAACTCCTGGGATTCAAGTTGTTTGAAGAATATGATACAGGCCAGAATCGACATATAGATCAACCTGCGCCTGAATGCGGGCATACCTGCGATGTCCAAACCATGAACCTTTTCACGGGCAACCCATTCGAAAGCAAGCACAATCAGGGCGAAAATCATCGGCGTGCTCGTGAGCCACAACAGCAGGGCTCCTGGATTTTTACCCGGTGTGCTGATCATGGCCTGCAGGAAGGTACCCGCCTGGGGCATGCTTTCTGCGCGGAAGAGTACAAACAGCAGCGTGACCAGGATGAAAGTAAGCAGCATCCGGCCGATATTCCCGATGGAAGGAAACACTTTCCCCTGATCGGGCACATCCGTAAACTTACGGTTGGCTCCGGTAAAAATGAGCGGGGCAAACAACAGCCCATGGAGGATACCCCATATGATAAAGGTCCAGTTCGCACCATGCCAGAAACCGCTGACAAAGAACACGAGCAGGGTGTTTCTGATCGCTATCCACTTGCCATTCTGACTGCCGCCCAACGGGTAATACAGGTAATCCCTGAACCAGGAAGACAATGAAAGATGCCAACGGCGCCAGAACTCGGCAATGTTCCGCGAAAAGAAAGGATAGTTGAAATTGCGCAGAATCTGTATGCCAAACAGTTTGGAACAGCCCATTGCAATATCGCTGTAACCGGAAAAGTCGCCGTAGATCTGGAAGGTAAAAAATACAGCCGCGAAGAGCAGATTCATGCTCCCCAATTCGCTGTAATCACCATGCTGGTAAATGCGGTCAACTACTATGGCACAGCCGTCGGCCATTACCAGTTTCTTGAAAAAGCCCCATAGCATCTGCCGGAGGCCGTCTTTCGCCAGCTCCATGTCAAACACCCTTGGCTTGAGAAACTGCGGCAAAAGGTGGTTGGCCCTTTCGATCGGACCGGCAACCAGCAAGGGGAAGTAGCAAACGAATGCCGCATAATGCACAAAGTTGCCGATCGGTTTCTGCCTACCGTTGTAAATGTCAAATACATATGACATGCCGTGGAAGGTATAAAAGGAAATTCCGACCGGAAGTCCCCATGTAAGCAAGTAAGGATGCACTTCCCAGCCGAAGGATGCCATAAATGTGGCGAATTCAGAGGCAAAGAAGTTGTAATACTTGAAGAGGGCAAGAATACCAAAGTTATTGATGATACTCAGCCATAGGAACAACCTAGCCTTCCTGCGGTCGGGTGATGCCACCCAGAAACCATAGGTAAAATCAAGGAGCGTACTGAGAATCAGAAGTCCGAGGAATCGCCAGTCCCACCAGCTATAGAATACATAGCTGGCCAGCACGATCAGTACGTTCTGCAGGCGGAATTGCTTAGAACCGATGCTCCAGTAGAGCAAGTAGACCGCCAGCAGAAAGACAGCAAAGGCAGCAGAGTTGAAGAGCATTGGGTTCGGGGGAGCTTAGGTTTACGGTTTTAACAGGCGTGTCAACACGCTTCTTTTCAAATGCATACCATCAAAGAAATCCAATTCTGTCATGCCTGCCCTTGCCGGATCATATGAACCTGTAATACGCCAGCCCTGCGCAGCGGCCATACTCCTGAAGGTGTTTTCCGCCTCCGCTACCCGGGCGTAGCGGCGGTCGGTTTGCATGCGGGTGTAAACGAGGGGATGAAAAGGCATCAACAAGAGATGCACTTCGGCACCGCTTTCCTGTAACTCCTTCAACATGAATTCCAATGCCCGCAGACAAGCTGAATCCATGCGGTCGAACTTCGCGAGGTGAAACAGGTCTTTCCGCGATGCAAATTCCCTGGCCCGTTCGCGCGATTCTTCCAGCCCCCGCGCGTCTTTTTCCTTTTGCTGCCTTATGCTGCCGTTGGAAAACACGAGCTTATGAGTTGAAACCGTATCCGTGGTTGCAAAGAAAGGCACAGGCGCTTGTGTGAGGTTCTCCCAGGCATAGAGGGGATTGAACATCTCGCGCAGCTTGGCCATCCATTGGCGTTCGCTGTATGGACTGCGGTAGCCTTTGATCTGCCAGTTACGGGCGGCACGCGCCACTTCATCATTCAGCGTCTGCCAGCGTACCTCGCCGTTGTTAGGATTCAAGAGCCACGGATCGACACAGAGATATAGCTTTTTAACCAAGGCCAGCTTGCCGCTTTGTCCTGCCGCTATATACAATCCCACATGGTCTTGCCAGCTGGCTCCTGAAACACTGAGATTCAATACGTCTTTGCCGCCGCACATCCAGGCTGTCAATTCTGCCGAACGGCTCGACCCGAGGATCAATACATCCGGCTGCGTGGCATACTGCTGTGCAATTTGCCGCGCGAGCGCCCTTTCGTTGTAATCTTCCAGACCAGCCACCTGCCGACCGCCCTGCATGCTGTCGCGCACCCCTGAAATGAAGGATTCACTGCGCACGATATGCGCCCGGTCGCGGAAAAAGTTAAAGCCACCCATCAGCAAAACAGGAAGCAAGGCTATCGCGAGGCGTTTCAGGAACTGACGCATCAGAATTGGAAATAGATAAAGGTTCGACCCGTATTGATATTGAAGAAATACAATACCATGAAAGTGGCAACTAAATATAACGACCAACGCAAAGGCATGGCCAGACGCGCAATATCAAAACCAAAGTCTCGACGGCGGTTCCACCATTCAAAAAGGACTACAATTCCAATGAGGAAGAGGCTCCTGACGATATCCGTAAGTCCGATTTCGATGCTGCGCGCCTGTGCGATTGGGTTGGAGCCAATACCCTTGGCAAAATTGCCCAGGTATTGCAAAGCTTCCGTCATGTTGTTCGCCCTGAAAAACACCCAGGCAAGACAGGTAACAGTGAAGGTAATGCCGATTTGCAAGAGCTCCTTGAAAGACGGCAACCAGCTTTCGTAACCCGCAACCGGCGTGGGAATGCCCTTGTTTGTCTTGAAAATCAGCGGCAGGAACATCAGCCCGTTGATGAGGCCCCAGACTATGAAAGTCCAGTTGGCGCCATGCCAGAAGCCGCTCACGGTAAAGATGATCAGCACGTTGCGGATATGTTTGGACCGACCCAGGTGGCTGCCGCCCAAGGGAATATAGAGGTAGTCGCGGAACCAGGTGCTGAGCGAGATATGCCAGCGCTGCCAGAATTCGGCCATGTTGCGGCTGAAATACGGGAAATGGAAATTGCGCATCAGGTCGAAGCCGAAAAGCTTGGCCGTGCCGATGGCAATATCACTGTAACCTGAGAAGTCGCCGTAAATCTGGAAAGCAAAAAACACTGCCCCTAGCAACAAAACAGAACCTTCCAGCTGCCCGCTGGCGCTGAATATGCGATCGGCCAGCCCGGCACAGGTGTCGGCAACCACCACCTTCTTGAATAGGCCCCATAAAATGCGGCGCATGCCGTCGCGGGCCTTTTCAAAATCGAAGGCGTACAAGCGGCTAAACTGCGGCAGCAGATGTGTGGCGCGTTCGATCGGACCGGCCACCAGCTGCGGGAAGAAACTCACAAAAGCCAGAAAGTGGATCACGTTTCCGGTGGCCTTCAGGTCGCGCTTGTACACATCGAGTGTATAGCTCAGACTCTGGAATGTGTAGAAGCTGATTCCCACAGGCAATACAATCTGCAGGGTACTGAGATGCAAATCAACACCGATGGAAGCCATTGCCAGCCTGAAGCTGTCGATGAAGAAATTGTAATACTTGAAGAAGCCGAGCACGCCAAGGTTTACCACCAGGCTGTAGATGAGTAAGTTCTTTCTGCGGCCATCTGAAGCACTGTTCTCCATGGCCAACCCGATGAAAAAATCATTCAGGGCTGTAAAGAGCAACAATGAGAGAAAACGCCAGTCCCACCAACCGTAAAATATCAGCGAGCTCACCACGATGAGCAGGTTGCGCGCTGTCAGGTTCCGGTTGCAAACCCCCCAGTAAAGGAGGAAGAACAAGGGGAAAAAGATCAGGAATTCAATGGAATTGAACAGCATGGCCTGTAAGGCTGGCTAATTTATGCGTGACGGGTAATTCTCACTTAGCGTAAAAGCTGCGGATGGCGGCTGCTACACGCGCAACTGCTTCGCGGTTCAGTTCCGGATACATCGGCAGCGAAAGGATTTCGTTCATCATGCCGGCTGATACCGGGAAATCGGCTGCCGATTTACCCAAGTATTGGTAAGCTTCCATCAAGGGCAGCGGCGTGGGGTAATGAATGGCAGTATCGATGCCTTCATTGCGCAGGTGCTCCATCAGCGCTTCGCGACGCTGAGCCCTGATCATATACAAATGGAAAGTATGCTCGGTTTCTGGGCGCACCACCGGAAGCACGATGCCATCAATGCCGGCAAGGGCTTCGTTATACCAGGCAGCTGCAGCCTGACGCTGTGCGGTCCAGTTTGCGATATACTTGAGTTTTACGGAAAGCACGGCAGCCTGGATACCATCTAAACGGCTGTTGATGCCTTCGATCTTGTGCTGGTGCTTCACCAGGGCGCCGTGGTTGGCAAACATGCGGCAACGCTCGGCCAGGGCGGCATCGTTGGTGATGAGCGCTCCGGCATCGCCGTAGGCACCGAGGTTCTTGCCGGGGTAAAAACTGAACGAACCGGCTATGCCGAAGAGACCGGCTTTCTTGCCCTTGAAAGTGGAAAAATGCGACTGTGCGCAATCTTCAATCAGGTGGATTCCCTTCGCGGCGCAGATTTCGGCAATGCGTTCAATATTGACCATCTGGCCCTGCAGGTGTACCGCAATAACCGCTTTGGTTGCCGGGTTGATGGCCGCTTCGAGCAGGTTTTCGTCCATCGACCAATAAACAGGGTCGATATCCACAAAAGCCGGCCTGGCTCCGGTCTGGCTGATGGTTTCAGAACTGGAAATCCAGCTGTTGGCAACGGTGATTACTTCGTCGCCCGGACCGATGCCCAGCGCCTTCATGATGATATACAGGGAGTCTGTTCCATTGGCACAGCTCACCACATGCGATACGCCGTATGCGGCTGCAAAGCCATCTTCAAACTGCTTCACATATTTGCCACCGATGAAAGCGGTTTCTGAAATAACGGCAGACACAGCTGCGTCAATTTCTTCCCGAATGCCCTGATACTGGGCCTTGAGATCTACGAAAGGAATATGGGTACTCATGAGTGATTTCTGATTTTTTTTGCTGGATTGCCGGCATATACACCGGGTTCTGTAATGGATTTGGTGACCACCGCGCCGGCGCCAATCACCACATGGTCGCAAATTTCAACCGGTAAAATGGTGCAGTTTGAACCGATGGAAACATGATCGCCAATACGGGTGCTTTTCCAGAGCGATTTATCCCCCCGCGCCGGTCCGCCGTGGCTGAATAGGTCGTTGATGAACATCACTCCGTGCCCAATGAAACAATGGCTGCCAATGGTAACCAGTTCGCAAATAAAGGTATGCGACTGCACTTTGGTATATGAACCGATTTGTACGTCTTTCTGGATCTCGGTGAAAGGGCCGATGAACGTGCCCTCTCCGATCTCACAACCGTACAGGTTTACCGGCTCCACTACCGTGCAACCCGGACCAAAAACAACATCCTCTTTGATGTGCGATTTGAATATACGCGGTTGATGCATCTCAGGCTTCAAATGAAGTGTGTTGGGCGCTGCGGTAAATCTTGTCAATGATCTCGACCGTCTTCAGTCCTTCAAAGGCATTGGTCGTGATGCTGGCATTATGCTCCAACACCTGCACCAGGTTTTCGTACACCTTGTCGTGGTTGCTCATCGATCCCTGGTAATTGCCGTAGTTATTGGCTTTGTTTCCTTCTGGAAGGTTTTCGATGCGGAAATCAGCGATGTTCTGGTATTCGAGTTCGTTCAGGTATTGACCTCCGATTTTCACCGTTCCTTTTTCACCGAAAATGGTAAGCGAGCCTTCCATATTCTTCTGATAGCTGTTCACCGTATAGTTGATGGTGCCGATGGCTCCATTGTGGAACTCGAGTATCACGGCTCCGGTGTCTTCAAATTCAATAATGCCCTGGTGCGCGTAATTGCCCATATAAGCCTGCACATTGCGCACATCGCCAACCATCCAATAGAGCAGATCTACGAAGTGACTGAACTGGGTGTACAAAGTACCGCCATCCAGGTCTTTGGTGCCTTTCCACGAATTGGCGTAGTAATCGGGATTGCGGTTCCAGAAGCAAGTGAGCTGCACGCTCATAATCCTGCCCAGCCGGCCTTCGTCGATGGCATTTTTAACAGCCGCAACGGGTGGATTGAAGCGGTTTTGCTTGATGGCAAAAAGGCGTCGGTTGTTGCGTTCAGCTGCCTGTATCATCTCGCCGCAATCCTGCACGCGGATGGCCAGCGGCTTTTCGCAGAGCACATGGTAGCCGGCATTGAGGCACTGAACGGAGTGTTTGGTATGCAATCCGTTGGGAGAGCAAATGGAAACCACATCCATGGCTAAACCAGCGGCCAGCATGTCGTCTACGCTGTTGAAAACCGCAGCGCCGTATTGCTCACCCATGGCTTTGGCCTTCGCGGGGTCGATATCGCATACCGCAATGAGTTTGCCGTTATTCTGGATGTGTTCCGCATGGCGCTGGGCAATGCGCCCGCAACCGATGATTCCGAATTGTACCGTCATGATGCTTGTTGTAGTTCGAGAAGAAAATCCCGTAGTTTTTTCATTTTGATGCGATAGTCGAGCTGCCCTTCGGCCCAGGCATGCATATCGGCAGGATGCTGCAGATCTGCCATGCGCCCGCGGGCAAAAACCTCAACGGCAGCCATGTCCATCAGTGCATCGCTGTTTGGGAAACGCAACGTATTGCTGCGCACGGTTTCGCTGTTGTCGAAATCGACGTCGGTATAGGCGAAGATGAACGGAATGCCGCGTGCAAAATATTCCCTTGTTTTCAGGATGGCAGACTCTTCCAGGCCGCGCCTGTAAGAACAAAGCGTCGAAACAGCCAGATGGGCGCGGTTGAAAACAGCTTCCAATTCCGCCCCGCGCAAATAACCCAGATGCTCGATATAGTCCCTCGTTGGAATTTCGCCTTCCATGAACTTACCGCAAATGAGGATGCGGAAGTGATGCGCCGTTTCAGGCCGTTGGGCATGATAGGCATCGATGCTCGCAATCAGGCGGTCCAGGCCATTCCAGCTGGCAAGCGTGGATGTTCCTTTCAGGAAGAGCAGGTTGATATGGTCGCCCAAGGCCGGTGCATTGCGCACCGGAAAACGCGCGGTGTCGATGCCATTGGGAATTACCGTCACCTTCTCACAACCCTTGGCACGTTGATAGGCAGCCAGTTCATGGGTCACGGTAACGATTGCGCCGATGCGTTGCGCAAAACGGTTTCCATAGCGCCGCTCGTTGTAAATCGGAAGAAACTGGAACAGCAGCCAGCTGAGGAGTTTCGAAGGGCGCAATCCGAACGGATGCTGTCCTTTGGCTTCCAGTATTTCAATGATTTCCTTGCCTTGGTGCTCGGATATCAGCTTCCTCCCCAAGCGTTTCGCCATGCGGAAAAGCGCGGCCGAAGCACCCGGATAACGAAGGTAGATGAAGTCGGCATCGGCGGCATGTGCCTGCAACCATGCATCCATGGTGCGCAGGGTGATGGCCGCCTGGTCTATCGGACGGAACCAACGGCTTGTGGAACGGCGCACCGGCAGGAGTGTGATGGCTTCGCCAAGCGGCGTTTCCTGTTCCACCGCTGTGGTGAAATACACACCGCGGCAATCCACACCGGCTGCACGCAAGGCGTGGATCTGCGACCCAATCTTATCCTGTACTGAAGACGAGGTTGTTCCGCCGGAAGTATAGCAATAGTAAACCTTGAGGGCCTTGTTACCCATGAAAGGAGAGATCAGCCGCGCTTGAGCAGGCTGCGGATTTTCCGTTTCCAGGTGGAAGCGGAAGTATAGTAGAGGCCGAGTTTGACCCAGCGCCGGATATTGCGGTATGACGAATGGTAAATGGTGCGGTAATGCTGGTGCGAAACCGGCTTCTCGGCAAGTATGGCATGGAGTTCCTCCTGGCTCATGCCGAGCTTCTTGGCTACGAATTCAAAATCCTGCCATTTGAGGTCTTCATTGCCGTAAGGATCTGTCTTCAGTATTTCCATGGCCTCCTCGCGTGTCATCTGTCCAGAATTGATCAGGGAGGCAAAGTGCGCTTTGCGCTTGTCGACGCCATACTTCACCGGCAACACATAGCCCTGGTAAAAACGCGTGAAAACAGATTCGTAATGCTTGCCACCATAATCGCGCCAGCCCATCTCGCGGATGATGGTTTCCTTGGCCCTGTCTTTATGGTAATCGATCCAGTTCAGCGGCGCATGGCGCTCGAAACCGTAGATTTCGGTGTAGTAAATATGGCGCAGCGGACCGACAAAGGGATAGGTCTTGAAAGGCTGTGCGCCGAACTTCCGGGCAATGTCGAGGATATTGATGCTGTCGTCTTTGTTGGATGACATGCTCTTGGGAAGGATGCCTTCGGTCTGGTGATTGGTGCCCGTGAGGATGTGCTTGATGCCTTCCTTCTTCGCTGCTCGGAAAAGGGCACCCATGAAACCGTGATCTGTCGGCACTTCCCAGTCAAGCACGCCCGATTTAATATAGGCGAGCTGGAGGGAGCGAAACTCATCCCAGTTCACCACATGCGTGTACAAATCGAAACCGGTGTAAGCAATGATGCTTTCGATATTCTTCACGGCCAACTCCGAATTCCAACCATTGTCGAAATGCACGATGAGCGGACGAAGGCCCCAGTCTTTCGCCAGATAGGCCATGTACGAACTATCAACGCCACCGCTCAGGCCCAGGATGCAATCGTATTTCTTGCCTTTGCCCGCCTTGCGGATGGTATCCTTCATTTTGTCCAGCAGGTGAACTTTTTCCTGCTCACCCAATGGGTTGTTCAAATATTCCGTCTCGAACCGGCGGCAATACTGACATATACCTTCCTGATCCAGCTTCAGATCGGGAACATCATGCGTATCCAGGACGCACTTGGCGCAAACCTTAACTTCGTTGGTCACCTTGATGGTGTTTTAGATTGAAAACGTGCGTTTGCGCACTCAGGGTTCGAGCATCGTTAAGTTCAAACCAAGCCATATCTGGTTTGAGATTACATCGTCGAGCGCATTGTTCTTCAATGCTTTGATGAGGTTTTCTGCCTCTACACCCTGTTTTTCGCAAGCGTATGCGAATATATCGGTTTTCATTTTCTCCAGCGCCCATTCTTTCAAATAGGTATTTAACCAATGCTGGAACGGTGCTGCAATTCCGACTTTAAAGGTGCGGGTAAGGATCTCCTCAGGCACAATTCCTTTCATGGCATCGCGGAGTATGCGTTTGGTATAACCGCCGCCCAGTTTGCTTTCCGCAGGGAGGGAGAAACAGAATTCGACCAGGCGGTAATCCATGAATGGCATGCGCACTTCGACATGATTGAACATCGAAGCACGGTCGAAGTCGCAGAGGAAAGTAGGCAGACTGTAGAGGAAGAAATCTTCGTACAACACCCGCTCATCGAGCGGCAGATGAGCGAAGTTATAAGCCTCGGCCGGTGGTGTTTTGAGGCCGGTGCGGCGATCGCGCAAGACAGCTGTTGGATGTGAAGGTTTTACAATTCGCTTGAGCCGGTGGAGGAACGATTTGCGCACGCGCGATGCTTCCAACAACTGCTTATCCAATTTTCTGGCTATCGGTGGCCTTTGCTCATATGCGTATAGCTGCGTGAGAATTTCGCCGATTTCCCTGGCCCGCTTCTCGCTTCCTGACCAAGCGTGGTGGGCGAATAAATCAAATAGGGTGTAACGGTACCCGTAGAGCATTTCGTCGGCACCGTGCCCGTCGAGCGAAACGATCACACCGTGTTCACGGATGCCGCGGTAAACCGGGTTGATGGAGGCTATCGGTGTAGGCGAAATGGAATCATAGCGGCGGGTGGTTTCTTCCATCACATCCGACAACACATTAAAACGGTTGGTGATGCAATGCCAGTTCTCCTCGCCCACATGCTTTGCCACGATGCGCGCATATTCCACCTCATCCATCGCCGTATCCGGGAAAGATGCCGTAATGGCCTGTTGCCAGTTGCCAGACTCCCGTTCACCGTCTCCGTACTTCTTCTTGAGGTGGTGAACCATGCAGTATACCGATGAAGAATCCAGCCCTCCGCTCAGCGCCGATGCAACAGGCACATCGCTGCGCAACCGGATGCGGCATGCGTCTTCAAACAGCGCGCGGAATTCCGCCACCTGGTCTTCATACTTGGCCGGAACCGGGCGCTTGTGATCCAGAATATTGTACCAGCGCACTTGCTGCGCCACCGCGTCGTCGGCGCGCAGCAGCATGCAATGACCAGGCAACAGCTGCCAGGTATGCTTGTATATCGTACATCCCGCACCTTCCAATACCAGGGTATCGCGCAGGGCAACGGTGATATGGTCGAGTTCAAATTCGCGCTTATGCCCGGCAACAAAGCGGAAAGCCTGCGATTCGGAAGCAAAGGCAAAGAACTCCCCGGGCTTGTGAATGTAGTACAAGGGCTTCACCCCAAACCGATCGCGGGCGAGGAACAATTCACGCCGGTCGCGGTCCCAGATGGCGAAAGCCCACATGCCGTTAAACCGGTCAAGGCAAGCCTTACCCCATTCGGCCCATGCCGCCAGTATCACCTCGGTGTCGCTGCCGGAACGGAAAACATGACCCTTGCCTTCCAGCTCCTTGCGCAACTCGAGAAAATTGTAGACTTCTCCGTTGTACACAATGGCATACCTGCCATCGGCAAAAAACATAGGCTGGCTGGCCAACTCGGAAGTATCAAGGATGGAAAGCCGCCGCTGACCAAGGCCGAGCCGCTTATCGTCGAGCAATTCGTAGCCAGCACCGTCAGGCCCACGGTGCAATAAACTGTCCGTAAACTGCCTAAGTTCTTCTAAACCAACGTTTTGGTTATTCAGTCTCCAGATTCCTGCAATACCGCACATAGGGAGGGTTATGTTAGCCTGTTTTCTTTAGTTCTTAAATTTTCCGACAGCGCGGTCTGCGCGTGTTGATCATCTCTGAGTCGGCGGCAGGCGATGAACCCGTAACGCGCTTCCTTCAGCGAGACACCTAGCCCGCGCAGCCCATCCTTGTAACCTTTCATGCCCTTGAAATTGAAATAGAACATGCGCAGTAGCCCTTTCCATTCGTCTCCGAAGCGGTAACTCCTGCCTTCGTTATAGCGCGCCTGGCCTACGCCAAGCAAATAACGCCTGCGCTTGTCGTAACAACTGCGCCCAGCTGTTGCACCAGAGATGCCGGTCGTAATTCTCCATTTCAAACCAAATCTTGGTCTTATCGAACCCTGGCAATACCCTGATGCCATTGTGTACATCGTCGTCGATGCTGATGCCAGGCTTGAAATCCAGGATCCGCGCATAGACGATTCCACCATAAGTGGTTCCTTTTAGGGCCTTCCCCTTGAAGTGGTTGATCATCGTTACGCGTATGGCTGCAATGTCGGCTGCAACGGTTTGCAGAAAAGCACCTATCGACAGCGCCGGCATAATCCGTTTATCCGGATCAATCAGGATAAACCAATTGTGCTTCAAAGACGGTATGTATTTGTGGTGGTGCACGTAGAAATAAGGAACATATTCCGGTTCTAAATGCTATCTTCTAGCCCAGCTTCGGGCAATTTCTGCCGTGTTGTGTCTCAAATAATCAACCACCACCACTTCATCGCAAAATTGCAGCGATTTCAGGCAGTCTTCTTATAGTTGCGCTTCGTTGTAAGAGGCAACCAGTGCGGAGATGGGAAATTTGTTCATGCAGCGTCTGATAGGCGAGCAGGCGCTGTCCGATTCTATTGCTTTTGTATTGTTCGTTGATAAGCCTTCAGTCCGGCCCAGGACAGAAATTCATATCGGGCTTCCATGAATGAAATCATCAAACCCGTCAGGCCATCCTTATAGCCCTTCAATCCCTTGAAACTGAAATAGAAGGTTCGGAAAAACGCCATCCACTGCTCCTTGAAACTGTGCCGGAGACCCTCGTTGTAGCGCGCCTGGCCTTCTCCAAGCAGGTAACGGCGGTGCTTGTCGGCCAATTGTTTCCAGCTATTGCACCACAGGTGCTTGTCGTAGTTCTCGCCGGTGAACCTGATTTTCTTTCTGTCAAAACCGGGTCTGAGCTTGATGCCTTTGTGCACGTCGTCGTCTACCGTGATGCCGGAGCGGCGGTACAGCAGGCGCGCGTAAATAATGCCGCCATAAGTGGTGCCCTTCAGTGCACGGCCCTTGAAATGGTTGATCATCGGAACCCTCAGAGCGGCAATTTCCGGTTCCACCTTCTGCAGTTCTTCGGCTATCGATGCAGCCAGCGCCGGCATGATGCGCTCATCAGGGTCTATCAATATGATCCAGTCGTGCTTCAACTTGTCGATGAAATGCGGATGCACGCGTTCGATCATCGGTACGCGCTGAAAAGTTTCAACCTGGGTGGCATATTTCCGAAACAATTCCATGGAATTGTCGTCTGATTGCAGGTCGATTCCGAATATTTCGTCGCAGAACTGCAAACTCCTGAGGCAATCTTCGAGCATATGGCCCTCGTTGCAGGATGCAACCAGTGCCGAAACAGGCAGTTTGTTCATGGTTTCAAATTTCCGTATTGCTTGAATGGATGCGGTAGATTTCCGGGGTCTCCAATTTGAGATTCAGGTTTCCGTATGCCCAATTCTTGAAATTCGATTTGCCGGCCAGCAAGCGGAGTCTTATCTGGTAATACAAGCCCGTTTTGCCCAATGGCGATTGGTACAAAACAATGACTTTGTTCAACCGCTCGCCGCTGAGTTCGTCTACATGGTGCACAAGATAACGGTTCAACCTTTGCTCCATGAGACGGCGCTTCGCCTGTTCGCTGATGCGGCCGAGCTTTGCAAGCGACAGGGCCCAGAGCACATTCGGCAGGTTCACGCCGTCTTGAAAGGTGGTCTGTGCCGTATGGATGCGGTAGCGGAATAATGACTCATTCAAGCCGTACATCTGTACACCTACGTCCGCCATTTTCAACCAAAGCTGATAATCTTCGGCGTTTTGCAAGGGCAACGCTTCGCCGAAGCCTCCTACCTTATCTATCCAGGCGCGCTGCACGAGTACCGACAAGACCGGCAGGCTGTATCCACGCAAGATTTCGAGGTAGATCTCATCCCGATCCAGGAGGCCGTTGTGGGCAGGATGGGTTTCCTTCTCCTCTCCACTGTCGCTGTCGAAACTGATGCCGGCTGTAAACACCAATTCTGCCTCGGGATGCGCCTCTATGACATCAAATTGCCGGCTGAGCTTCTCCGGATGCCAAAGGTCGTCTGCGTCCAGAAACGCTATCCAGGCAGCCTTTGTATGCTTCAAGGCCAGGTTGCGCGCCTTGCCCTGCCGGCCATTTTGCTGGCGGTAGAGCCGGATGCGCGGGTCTGCCACAGCCAGCGCTTCCACGACCGCTGCTGTCTGGTCTGTCGATCCGTCGTCGGTAATCACCAGCTCCCAGTCGGTCATGGTCTGCGCCTGTACCGAAGCAATCGTTTCGGCGATGTACTGCCCGGCGTTGTATGCGGGCATAACGATGGAGACCTTGGGCAGCATTTCAGTCATGCAGCTTGCGCAGGATTGTGCGCTCAAGGGGTTGGCGAAGCAAGGAGAAACGACGGTATTTCCAGTAGCGCTCCATGATCCGTTCTTCGGCCGGTCTCAGTTTGGGTTCCAGATGGACACCGCGATAGGTACCAGATTTGTAGTCGATCGGCTCGTAGTATTTATATGGATGCCCGTAGGCTGCATAGAAGTAACCGAACTTGCGGGCGTCGGCCTTGTCGCAGGGCGGCAGTTCGGGGTCGAGCAGCATGCCCAGCAATTCATCATGGTCATTCGGTTTGTAAATGGAATCGAAGCATTCGTACAAACAGTGCCCGGCCATGATCGATGGCTTGCCCCACCAGGTGGCTTCCATGCCCATGGTCGAACCGAAAGTAATCACCTTCCATGCGGCGTCGAGCAAATGGTAACTGTCTATCGGCGCATCGGGCATGATTACCGTTAGATTGGGCGCATGCAATTGTCGGACCTTTTCGTAGTTCGCCGGGTCGGCTGTGGCAAGATTGGGATGCAAGCGCATGTAAAAATGGTATTCCGGGTGCGCGGCCATATCGGCACAAATGCGCGTTACCCCGTTGTTCTGGTCGCGGTAAATGGTATTGTCCCATTCCGGACCGATGGAGGCAAACTCAAACTCCGAAGAGTTGAAGATCATGATGTTCTTCTTATCCGGATCGAAACCGTCGGGTAACAAGCCTTTCACCTGCTTGTCGGTGAACGATTTCCAGGAGAGTAATACGCCCTTGCGCCGGTTTTCGAAAAAAAATGCAGCAAGGCGTTCTTTTTCGGCTTCGTCTTCCCCGCTGTGCCAGAAGGCTTCCATCTTCTCTCCCATGCGCCGGATATCGTGGGGCAAATGGTCTTCGAAGATGCCGTAGAGCCGGAACGTGTTGCCGCGTTCGTGGATATGGCAGGGAATGCCGCAAGCCTGTGCAGCGCGGAAAACGCCCTTCACCTGTGCCAGCCTTCCGTTGAAAATATAGATGCGGTCGGGCTTGTCGGCCTGCAGGCGGTGCATGAAAGAGAGGTATACCTCGAGGGCAGCCCGGGTGAAGCTTTCAAAAAGGAAGCGGTTGGCGCGGATATCCGGTTTCGGATTCTCCAGCTGGCTGACGATGGAAGAAACCACCGCGTAACCCACGTCAAAGTGATCGAAGCGCAAGGCCTTGAAGGCATCCAGTTCCCCGGGCAATTGGGCCATGAATGCATCGATGCGGCGTTGGTCTCCAGCGTGCAGTTGTTGGTAGGATTGCGTAGGAACTTCCTTGCTCAGCAAGCTTCGTCCGTGGCGGCGCTTGGCCATGCACTGCACGCAACGGCTGAAGCCGTGGTCTGGGTTCACGTCGCAGGCGGTCATCTCTGCATTGCACACATACTGGTATACTTCATCACCGGCATCGAGATGGCGCTGCATGATCTCGAGCTCCGTCTCGTAATGGGTATCCCAGAGGATATGTGAACTGAAGAAGGCGACTTTCATCGGTTGTTTGAAAAGATGCAGGTTCAGGCGCTGAAGCCTGCAATATGGTCTGCCGAGAGCGGCGTTCCGCGCACGATGTCGCGGGTAAAGGTCTTGCCGAGCACGGTATCGTAATACCGCGGGTGCAGGCCAAAGCCCGGCCGGATTGACCGCACATTGGCTGCCGTGATGGCCTCACCGGCTTTCACATCGTCAACCACAAAAAGCGAACGGGCAAACTTGCGGTTCTTCTCCACCAATTCCGAACGTTCATAGCTCACGCGCCCGAGGGCCGTTTCCACGTCGCGCACCTGCCGCGCCATCTCGGCAAAACCGGCCGGGTCGAGCGAGAACGCAGCGTCCGGACCGCCGAGGTTACGGTCGAGAATGAAGTGCTTTTCAATCAGGCAACCCCCGAGTGCCGTTGCCACAACAGGCACCGTATGGTCCATCGTATGGTCAGAAACGCCGACCATCACCCCGAAGCGCTCGCGGAGATCCTGCATGGTGCGGAGATTGGCTTCTTCCAGCGGTGCCGGGTAAGCCGAAGTGCACTTGAGCAACACAACCTGATCGTTGCCTGCTGCACGGCAGGTTTCTACCGCCAGGCGCACGTCTTCTTCCATGGCGATGCCCGTACTGATAATGATGGGTTTGCCTTTCGATGCAGCGTAGCGGATGAGCGGAATATCCTGAATCTCGAAGGATGCAATCTTGTGTGCCGGCGTATCGAGGGCCTCCAGGAAATCAACAGCCGTTGCATCAAAGGGACTGCTGAAGCAGACCAGCCCTTCTTCCCGCGCAATGCGATAGAGTTCGGCATGCCATTCCCAGGGCGTATAGGCTTCCTTGTATAGGTTGTATAGCGTCTTGCCATCCCACAAGGTGCCGTGCCCGATGCGGAAATGTTCGTTGTCGCAATCGATTGTGAGCGTATCTGCCGTATAGGTCTGCAGCTTGATCGCATCCGCGCCGGCTTTGGCCGCTGCCCGGATGGTGTCTATGGCCACATCGAGGCGGTGATTGTGGTTGGCCGACAATTCGGCAATCAGCATCACGCGGCCGTTTTCTGTAAGGTTGAAATGACCTATTTTCATATGGAATGCAATACCAGACCGGGCTGGAGTTGTTCCAGACCGCTGCGCACGGAAACGAGTTCCAATGCGCCATTGGTTGTTTTTATCAAGGGGTTGGGACCGGTACCGAGCACGAGACCATTGGGCATGTCCCAGGAAAAGCCGGCATCGCTGTAAGCCACACGGTCGATGATTACTTTGTGTTCTCCGGCGAAAGTAAAGGCACCCGGATAGGGCTCTGCTTGGGCGCGCACCCAATTGCGGATGCGTTCGCGCTGCCAGTTCCAGTTGATACCGCCGTCTTCCGGACTGCGCTTTCCGAAGAAGCTGGCCTTCTCGTGGTCCTGCGGGCTGCGTGCAAGGGTTCCTTCCATCCACATTTCCACTGCACGGTTTACGAGGTGCGGATAGCGCTCCGCATAGGCACGCAGCAAGTCGGCGCCGGTGTCCTCCTCGCCTATCGGAACCACTTCCTGCAGCACGATATCACCGGTATCGCAACCGGTTTCCATCAAATGGGCCGTAATACCGGCCTGCGTTTCGTTGTTGATGATAGCCCATACATGCGGCGTACGGCCGCGGTATTTTGGCAAGAGGCTTCCGTGGAAATTGATACGGTCGCGCACCTGTTGCAGTACATCTTCCTCCAGCAGAAAGAGGTAATTCACCGAAAGGAGCAGGTCTGCAGGATGTTCAGCCAGAAAAGCCGCCAGCCTCCCCTTCCTCGGGTTTCCTTTAAAGAGCGGAATACCGGCAGATTCGGCAAAGGCAATGATGCCGGCAGAAGCGCTGTCGGTAGCAATCCACGCAGGATGCACGGGAAGGCTGCGCAGTACGCTTTCACCCAATCCGCCGGAAGCCAATATGCCGATGCGCTTGTTCAATCTGTATCTTGCTTCAGGCTGCGAGTTCTTCAAACACCTTGCGCAGGGTTGCAGGTGGATTCCAGGTTGCGCTGCGTCGGCAACGCTGTCCTTCATACGCCAGATAGGCGGTCAGCGAAGCCTTTGCATCGGCCGCCAAAAACGGAAACGCCATGCCCTGTTGCACCATGCCTTCGTAAATGAGGCGCTGGTTGTCGGTATAGGCCAGGGCGGCAGCAAAAATGCCGCGCGACCAGGCTTCGAAAAGGGTAGTACTGGCAGAAACCAACGCATGACCACAAGATTCCATCAAGCCACAAACGGCTTCCGCATCGAGGTCGGGATGCAAAACCACCTGCTTGTGCGCATCCGCAAATTGTGCGAGCGCAGCGCGGTGTTGCGCTTCAAAGGAACCTGTAAGCATCACCTGCCATTCCAAGGAAGGGAAGGCTGGAACCAATTCCTTCAGCAGTTTCAGCGTCCAGGATTCCGGGTCGGCCGCGCCCATCGACAAGAGGATGCGCCGGGGATCTGGGCTACCGCTGATGGCTGTATAAAAAGCCGGCCGCAACAAGGCATACGCGATGCCGTCGCAAAGCCGGATGGAATCCGGTAAGTTTACATAGGCCGAGGCACAGGCCGGTGCATGGTTGATGACACAATCGCAATGAAAGGGCCCGCGGGCAAAATCGTCGATGAAGACCGTGCGCATGCCGGCGGCGCGTGCGGCCGGAAAATAGTCCTCCGGAAAGTGGTAACCGTCGGCTACAAGGATATGTCCTTGTGTTTCCAGCCCCCGAAAGTCGCTTGCAAAATCGGGTTCAGCCAACTCCGGCAACTGCACCACGCGGTCGGCATGGCCGCGCAGTTTGCTGAGCAGGTGGGTTTCGGCTGCCGCTGTCACGAATACGGTATTGAAGCTTGCCCGGAGCATGGAGGCCAGCCCGGCCAGGCGGTTGATATGCCCCCAGCCGGTTTTGGTTCCACCGTCAGCCCGCAGGTAAACTGTTTTCACTTCAAGTCTTGTTGCGCAAATGGGAAAGCAGTGCCTCAGCACGCTGCCAATCGCTTTCTTCGTCAATATCCACCGCAGCATACCAGGGCAATTCTATGCCCCGCATGCGGTCGGCGATGATGCGGCCCTGGCTGGCAAAGGCCGCCGTCTTGAGCAGGTAAAACTGCCCGCTGTCGTGGAACGCAGGCTCCAGGTCCTGGCTGCGCGTGAGGCGGTGCTCGGGATGCATGAAACCTACTTCACGGCGTTCGTTCATGTACAAGGCGCGCTGGATGGGGAACCCGAAACGGACCACCGGCATCACGCCATCGGTTTCCGGAACTTCCAGGAGCGCGAAGGCTTCCCTGAGGCTCACTTCTGTGATCGAGAAAGCAGTAGCCAGCAGGCAGCACACACTGTCGAAGGTTTTGCCGCGGGCGGCGTAGCCATCCAACACTTCTTTCACTACATCGGCCAGCGTAGCATGGTCGTTGGCCGTTTCACTGCTGCGCATGAAGGGCAAGGTAGCGCCATGGGCCAGGGCCGTTGCTGCGATGGCTTCATCGTCGGTACTCACCATCACTTCGCTGAAACACGCGCTGTTCAGGGCGGCTTCGACCGGCCAGCCAAGCGCAGGCTTCCCTAGGAAAGGACGTATGTTCTTTCCGGGGATGCGTTTGCTGCCGCCGCGGGCTGTGATGATGGCGAGACTGCTCAAGCGTGAAAAGCGAGCACTTTTTCAATTACATAGGCCTGTTCCTCTTCCGTCAGGGTTGGATACATGGGCAGGCTGAGGCATTGGCTGTAATACGCTTCGCTGCGCGGATGGTCGCCGGGTTGGTGACCCAGGCCGCGGTAATACGGATGCGTATGACAGGGAATATAATGTACCTGGGCAAAGATGCCGGCTTCGCGGAGATAGTCGTACAAGCCTTTGCGGTCGGTGCTGAGAATCACATAGAGGTGATAGGCGTGATCTGCGCCTGCTGTGGTTTGCAGGGTTCCCACCTTGCTTCCGCTGAACGCTGCATCGTAGCGCGCGGCAATGGCACGGCGCCTGGCCAGGCCGGCGTCGGCTCTCTTGAGCTGCGAGCTTCCAAGGGCACACTGAAAGTCGGTGATGCGGTAATTGTAGCCCAATGTCTGCATTTCGTGGTACCAGCCGCCGTGGTTCTCGTGCATGCGCGCCGGATCACGGGTGATGCCGTGGGTGCGCAGCATGAGGAGCTTTTCATACAGCTCGGGATTGTTGGTGGTGATCATCCCGCCTTCACCCGTGGCGATATGCTTCACCGGGTGGAAAGAGAAGATGGCAAGATCAGCAAATTGGCCGTTGCCGCAGCGCTGTTTGTTGCCTTTGCTGTCTGTGAAGGCGCCGCCGGGAGCATGGCAGGCGTCTTCGATGATCCACAATCCGTGTTGGTCGGCAAGGGCGCGGTAGGCTTCGAGATTCACCGGATTGCCGGCGAAATCGACCGGAATTACGCCTTTATAGGTCCCTGCAGGTGCGGCATCGAGGAGGCTGCGCACAGCTTCGATATCGAGCAATGCCGTGGCGGGATCGATATCCGCAAATACGACTTCGCCACCGCAATAGCGCACACAATTGGCCGAAGCGGCAAAGGTGATGGGCGTGGTGATGACCTTCTCGCCGGGCTGCACGCCGAGAGCCAGGGTGCAGAGGTGCAGAGCTGCTGTACCATTGCTCACGGCAACGGCATAACGGCTGCCACACCAGGCGGCGAACTCCGCTTCAAACTGCGCGATGGCCGGACCCTGGGTGAGAAAATCGCCCTGCAGGGCGGCTACCACCGCGGCCAGGTCGTCTGCGTTGATGTCCTGACGGCCGTAGGGAATGGGATGTTCCGGTTTCTTGGCGCTGCTCATGGATTAACGTCCGAAAGTGGGATCGACGTGCTGGATGATCTGGTCGCGGATTTGATCAACCGTCATGAAATCCGGATTGGTTCCTGAATTGTATTTGAAACCGTAATCGCACATTTTTCCGCCGAAGGCTGCGGCCAGTTCGGATGGTTGCCAGATGGGCATGCTCGGGCATATCACGAAATAATCTTTAAATTCGATGGTATTGATGGCATCGGTTTCGGTGATCATCTCTTCATGGAGTTTCTCACCCGGACGGATGCCGACTATTTCGTGGCGGGCATCGGGAGCAATCGCTTTGGCCACGTCGAGGATACGGTAGGAAGGAATGCGCGGCACAAAGATTTCACCGCCCCAGGCATTGCCCAGCGCATAGAATACGAGGTTCACCCCGTCTTCGAGCGAAATATTGAAACGCGTCATGTCGGCATGCGTAATGGGCAAAACTCCATCGTTGCGGCGAGACAGGAAGAAAGGAATCACCGATCCGCGTGAACCGATTACGTTGCCGTAGCGCACCACCGAGAAACGCACTTCGCGCTGGCCTTTGAAGTTGTTCGCGGCTACGAAAAGTTTGTCTGAGCAGAGCTTGGTGGCCCCGTAGAGGTTGATAGGAGCAGCTGCTTTGTCGGTGCTGAGGGCAACCACATGCTTCACGCCCATGTCGAGCGCGGCGTCGATTACATTCTCGGCCCCGAAGATATTGGTCTTGATGCACTCCATCGGGTTGTACTCAGCGGCTGGTACCTGTTTGAGTGCGGCAGCGTGGATGATGATGTCGATGCCTTCACAGGCGCGACGGAAACGATCGCCGTCGCGCACGTCGCCGATAAAGAAGCGCATGAAAGGATAATCTTTCTCGGGATACAACTGGCTCATCTCGAACTGCTTCAGTTCGTCGCGCGAGTACACCACCAGGCGTTTTACGCCAGGGAAGCGCTTGGCCACTGTTTCCACAAATTTCTTTCCGAACGATCCGGTTCCTCCGGTAATAAGGATGCTCTTGCCGTTCAGGTCCAATACGTTGCTCATAGGTCTAGTTTGAATGGGAGTTTAAAGTAACCGGTGCTCAGGGCTTGGCCATCGGCCGGTATTTTTACCACGAGCGGTGCGGTAAGGTTGTCGATTACGTCGTAAGGGTGCTCCTGCATGCGGCTGCCGATCCAGTAATAGGTTTCGTACACGCCGGGAGAGAGGTTGAGGGCCGGCAACAGGACGGATGCCTTCTTGGTTTGTCCGCCGCTCATACCGCCCAGGGCAATCCTCCCGGTGGAGGTTACCATTTCGCGGCTGAGGGAAGAGCGCAGGCCCATGAGGAAGTAGAGTTCATCAGTGGCCTGATGCGCTTCCATATCGATTTCGATGCGCACATCGTTACCGGGTTCAAATTCGTTGGTTTCTTCTCCGCTGAGGGCGTTGAACATGCGGAGCCCGCCGATGCGTACATGGCCGCTGCCGCGCCTGAACTGGGGGTCGCTGAGGCTGTCTTTGCTGCTCAGGTCGAAGCGCAGGGTCTGGTTGACGTATTCGCGGATGACCGCATCAGCCTGTCCACGCGCCGAAATCCGGCCCTTTTCGATCAGCAGCGCCTTGTCGCAGATATCGCTTACGGCACCCATGTTATGGCTCACGAACAGCACGGTTCTGCCACCACCGGCTACTTCCTTCATCTTTCCCAGACACTTCTTCTGGAACTCGGAATCGCCAACGGCCAACACTTCGTCAATTACCAGGATTTCAGGTTCGAGATGCGCGGCCACGGCAAAAGCCAGGCGCACATACATGCCGGAGGAATAGCGCTTTACCGGTGTATCAATATAACGCGCCACACCACTGAAAGCCACGATTTCATCAAACTTGCGCTTGATTTCATTCTTGGTCATGCCGAGAATGGCACCATTAAGGAAGATGTTCTCTCGCCCGGTGAGCTCGGGGTGAAAACCCGTTCCCACTTCAAGAAGGCTGGCGATTCTGCCCTTTACTCGGATTTCGCCGGTACTGGGCATGGTAACCCGCGACAGGATTTTGAGCAGGGTCGATTTACCTGCGCCATTGCGGCCGATGATACCCAGCACTTCGCCCTGTTCCACTTCGAAATTGATATCGCGGAGGGCCCAGACATACTGGCTGTCTGTGACGGTGGTGCGGTCGTTTTCGACGCCCACGGTAGCCAGCGGATCCGGTTTGCCGAGCATGCGGTACAAACTGCGCTTCAGGTCGTCGCTCAGGGTCTTGCCCGAAACCACGCCGAGGCGATACTGCTTGCTGATATTTTCAGCTTCTATGACAATGCGCGACATGCTTCAGACTGTATCCATGAATGATTTCTCCACGCGGTTGAACAGGAGCGTAGAGAATAGAAAAACCACCACCATAAAGACCGCGCTGTACACGAGTGCCATCGGATTGAATTCGGCACCCTTGCCCATCAGCGCGAAGCGGAAGGTTTCGATGATGGAAGTCATCGGGTTGGCGTAGATGATGGTGCGGTAGGTATCGTTCTTGATGAGGAACAAGGGGAAAATCAGCGTGCTGGCAAACTTCAGCAATTCCACCCCGAAAGCCACCAGGAAAGCGAAATCGCGGTACTTGGTGGTAAGACTGGAAATGAGGATACCCAGCGAAAGACCCAGCCCGGCCATGATGATGATAACCACCGGAAGCAGCAACAACACCGGCGACAATTGAAAATCGTATCCACCCTTGAGGTAATAATACAACCATACGATCGCGAGGATGATGAGTTGTATTCCCAACTTGGCCATATTGGAAATGACGACGCTGAAAGGCATCACGAGGCGGGGAAAATAGACCTTCCCATAAATGCTGGCATTGCCGGTGAAGGTGGTGGAAGTCTTCATCAGGCATTCCGAGAAGTAGTTCCAGGGAATGATGCCTGCCATGTAAAAGAGCGCTGTGGGCACATTGTCTGGCGCCAATCCGGCCAGGTTGCCAAACACAAACGTGAATACGATGGTGGTGAGTATGGGTTGAACTACAAACCAAACCGGCCCGAGCAGGGTCTGTTTGTAAACGGCCACGATATCGCGGCGTACAAACTGCATCACCAGGTCGCGGTAACGCCAGACCTCGCGGAGGTTCAGGTCGAAAAAGCGCTGGTGGGGTCGGATGATGAGATCCCAGTTTTCTTTTTTCATGATGGAATGGCTTCGAGGGCTTCGGCCGGCAGCTTCACCCTAATGTTTTGTTCGATGGAATAAAGGGCTATCAGGAAATGCTGAGCGCCGCTGGTATGCACAATCTCTCCCTCAAAACCGCTGAGCGGACCCTGTGTGATGCGCACCATGGTTCCCGGCTCTGTGGAGGCATCGATACCCGTTGCTTCGAGGTCGTAGCCACAGGCAATGAGCCGGCGGATGGTTTGGATTTCGTCTTCCCCAACCCTGGCCGGCTTGCCGTTGTATCGCACATAGGCTACCGCTCCAGGTTGTTGCAGCACCAGATCGCGTTGCAACCGGGAAGGGCGCACAAAGACGTAGCCGTTGAACAGGGGCATTTCCACTTTCTTACGGCGGTCGCTCCAGATGCGTATACGGGCCACCAGCGGCAGGTAATGCTCAACCTGCAATTGCTCCAGCCTCCTGGCAACTGCCTTCTCCTGACGCGATGCGACATAGATAACGGTCCAGTGCAATTCCTGCTCGTGCATGTCCACAGCTTCGCCTCCTCAGTCACATGGCAGCAACTGAACAGGTAATGAATTGTATGCCTTCAGCCCGGCTCAGCGGCTCCAGAGGAGCAGCGGCTCAGCACGGTTGTCGCGGATTTTCTCGACACTGAAACTCTCCGCGTCGAATACGATATAGCGTATCCGACGGTTGATGCGTTTTTCTACTTTCTCCACCAGCTCGGCCAGAAAGTGTTGATTTATATTGCCAACGAATACCAGGTCGATGATGTCGCCACTCAAACCGCGTGCAAACTCACCGACCAGGTAAACTTCCTCCAAATGGCCCAGGCGCTTGATGACATATTCGACGATCTGGTCGATACCCACATATTTCATCACAATGCTGCGGATATCGCCGAACAAAGGATGACGGGTATTGGCACTGAAGACTTTCTTGTTGCCTTCGGATAAACTGGTCAGCATTCCCGCCTGCTCAAAGCGGTTCAGTTCGATGCGGATGGCATTGGTGCTCTCACCGAATTCCTCTTCCAGGTTGCGCAAATAGGCTTTGTTGTTGCTGTTCAGGAAGAACTTCAACAAGAGCTTGATGCGCGTTTTCGATGAGATGAGCGTATCGATCATTTTTGAGTAGCAAAATTACTCATTCTTGTGGGTAAACAACAAGGTTTTGTTATTCAAAGTAAATGATTCGCTCCAATACCGAACAAAATTTGCCCCCCAACGCACATTTCCCTGTTTTCCTTCGATGGGTTTTCCCTGGAAAAGCCGCAGGGCGTCGAGCGGAACATTGATGCCGGCTCCGAGGCAACTGCTTACCGTTCCCTGCAGCCTCGGATTGATTTCCAGCAGCACCGGCACACCGTCTGCACGCAGCCTGAACTGCATGCCGGCCGGACCGTGCAGCTGCAGGAGGCTGCATATCTGCGCTGTCTGATCCAGGATCTGCGGATGCGGTACAAAGCGCCCGCGCACGCTGATACCACCAATCATCTTTTCCCGGCTGCGCACCAGGGCGTAGTGCAGCCGGCCATGGCTGGCCAGCAGATCAACCGAGTATTCCTGGCCGGGCAAGTATTCGCAGACCAGCATATCGGTTTCAAACTGATCGGGCAACAGAAAAGGCAAATCGTTCAGCCGGTAAAATGGCTGTCCGGGTTTTTCGGTGAGGATATTCCGCCGCTGCGGTTCATTGCGGGCCAGCACGATACCGAAGCCCCGGCTGCCATTTCCGCTGGCGGGTTTGAAGATGCGTCGCTCGGTGGCTGTAGCGGGTTCGAGCACTTCCATTAGTTCGTTCAGGTTTTTGACGCGCTGATAGGAAGGAACTGTTAAACCCGCAGCGGACATGGCGTCGTAGGTGAAGCCCTTGTTGTTGGCAATGCGCAATACTGCAGCCGGCGCAAGGATCAGTTGAATCCCGGCGGACTGAAAGCGTTCGGCGGCTTCGGCCAGGGGCAGCAGTTCGCGGGTGGTGATGGGCAGAATGAAACCCGCCTGTTGTTCCTGCGCCAGCTGTAAAACCTGGTCGGGATAAAATGGATCTGAGGATGGGTAAACAGGAAAGAAACCGTCTGCCAAGGTACGGCCGTACGCCAGCGGATCGGCGTCGCCGGCAAGCACACGCAGCCTTGCATCGGCCCGGAGGCAATGCAAAATACCAGCGAAGCCGGGAGCACCCGCCCCTGAGGGAATGAGAACGGTTGATTCCAAGTCCGACAAATGTAGCCCGCCAACCGATGGAAGACAGAAGGTTTCAGCGGCTTTTATCCCCGATACCCGGCAATCATCCGTAAATTTGCACACATGAGCATCCGGCAGGAAAAATTCGCCAAACAGGTGCAGCGCGATCTGGCTGCCATCTTTCAGGAAAAAGGCCGGGAATGGTTCGGCAACCAACTGGTGAGTATATCAGAGGTGAAAGTGACACCCGATTTATCGTATGTGAAGGTCTATCTCAGCATGTTCACGGCGGCAGACCGCGCATCTGTAATGGAAGCGGTTGAACTCCACGCCCGCGATATCCGCCATGAACTGGCACGCCGCATCCGCAATGAGGTACGCAAGGTGCCAGAACTGACTTTCTTTGCCGACACTTCGCTCGATTACGCAGCGAAAATGGACCGTATTTTCGACCAGCTGCGAAAAGATCCGAATACCGAAGACCCATCCTGAGCCGGCGTGCTGCGTTTACCGGGCACCATAGCCATCCGCTACCTGCTGGGCAAGAAGAGCCGCAATGCTGTGAACATCATCAGCGGCATTGCCTTGCTGGGTTATGCTGTGGGCGCCTTTGCGCTGCTCACCATCCTGTCTGCACTCAATGGCTTTGAAACCCTGCTCTTCGATGTGTACAACGATTTTCACCCCGACCTGCGTGTCAACAGCCGGAGCGGTAAGGTGTTCCATCTGGATTCAGCCCAATTGGCACGTCTCCGTGGCATTCCGGGAGTTGCCATGGTTGCCCCGGTACTTGAAGACAATGCTGTATTGCAGGCCGGCAACCAGCAGGTTATCTGCACGCTGAAAGGCGTAGACAGTGGTTACCTGCGGTCGCGCCACCTGCACCAACGGCTGATAGCAGGCACAACCGATCTGGGTGCTCC
>CANHTS010000001.1 GCA_947463435.1 Flavobacteriales bacterium | reverse complement strand
TCCAGCACCGACCTCCATGTATTCGACGATTTCAGGCTGGCACTCGAAATTGCCCGCTCACCCTTGCCCGTCTTCACCGGGATTGGCCATGAACGCAATGTGAGCATCGCCGATATGATGGCCCATTCGGCTTCAAAAACGCCTACCAAGGTGGCGGCCGAAATCATTTTGCACAACCAGCGCTGGCTCGCCATGGTGATAGAACTCGGCGAAAGGATATTTCAGAAAGCAGACCGCAAACTCGATGAAGCCGAAAACAGGTTGCACGCCGTTTGGCAGCGCATCCTCATGCAGGCCAGATGGAAGCTGGAGCGCGCTGAAAACCAGATACGCATGCTGGGTCAAAGACTGGAGCTGGCGCATCCGGCGCGTTTGGGTGCACAGGGCTTTGCGAAAGTGTTTCGCGACGGGCAAGCGCTCCGGCCGGAGGACCCGATTGCGCCCGGCGATATCCTCCAGTTGCAATTTGGAAACCGCTTGCTGGAAACCGAAGTTCGCAGTGTAAAAGACGATACGGATGGCTAAGGAAATGACCTATGACAGCGCCACCAAGCGCTTGCAGGAACTGGTTCAGGAGATGGAACACGGCGAACCCGGGCCCGACCGCATCGCAGCCATCGTCGCAGAGACCCGCAGCCTCATGCAATTCTGTCTCGACCGTATCGGCACCATCCGCCAACAGATAGACGAGACCGATCTGGATTCAGATAACAACGATGGCTGATCGCAGACCCCCATTGCTGCAACCGGGAGACCGCATCGCGGTGGCAGCACCCGCGCGCTTTATCGATGCCGCAACGCTGGCGCCTGTGATTGAACAACTGCAAGCACGTGGTTACGAAGTCGTTACCGACCCAATACTCCATGAGCCTTACCACCAATGGGCGGGGCGAGATGAAGAAAGGGCAGCGCACCTCAACCGGTTGCTCAACGACACTTCCATCCGGGCCATCTGGTTCGCAAGGGGTGGTTATGGTAGCATGCGCATTGTAGATTATACCGACTGGGAGGCCCTCGAAAACAACCCGAAATGGTTGATTGGCTTTAGTGATATAACGGTCTTGCTGGCATCAGCAGCGTTCCGGGCCGGTGTAATGAGTGTTCATGGACCAATGCCGTACAGTCTTGGTCATCCTTCCCTGCTGGACGGCCTGTTTACCGCATTGGAAACCGGTTTATTTCACTGCGAGCCTCCCTTACAAAACCCTCCGGTATCACCTTTCAGCGGCGTCTTGCGCGGTGGCAACCTGTCGCTCCTTTACGCCATGCAAGCGGCCGGCGACAAGTGGTTTTCTGATGGCGATATACTTTTCATCGAAGACCTCGACGAATACCAGTACCATATCGACCGCATGGCTCTTGCGCTATACCGGGCGGGTGTTTTTCACCGGGCGGGAGGCATATTACTGGGTGGGCTAACCGACATGAAAGACCACAGTATTCCGTTTGGCGAAGAAGCCGAAGCCATCCTGCGACGTTACGCCTCCATGGCCGGCAAGCCTTGTGTATCCGGTGTTCCGGCCGGACATATCCCAGACAACCACCCTTTGGTCATGGGTACTGAGATTCAATGGGATGGACGGAGTTTGATACAGGAAATTTCACACTGAGATAGTTGCCTATCCTTATCTTCGCCCGGATTTTGATCTCAAGAGATACGTATATAGAAATCACCAAATTCAGCATCGTCGGGTTCATTTGCTTCGGGCTGGATCTGGGCGTGTATTACCTGGTTTCGCAAGCTGCGCCAACCTGGTTTGCCAAGGCAATCGGGTTTGGCATCGGTGTATTCGCTAATTACAATTTTAACAAGTATTGGACCTGGGGTCAGCGCGACAAATCGAATCAGCGATTCGCCCGGTACATCACGCTTTATGGCCTCAGCGGGCTGGTGAATATTCTCTCGAATGAATTGTTCCTGAGCATCATTCCCAATATCGAAATGGTGTTCAGCATCCGCGCCGTGAGTGGCAGCATCAATGAACTGATGGCCATCAAAGCCGACAAATTCTTTGCAGTAGTATTGGCTGCGGGCGTCACCATGGTTATCAACTTCGTCGGCCAGAAGAAGTGGGTTTTCGCACAACGCTGAAGCATTCATTCCGGCACCGGGCTGTGCTGCTTTTGGGGGGAAACCTGGGCGACCCGCTAAACATTTTTACTTCCGCAGAAAACCTGCTCGAACGCAATTCAGGCAGCATAATAGCCCGGAGTCCCGTTTACCTCAGCGAACCTTGGGGCAACACAAATCAACCTGTGTTTATGAATCAGGCGCTTTTGTTGGCAACACCTTTGCCGCCAGTTCTCTTATTGCAACGAATGCTGGATATCGAAAAGACATTAGGCAGGACCCGCAAGGAACGCTGGGGCCCGCGTATCATCGACATCGACATCTTGTGTTATGGCAATAAGGTACGCCGGTCTGAATTCCTGACGCTTCCCCACCCTGCATTACCGGAACGGCGCTTTGCCTTATTGCCCATGAGCAAGGTGGCAGCAAATTGGCGCCATCCGGTGCTTGGGAAAACAAGCCTGCAATTGCTGCATGCATGCAAAGATCCGCTTCGGGTATGGAAAATGAAGGCCTGATGCTTCCGTTGGGCTTCTTTCCTGAAGCAGGTTGGTATACGCTGGCGCAGCGAGGGTACGCATGCGCAGGTGTGAATCCGGCCCAATATCCTGCGGCCAGGCAAACCTTGCTGCGCGGACCGAATGGTATCCAGACGCTTCGCATTCCCCTTGAAAAAAAACGCCCGGGGCAAATTGCCGACCCTGAGAAATGGAAACGGGAAACGTTGCAGGCCATACGAACGGCCTACGGTACTGCTCCTTTTTATCCCTATTACGATTATCTGCTTGCCGAAGTATTGGAATCAACACAATGCTTTATTGCCCTGTGCGAAGCCGCCGACGCCTTTTGCAGACGCGTCTTGAATCTTGAACCGGCTCAGCAGATAGCTGATTATGCCGGAATATGGCCAGAACTGCCGGTTCTCGCTTACGACTACGGCCAGCGGTTCACGGAGCTTTATCCCTTCAGCGAAAGGATCAGTATTCTGGATATCATTTTCAATGCCGGTCCGCTTTCGTGTGAGGTTATATCCGGCAAGCCGCTGTAGGCTTTACTCGCCATCCATCACCACACCCATCGAAGAGAACTTGTCGATGCGTGTTTCGATGCGTTCGTCGGCCGACAGGGTTTTAAGCGCCTTCAGTTGGCGCCTGATTTCGTCTTTGACTGATTTATAGGCTATGGCCGGGTCGTTGTGTGCCCCGCCGAGCGGTTCAGCGATGATACCGTCGATCAGCCCATTCTTCAGCATATCGGGGGCCGACAGTTTCAGTGCTTCTGCAGCGCGCTCCTTATAATCCCAACTGCGCCAAAGGATGGAGGAACAGCTTTCGGGAGAGATAACAGAATACCAGGTGTATTCCATCATCAGCACGCGGTCGCCGATTCCGATTCCCAAGGCTCCGCCCGAAGCGCCTTCGCCGATTACGATGCAGATTACCGGCACCTTCAGCACAGCCATTTCAAGCAGGTTGCGGGCGATGGCTTCCCCTTGCCCCCGTTCTTCCGCTTCAAGTCCCGGACTTGCACCGGGTGTATCGATGAAGGTGATGATGGGCCTGTTGAACTTCTCAGCCAGCTTCATGAGGCGCAGGGCTTTGCGGTAACCTTCCGGATTGGGCATGCCGAAGTTGCGATACTGGCGCTGTTTGGTATTGCGCCCTTTCTGATGGCCAATCACCATGACGCTTTCGCCATCGATGCTGGCAAAACCGCCGACCATGGCTTTATCGTCTTTCACGTTGCGATCACCGTGCAATTCCACGAAGTCGCTGCAGATATTCTCGATATAGTCGAGGGTGTATGGCCTTTCCGTGTGGCGGCTGATCTGCACTTTCTGCCATCCGTTCAGGGTTCCGTACACTTCCTTGCGGGTAGCTTCTATTTTGGATTCGAGCTGGGAAATCAGTTCGCTCATATCCACCTTTCCCTTTTCGTGGGTTTCACGGGCTTTATCAAGCTGCTCCTGCAGTTCCTGCAAGGGCTTTTCAAAGTCGAAATACGTTACTGCCATATCGGTAGGAACTTGCAAATTAAGGGGATTATAGCGGATGCTGCGTGAGAAACTGGATTTGAGGGGTAAATCGCTGCAGGGGCCGTTGGAAAAGCAAAGCGAATAGATTAGGAAACAGGATAAGGCTTGTGAAACAAAAGCGCTAAGGCGCCCACGATTTACAGATGACCGATTTTTCATTCCGCAATTCCATCCGCTGCGGTTACTTTGCAGCATGCATCTGATAGACCGTGTCAACGAAGACCTCAAAAATGCGATGAAAGCACGCGATGAGGTAAAACTCCGCACTTTGCGTGGCATGAAAAGCGCATTCCTGCTGTTGCAAACTGCCGAAGGTGGAACGGAAGTGACCGATGAGCTGTGCATCAAAGCACTGCAGAAACTGGCTAAACAGCGCAAAGATTCACTGGAACAATACGAGCAAGCCGGCCGTGAAGACCTGGCTCAAAAGGAACGTGAGGAACTGGAAGTGATCAACACCTACCTCCCTGCGGCGCTCGATGAAGCTACGTTGCGCAGCGGCATCCAGTCTGTTATAGCTGAACTCGGAGCCAGCGGTCCACGCGATTTGGGCAAAGTAATGCCGGCGGCCATGAAGGCATTCGGTTCTCAGGCCGACGGAAAACTGATTTCCGCGCTGGTGAAGGAATTGCTCGGCTGATTTGCTCAGCGGGCGAATTATTCCGGCATGCTGGCGAGGACTGTTTCGCCGCCGCGGATAGTATCACCCAGCTTCACTTTCACTACTGCATCGAGGGGTACAAAGACATCGACACGTGAGCCGAAACGGATGAAACCCATATCGGCACCTTGTCTTGCTTCCTGACCTTCGCGTGAGTACCAGATAATCCGGCGCGCCACTGCGCCTGCGATCTGGCGGAACAGCACGGCATAGCTTCCCTGGTCGATTACTACGGTAGTACGTTCGTTTTCGGTGCTGCTTTTTGGATGCCAGGCCACCAGATATTTACCCGGATAGTAGCGCACATATTTCACCACGCCGCTGATGGGATTCCTGTTCACGTGCACATTGAGCGGTGACATAAAGATGCTGATTTGCCGGCGCTTGTCTTTGAAATATTCCGGCTCATCCACTTCCTCTATCACTACTACTTTACCATCTGCCGGGGCGATGATATGGTGTGCATTCAGCACGGTATTTCGTTTCGGGTTTCTGAAAAACTGGAGCACCAGCACCCAGAAGACCAGCGAGATGAGCAGTAAGCCGTAAGTGAACCAATTGGCACCCAGGCCCCACAACAGCCCGGCGTTGAGAATCGCCAGGGCCAGCGTGGTAGTCAGGATGATGCGGTAACCTTCTTTGTGAAACATGGCAGCGAAATCAGAAGCCGCCTCGGATGCGGAAGGTAGCGGCCACCTTGTCGAGCGCCACAATGTAGGCAGCCAGGCGCAGGGTGGTATTGTGTTTTTGTGCGGTGAGGTATACGTTATCGAAAGCCTGCTTCATCACACGGTCGGCACGGCGATTCACACGCTCTTCCGTCCAGTAGTAACCCAAACGGTTTTGCACCCATTCAAAATATGAAACGGTCACACCGCCGGCATTGGCCAGGATATCGGGAACGACCATGATGCCTTTTTCCTGAAGGATTGGATCGGCTTCGGCTGTAGTCGGGCCATTGGCACCTTCGACGATCAGTTTTGCCTTGATATCAGCAGCGTTTTTCGCGGTGATCTGATCTTCCATTGCAGCGGGAACGAGAATATCGCAAGGCAGCGTCAGCAGTTCGGCATTGGTAACCTGCTTTCCGCCGGTAAAACCTTCCAGGGTGCGTTTCGGATTGTTCTGCACGAATTTGATGGCTTCTTCCACATTGATGCCTTCAGGGTTATGGTAACCACCGCTCACGTCGCTGATGCCAACAATTTTCACGCCCAGCATGCTGATCAGTTTAGCGGAGATGGAGCCCACGTTACCGAAACCCTGCACCACGCAGGTGCTTTGGGTGGGATCCATTTGCAGTTTTGCCATGGCGCTGCGCGCGCTCACCATCACACCGCGGCCGGTTGCTTCCACACGGCCGAGTGAACCGCCGAGGATCAGGGGTTTACCAGTTACAACGCCCCAGGAGTTCTGGTCTTTGATTTTGCTGTATTCGTCTACGATCCAGGCCATTTCCTGTTGGCCGGTTCCCATATCGGGAGCGGGGATATCGGTATCGGGACCGAAAATTTCGCTCAAGGCGAGGGTGTAAGCGCGGGTGAGGCGTTCGAGTTCGCCTTTGCTCATGCTGCGGGGATCGCATTTGATACCGCCTTTGGCACCGCCGTAGGGGATATTTACGACTGCGCATTTCCAGGTCATCCAGGCTGCGAGTGCTTTCACTTCATCCTGGTGAACATCCATTGAGTAGCGCACACCGCCTTTGCTCGGACCGAGCAGGGTGCTGTGCACTACGCGGAAGCCCTCGAAGACTTTGATGCTGCCGTCGTCCATGGTGATGGGCAGGTTCACGGCTACGGATTTAGCCGGCACCTTCAGTACGTTCATCACCGTTTCGTCCAGCCCCATCAAACGGGCTGCCTCGTCAAACCGCTGCATCATGGAATCGAGCGGGTTGTGCTGTTTTTCTGCGTTGGCACTCATGGGCTTTTTTGGAGTTGCAAATATCATTACCTTATTGGGAACGGCAAAGCAGGAAAGCGGGGCTTATTTTTGCGGCCTATGTCATTCCGACCGCAATACGATCTGATCGAGGAACTCCGCTGGCGGGGTCTGCTGCACGACAGCATGCCCGGCATCGATAAAAAGCTGCGCAGCGAGCAGATAAGCGGCTATATCGGCTTCGACCCGACAGCCAGCAGTTTGCACATCGGCAACCTGGTTCCCATCATCCTGCTCATGCACCTGCAGCGTTCCGGGCATAGGCCGATTGCGCTCGTTGGCGGTGCCACCGGCATGGTTGGCGATCCATCCGGGAAAAGTGAGGAACGGAAGCTGCTGGATGAAGGCACCATTCGCTACAATGTGGAATGCCAACGCAAGCAGTTGGAAAAATTCCTTGAGTTTGAAGGTCCTTGCGCTGCGCAGGTGGTGAACAACTACGACTGGTTCAAAGACTTCAGCTTTTTGGGTTTCATACGCGACGTCGGAAAGCATATTAGCGTGAACTACATGATGGCGAAAGACAGCGTAAGGAACCGGTTGGAGACCAATGGCATGTCTTTCACAGAGTTCACTTATCAACTGGTTCAGGGATATGACTTCTACCATTTGTACACCCACCATGGATGCAAGCTGCAGATGGGCGGAAGCGACCAATGGGGCAATATCACCACCGGCACGGAACTCATTCGCCGCATGGCGGGAGGCGAAGGCTGGGCGATCACAGCGCCTTTGGTGACGCGCAAGGATGGGTCAAAGTTTGGCAAAAGTGAAGGCGGCAATGTGTGGCTGGACCCGATCAGAACGAGTCCGTATGCGTTCTACCAGTTCTGGCTGAACCAAAGCGATGAAGATGCTGCGCGTTTCATCCGTATTTATACCTTCCTCGATCGTCAGCGTATTGAAGCGCTGGAAGCAGAACATGCAGAGGCGCCGCATTTGCGCATATTGCAAAAGGAACTGGCTGCCGAGGTGACGAAACTCGTACACGGGGCGGAAGAACTGGAAGCTGCCATTGGAGCCGCGGCCATACTTTTCGGCAACAGTGATGCTGCGCAGCTCGCTGGCATCCATCCCGACACCCTGTTGGCTGCTCTGGAAGGTGTTCCTGCGTTTGATATCAGCAAGGACAGGCTGGTTTCCGGTATCAACATCCTCGATTTCCTGGCAGCTGAAACCAGTGTTTTCCCATCCAAGGGAGAAGCGCGCAAGATGATCTCAGCAGGAGGATTTAGTCTGAACAAGGAGAAAATCAGTTCCGAAAACAGGGCAGTTACCGCGCATGATTTATTGCACGGACGCTTTATGCTCGCACAGAAGGGCAAAAAGCAATACTTCCTGATACGGGTAGTCTGAAGCCGGCTGCTTTCGTTTCCGTGCAATCGGGTATTTGCCCGACTTCATATTGGTGGTGAGTTCAAGTGCTCTTTTTATCTGGCTTTCCGTTTTTTTATTGCGTTGACGTAATGCACCAGGCTACGCTGCAAGCCGATGGCAAACTGCTTCCAAACAGCCATCGCCGGTTCATCTGATTCCAGGGCAGATTGCAGCACTTCGGAGATTTCGAGGATCTACCAATTCAAATTCTACCGGGACCGGATCTCCGATCTGGATCTTCAGCTGCCTTTTCAGTCCGCCACCAACGGTAAGGAATTTGGTGCCATCCGCCAAGGGTCTTGGTGACAGATTAAAGGGCATACCCTGGCACCCTGCATGCGCCATTTTCCCGCAGGAAAGGCAGACCAGATTTCAACAGGGATGGGAATACCGTTGCTGGTAAATGGAAGGTGCAGTGCCTGAAGAGAAGCAGTAAATTTCAGGTCGATGCGAAAATAGGATTTCTTGAATGCTAATGGCTGGTGCAACAGGCCCCCTTCATCCCCTCTCCCATCCTGATGAATGTTTTAACTTATCCCATTCAGCTCCCGGCCTTCGTATTGAATACTTGCCGTACAGCCCGGATTTAAACAAACAGACCCGGCTTATGGCCAGGTCTGAAATCGTTACTGTGCTTTGACAGAATCAATGGTGGTGCCCACCCTCGCCATGCACATGGCCATGATCCAATTCTTCTTCCGAAGCTTCACGTACCGCTACGATCGTGCCTGTGAAGTTCAAGCTCTGATCGGCCAGCGGATGATTGAAGTCCATTGTTACCACTTCGTCGTTGAAGCTCATTACCCGACCATGCAAGGGATTTCCCATCTGATCCTGCATCGGTATGATATTACCTACCTGAAGAATGCCTTCCGGCACATCCGGACCTTGAAATACGCTGGCAGGGATGCTTACTACTGCCTCAGCGTCTGATACGCCGTAACCTTCTTCTGCTGAGAGCAAAAATTCAAAGCTGTCGCCAGCCTTTAAACCTCCCAGGTTGCGGTCGAATGCTTCGAGCGTCTGACCAATTCCGTGAATAAATACGAAGGGATCCTGATCCGTCGTGGAATCAGCCACTTCACCGTTGGCAAGGGTAAGCGTATAGGAAAGGCTCACCACGCGGTTCTTTTCAATGTTCATTTTGATGCTTTTTTGATAGCGCAAAGTTCGGCTATTTATAGCATCTCCTTGCCATTGCTGTGACGGAAATACGTTTTTTCCTGTTGACCTACATGAAATACTACAGGTCAATTGCGGTCATGTTATCGGTTATTTGCCTGCGCTCAACCGGTGTAGTTTTTGAAATTGTGACAACTGTTGTGCAGCAAACCAAGGGAAATCACGGCCGCTTTTAAGAGGTGAAACAGCTAACCTAGCCAAGATGCTCTTCTAATTTCCCTTAGACGGTCATGATTTCCTTTTCCTTGGCAGCGAAGGCTTCGTCGGTTTTCTTGATATACGCGTCAACCAGCTTCTGCACCTCATCTTCGCCGGCCTTGGCTTCGTCTTCACTCAAGCCATCCTTCTGAAGCTTTTTGATCTTTTCGTTGGCTTCCTTGCGGAGGTTGCGGATACCCACCTTGCCGTGTTCGGCTTCCTCGCGCGATTTCTTCACCAGGTCTTTCCTGCGGTCTTCGGTGAGCGGTGGCACACTGATGCGGATGGTTTCACCGTCGTTGGAAGGTGCAAAACCCAGGTTTGAGTTGATGATGGCCGTTTCGATCGGACGGATGAGCGACTTGTCCCAGGGCTGGATCACCAGGCTGCGTGCATCGGGCGTATTGACGTTTGCAAGCTGGGGCAGCGGAGTCATGGCGCCATAGTATTCCACCATTACCGACGCCAACATGTCCGGACTTGCCTTTCCCGCGCGGAGCCGGGCAAATTCGCTACGGGTATGGTCCAGGTTTTTCTCCAGCGACTCTTTCAGTCCGGTAATGATTTCCTGCAGGCTTGTGCTCATTTGGGTGATTTTTAGAGGCGCGAATTTAACCAAAACCAAGCGCAGAATAAGGCCTGCAAACCGAAACTGTGCAAGGAGTGTCTCATGATTAAAGCGTATGAGCAGGGTTGGGGGATATTTGTTACTCAAGCAATCCGTTGACAATTCCGCAGAGCAGGCTCTGCCGCTTTACGGATGGATTGGGCGGGATTTCCGCCGTGAGGGCGCTAGGGATACCCGCCTTCCGCCTTTTATGCGTATTTTTGACGAAATTTTCACCATGACGCACTTAGTAATGCTGCTGTTAGGCAGCCTGGGAACCACGGAAATCATCCTGATCCTGCTCATCGTGGTGCTGATGTTTGGAGGCCGCAAAATTCCTGAGCTGATGCGCGGTCTCGGCAAAGGCATTCGCGAATTCAACGATGCCAAGAACAACGTGAAGCGCGAAATCGAAGACGGCATCAAGGAAGATCAAAACGACCGCAACCCCCGCTAACCCGCAGCTCTTCCTTGGTTCCGCATTCCAGCTACAGCCTCCTGCGTAAAGAGCTGGAGGCCGGTACCCTTACTTGCCGGCAGGTGGTTGAATACTACCTGCAACAGGCAAACGCGCATTCTGATCTGAATGCTTTCCTCGAATTATATCCGGATGAAGCACTGGCTGCTGCCGAACAGCAAGACAAACTTTTGGGTGAAGGCAAAGCAGGCCGCCTGGCGGGCATGGTCATCGCCCTGAAGGATGTGATCTGTTATAAAGACCACGGCGTTTCATCTTCGTCGCGCATCCTTTCCGGATTCCGCTCGATGTACAACGCCACCGTCACCGAACGCCTGCTGGCCGAAGGTGCCATCATCATAGGACGTACCAATTGCGACGAGTTTGCCATGGGTGCGAGCAACGAGAACTCCGCTTACGGACCGGTGAAAAACGCCGCCGATCCCGGGCGCGTGCCGGGCGGTTCTTCCGGCGGCAGCGCTGTGGCCGTACAAGCCGGATTGTGCCATGCCGCCCTGGGTTCTGATACCGGTGGTTCCATCCGCCAGCCCGCTGCGTTCACCGGATTGGTGGGCCTGAAGCCAACCTATGGACGCATCAGCCGCTGGGGTTTGCTGGCCTATGCAAGCAGCTTCGACCAGATCGGCCCCATGACCCGCAGCGTGGAAGACACTGCCCTGCTGCTGGAGGTGATGGCCGGGCCCGATGCCTACGACGCCACCTGTTCCCAACAACCTGTTGAACCCTATACCACCGCGCTGCAGCAATACCAACATCAGCCGCGCCGCATCGCCTACCTCGGCGAAGCCCTCGATCATCCTGGCCTCGATCCTGAAATCCGCCAGCATTGCCTCGACCTGTTCAACAAGCTCCGCGCAGAAGGCCATACCGTGGAAAGCGTATCCTTTCCCTACCTCGACTACATGGTGCCCTGCTATTATGTGCTCACCACGGCAGAAGCATCCAGCAACCTGAGCCGCTATTCCGGCCTATTATACGGCTACAGAAGTCCCAATGCAACCGACCTGGAAAGCACCTTCAAACGCTCGCGTAGCGAAGGCTTCGGTCCGGAAGTAAAGCGCCGTATCATGCTCGGAACCTTTGTTCTGAGCAGCGATTTCTACGACGCCTATTATACCAAGGCACAACAGGTGCGCAACCTGATCCGCACCAAAACACGCGATATCTTCGCTTCCTACGACCTGTTCCTGCTGCCGACAACCAGCACACCGGCTTTCCGCATGGGCGAAAAAGCAGCCGATCCGGTGGCGATGTACCTCGCCGATTTGTTCACCGTTCAAGCCAACCTGGCAGGAAATCCGGCGATCTCGATTCCGACTGGAACACACAGCAATGGAATGCCCTTCGGCATGCAGATCATGGGCGCTGACTTCTCAGAAGCTGCTTTGCTCGGCTTTTCGGAATACCTTTTGCAGCTTGCGCGGGCATGAGACCCCTCCTGTTGTTTTGTCTGAGCTTGTTCGGATGGCAAGCAGTGAATGCTGCAGACATTTACGAAACCCGCCTCCGCGAGCTGTCTAAAAAAGGCCTTCCCTTCTTTTATAACGACCAGGTAAAGGCGGAAATCGATTACTGGATCCTCAACGAAGAAGCCTATACCTCATTCCTGCTGGGAAAATCGGAAAGCACCCTTCCCTATGTGGATGAAGCCCTGGATGCAGCCGGATTGCCGCGCTTCCTGCGCTTTGTTCCCATTGCCAATACCAACTTGGCATACGATTTCTCCGGTAAAGATGGCGCTTCAGGTGCCTGGCCCATGTCTTTCGCCATTGCCAAACGCTATAACCTGAGGGTCAATTCGTATACCGACGAACGCCGCAGCCGCGAAAAAGCTGCCAGGGCCGCCGCAGCCTATTTTGCCGATCTGTACGATATCTACCGCGACTGGAACCTGGCCATCACAGCCTTCCGCATCGGACCGGTGGAATTGAACAAGGCCATCCGCCTGGCAGGAAACAAACTCCAGTACGACAGTATTCATCTGGTTTTACCCGAAGAATTCCAGGCGCCTTTGGTGCGCTTCATGGGCGTGCTGTACATCTGGAATTTCCATTCGCTCCACAACATCGAACTCAAGCCGTATACACCCGAAGCAACCGACACGTTCTGGTCGGCCTGCGCGATGCCTTTTCCTGCCATTGCAAAACGCTTCGGCGTTCCGATGGAAGATCTGCGCTTCTTCAATCCGGTGCTACGCGGTGAATACCTGCCGTATGTAGTCGAGCCAACAGCCATTTATCTCCCCGCCGGCCGCTGCAACGCTTTCCCGGCCTTCCGCGATTCATTCTGTACCGCACAACGCAAAGCCGCTCCCGTCGTATCGGCCAGGGCATTGCCCGATACCGGCTGGCAGAACCGCGATTCGCTGGCTGCCATTGACATAGATATTCCGGCTCCTGCAGAAGGCGGACGCGTCTTGTACGATACCTTTACCCGTGTGGTCGATTCAGTCACGTATATCCGCATCGTTCCGCGGGCCACCAATATTGCAAGCACCACACCGGCCGCGCAGAAAACCTGGGTGTATTACACGGTGAAGAAAGGAGATGCGCTCTACACGGTTGCCGATATTTTCGACTGCACCGTGGCCAATGCCAAACGTTGGAACGGATTGTCTTCCAACTATATCGCTCCCGGACGCAAGATGAAATTCTATGTCAATACCGGCAAGCTTAGCTATTACAAGAATATGAATGCGCTCAGCCTCACCCAGAAGCGCAACATTGCCGCGAAAGACTGATGCCATCGATCCTAAGCTCCATGCTCCGCGCGGCGATTGTGCTGGCATTATTTGCCGGCAGCGCTTTCCATCTGTCTGCCGATCCGCCGAAACAAGCCATCGCCAAGGTTGCTTTTGCGCGTGAAGCGATGCAGACCGATGGATTGTTGCAGGAGGAGGTCTGGAAGAGAGCCACAGTGATCGGCGGATTCTGGCAACATTTTCCCTACGATACTGCATTGAGCCAGACGCGGACGGAAGTGATGCTCGCTTCCGACGCAGAAAATCTCTACGTGGCGGCCATTTGCTACGATGCACATCCCGATAAATCCTATGTGATTCAAAGCCTGAAAAGGGATTTCTCTTTCCCCGTGAGCGATGCCTTCAACATGGTGATCGACCCCTGGAACGACGGGCAAAATGGCTTCTCCTTCGGGGTGAACCCCATGGGCGCACAACGCGAAGGCTCGGTGGAAGGCGGAGGAAACTTCGGCGTCACCACGGCCTGGGACCAGGTTTGGTATTCCGCCGTTACCCGTCACGCCGACCGTTGGATTGCCGAGTTCCGCATCCCTTTTCGCTCCTTGCGTTTTCCGGAAGGACGCGCCCAGTGGAAGCTCAACTTCGCCCGCAACAACCTGAAAATCAACGAAACGAGCACATGGGTATTGGTGCCGCGCAACTTCAATATCGCCAACCTCACCTTCACCGGTTGGATGGAATTTGAACAGGCCCCGCAACCCCGCAAGCGCAATACAGTTCTCATTCCGTACGGCATCGGGCGCGTGGTGAAGAACCATGCCCGCAACCTTCCGGCCGACCGCAGCCTGAACGGCGGAGCAGACGCCAAACTCGCCCTGAGCAGCAGCCTGAACCTCGACCTGACCGTGAATCCGGATTTTGCGCAGGTGGATGTGGATGTCCAACAGATCAACCTCTCCCGCTTCTCGCTCTTCTTCCCTGAACGGAGGCAATTCTTCATTGAAAACAGCGACCTCTTCGGCAACTTCGGCTTCCGGCAGATCCGCCCGTTCTTCTCCAGGAATATCGGCTTGCGCGACGGGGCTTTGTTGCCCATTTCGGCCGGCGCCCGGGTGAGCGGTAAAATCGGAACGGATTGGCGCATTGGTGCCATGAGCGTGCAAATGCCCTCGAGCAATTCAGCCGAAAGCCGCGTGAATTACAGCGTGGCCGCCGTGCAGCGGAAGTTGTTTTCGGCCAGCAGCATTTCGGCCATCGCCGTAAGCCGTCAACCGATGAATAAAACGGAGCGCGAGGGCTATAACCGCCTGCTCGGCGTCGATTACAACCTCATCAGCCGCGATTCGCGCTGGCGCGGGAAGTTCTTCTATCACCAGAGTTTCTATCAGAACAGTTCCCTTCGCTCCCATGCCCACGCTTCCTGGCTAAACTATTCCACCCGCACCTGGCTGGCAGAATGGAACCATGAGTTTGTGCATGCCACTCACCGCGCCGATGTGGGTTTTGTACCGCGCACCAAGGTCTTCAACTCCGAAACCCGCAGCGTGGTCAATATGTCGTACTGGCGCTTCGAACCCATCGTTACGCGTACCTGGTACCCATCCAAAGGTCCATTTAACAACATCAAATGGAATATCTACGGAAGCCTGTATTTCGACAGCAGCCTGCGCGGGAATGACCAATACATCGAAACCGGCCCGCAGTTCATCTTTCGCAATACCATGGCCCTCAGCGCCGGTGCAATCTACACGCGGATTCGTTTGTATTTCCCCAACGACCCTACCGGCGTTTCAGACACTTTTCTGCTGCCCGGTCTGTATCCTGCAACGCGCGCTTTCTTCCGCATGAACAGCGATATCCGCCGCAAGCTGAGCGGCAATTTCGAAGTGTCGGGAGGCGGTTTCTATACCGGCTACAACCAGAGTGTGCGCGGTGAAATTTCCTACCGCTACCAGCCCTGGGGCATTTTTTCTCTTTCCGCCCGCAACGACCATATCTATATGCCCGCGCCTTATCGCCGCACTTTCCTTACCCTGATCGGTGCAAAGGCAGAACTCAGTTTTACCACCAACCTGTATCTCACCACCTTCCTGCAATACAATACCCAGGCCCGGAACTTCAATACCAATACCCGCCTGCAATGGCGTTACCGGCCGATGAGCGACTTGTTCATCGTGTACAGCCGCAACGACTTAACAGCCAATTACGGATTTGGCCTGCGCGGTGTGAAAGATGAAACCCTGGTCGTGAAACTGCTCTGGTGGTTGAATACCTGAGCGGCTAAGGGGTAAGGCGGAAAAGAGCCGGCACGGTTTCAGGAAACGATGCTACCGCCCTGGTTCCATAATCGAAAGCCACCATCCCGGTGCGGGCCGTGGCTACAAGGCGTCCGTTCTCGGCTTCCCTGATTTCGTAATACACGGCAAAGCTTTTGGGCGTGTGGTCTTCGATGAACAGCGCCACTTCGAGCATTTCGTTGAAGAAGGCTTCCGAGCGAAAAGCAACCGCCAGATCGGCCTGGATGAGACCGATACCGAAAAAGTCGAGATCGTCTTTGCAGCCGTGTTGCACAAAATGCTGCACACGGGCTTCGTGCAATACAGCCACCAAGCGGTCGTTGGCCAGGTGCTTCCCGTAGTTCAGGTCTGAAATACGAACGGGGATCCGAACCCGAAAGTCCGGATCCCGCTCAGGAATCGCAATTTTAACGCGGCTCACGGCAACCAGTCTGTCAGCAGTAATACCGCCTGTTCGAGCATGGCGTCGCGGCGATAGGCCTTGATCCAGTCTTTGCGCTGGGCGGTTTTGGCTTCATCGCCACCGGCAGCCTGGAGATCGGCCTGCAGGGCGTTCCAATCGCTGAGACTGGTCTTGTAGGCGGTATCGTTGAAGCGGCGGTTTTCGGCCGTGCGCTGGGTTTCCATTTCCGCGAAGCGCGCATAGCTGAGCGGATACTGTACCTGCTTGCGGCGTGCATCCAATACAGCGGCATGTTGTTTTACGATGGCGTAATGCGCACTCGACGCAAGGCGCTGGCGTGCGCTCTCGATGGCCGGATTCATGCGCGGATCGTTGAACTGCATGTAATCAGCCGGTTTGATCTTGTCGTACTGCATGGCGAACTTCTGTTCCTTTTCGCCCATTTCGAGGTTATCGTAGGCATCCGGAACGATTACGTCAGGAGTTACACCAACCAGCTGCGTGGTTCCGCCGTTGATGCGGTAGAATTTCTGTACGGTCACCTTTACAGAACCCATGCCGGCGCTGCGGCGATCGGTTCCGGCTCCGTCGAGGTTATAGAAGGTTTGCACAGTGCCTTTGCCGAAGGTCGATTTGCTGCCCATGATCACCGCGCGGCGGTAATCTTGCAGGGCTGCCCCGAGAATTTCGGAGGCCGATGCGCTGAAGGCATTGGTAAGCACCACGACCGGACCGTTCCAGATGGTCTGTTCGTCGTAATCGCGGAGCACATCCACATCGCCGTCGCGCGAACGAACCTGCACAACCGGACCGGTGCGGAAGAACAGGCCGGCCATTTCAACCGCATCGCGCAGGCTGCCACCGCCGTTGTTGCGGAGATCGAGTACCAGTCCCTGCACATTTTCTTCCCGTAGCTTGATCAGCTCCTGACGAACGTCTCCCGCTGCGCTGCGGCCGCCTCTTTCATTCATGTCGGCATAGAAACTGGGCAGGTTGATGAGGCCGAATTTCTTGCCCTGGTATTGGGTTATGGCGCTTTTGGCGTATCCCTCTTCAATCACCACCACATCGCGCACGATGGGAATAACTTTGGTTGTGCCGTCCGGTTTGCGCACAGTAAGCCGTACTTCGGTGCCTTTCTTGCCGCGGATGAGCATGATGGCGTCGTCGAGATCCATCCCAACCACATCCACCGGTTCAGCGGCTGCCTGGCCAACCTTGATGATCAGGTCGCCGGCTTTTAGTTCACCTTGCTTGTAGCTGGCGCTGCCGGGCACGATGCGTTCCACTTTGATGAAGCCATCGCGTTCCACGAGTGTCGCACCGATGCCTTCCAGTCTGCCACTCATGCCGATATCGAAGTTCTGCTTTTCAGCCGGCGGGAAGAAGTTGGTATGCGGATCGTAGATCTCGGTGATGGCATTGATATAGAAGGAAACTTTGTCTTTCCGGCTCATGCGGCGGAAGCGCTTGAACCAATCGTTGGTCGATTTCAGCACTTCGGCACGCGAACGCGCTTCGAGCGTATCGGCACTCAACTCCTTGAAGGCACTGTCGTTGCGCTTGCGGGCTTCGTTTTGCTGCTCCGTTTTGCGGTAATAGCGTTCCAGTACACTGAATTTCAACGACTTGCGCCAGAATTCCAGTTGTTCCTTTTCGTCTTTGGCATATTTGGGATTCTCTTCATCGTAATCCCAAACCTCGTTGCCTTGGAAATCGAAGGGTTTGGCCAATACTTGTTGGTAATGTTTCTCCAACTGGTTCATGCGGCGGTCGAACAGGCTCCAGGCTGAATCCATGAAAGCGTACGAACCGCGCTGCAGTTGATCGTCTAGCTGGTTGCGGAAAGGTTCCAGTTTCTTGATATCGGCCTGGATGAAGAAGCGCTTGTCGCCGTCCAGCTTATCGAGGAAATTGCTGTAGATCTTGCCGGAGAACTCGTCGTTCAGCTTAACGGGCTGGTAGTGATGCACCCGCAGCTGTTCGAGGATGCGGCCCATCAGTTCGGGTTCGTTTCCCTGCCTGCGGCTGCTGCAGAAAACCAGAAAGCTGAAAAGGGCTATCGGGAAGAGTGGGGTGATGAATTTGCGTGAGCTCATGTTTTTTATTGGATACCGAGGGTATGTATGCCTTGTTCGAAATAGATGTCAACCGGGATTCCCGAAGATTCAAGCCTGGCGAGGTCTTGGGCGAGGATGGTTCCGATGATGCCATCCTTCGCCAGCAGTTCAGCCGCACGGGCTTCGCTGCCGTCTCCCTGTACTTTTAGCAAAAGCCCTGCCAAATCGTTGATGGCTTTCTTCATCGCGTTGATGTTAACGCGGTAAGTGCCTTTTTTGTTCCGCTTCACGGCTCCGCTGTTCAGCAGGAAATTGAACGTGATCATATTGGCTTTGCCGTGTGCACTGGAAGCGCCGAAACGCACAGAGCGGAAAACGCTGGCCACAAAAGTGACATAGTAGTCTGCCAATGTTCCTTCCGTCAGTTCACCCCTTTCCAGCAGGCGCGTCACCATATACAGGCCCAGCACATCGGCCTTGCACTCTTCAATCGCGGAGTATTTGGCGCCGAGCGACTCGCGGACCGTCCGCTTGCCGTCGATGGTATTCTTCACACCCAAGCCGTGTGCCACTTCGTGAAACATCACATTGTTGAAAAACGCATTGAAGGTGATGTTCACCCTTTGCTTCGGGTCGATGAGCAGTTCGGAAATAGGCTGCACCATATTGTCAAACTTGGCCCGCATCACGTTTTTGATCTGGGTTCTGCGGGTTCCTATTTCCTTCTGGATGGTTTCGTCGTTCGGCAGGTTTACGGCGATGGTTTTGCTGCCCGCGTTGCAGTCGCCGGCGTAATAGAGCGCATCAAATACGGCCAGCTGGCTGCCGCTGTTGCCCACCTTTTCCTGTTTGTAGGCAGGCGCAACGGGCAGGTTTTCCTGCAGCCAGGGAAGAAGACCGATGTATTTCTCCAGGCGCTGGCTCCATTCGTTGTCGCGCACCATGACATAGGCTTCGAAGGCCGTTTTAATGCCCAGGAATTTGTCTTCGTAGTTCTCAATCGGACCGATGATCAGGTCGAATTTGTTGTCGCGCATCTCAAGCCAGAAACGATCGCTGATATCGTAGTTATCGCGCAGCAGGTCGTTGGCACGGAGTTCCAGGTAATCGCTGAAGAGCGGATCCGTCGGGCGCAACAGTCCGGCCGCCATGCGCATCTGTTGGGTCATGAGGCGCAGTTCTCCGGTATATGCCGCGGAATAGGGCTGAACGGTGGTTTGGCCGAAGGCATCGCGGTTCAGTATGGAATAGGCGCTGAACTTGCTGCTGTCTGCCACGCGGTCGAATTCGGCTTTGGTGAAAGCGGGCGGATAAAAACGGGCGCCTTCCGGCTTGGTACCGATGCCCTGTATGAAAGGAGCGTCGTTGTTGAGGCGATCCCATGGACCGTAATTGAGCAAGGTAAAATCGCGCAGCGGACCGGCGGGCATGGCGCGGAGCAGCTCGTTCTTGTCTCCCCAGGCTTGTTTCCAGAACAGGGAATCGGCAATTTGCGCCGCGCCGATCAGCAATCTGACAGCCTGCTTTTCTTTTTCGCTAAAGGCGGAAGTATTCACCTGCAGCGCCACTTTCTTGTAGCGCGCCATGGCAGCAGCCGCGTCGAACCCTTGCACCGGCTGTTGGGCGGCTATGCTTCCGATCATGAAAGCCTGGAATAAAAGGAGTAATGATCTTCTCATGTGCGAATCTCCAAAAATGAACCTAAGAATCGACATCCGCGCAGTGAATATGCCAAAACCATGATTTGACCGATTAAAAGAAAAGGATTGTCTTGTGATCCCGGATCGTGCGTCGAAAATTCGTCATGAGGGACAAAAGCCCAACGAAATCGGGCATTTCCTGAACGAGACATAATGGACCTTTATGGTGAGAGAAGGAAATGCAGTTTACGTCCGATTTCACAGGGATTTTGGGCCGGAATAGATTTTTCGATGCATGTTCCGGGATTGAACAAACGGAAACGCAATTTCCGTTGTTATGTTGCGAACTATGCCTTCCTCCGGTTTAAGTGAAGCCCCTCGGTTCTGCGGCCTTTCGGCGCGCAGCAGTGAAGCAGTTACCAGTGTGCAGGGGGTGCACAGTGCCGAAGCCAGCGGCGCCTTGCGCAGTTTTCGCTTGGTGCTGCCGGAAGGCGAGCGCCATTTCAATGTACTGCGCATCGAATCCAATACCTGGGCCGGTTACCTGGGCAAACGCCTCAGTCGGCTCCTGAGTCGTTTGCACGGTGATCTTCAGGTGCTGATGGCGGGCGAATTGCATTATCCCGAGGCGATGCTGGGGCAGGTTTGGCCATCGATGGGCGTAGTGCAGCAGCTGATGTTACAACATCAGGCACGCATGGCCGCCTCGCGTGGCAAATACGAAGGCAAAGGATGGGTGCATTTTCAGGCGGAGCCCTCAATGGTGTTGCCAATACGGCCGGAATGGACGGATTTTGAAGACTATAAGTCCACTTTCAGCAGCAAGTACCGGATCCGGACGAACAGGGTTTACCAGCTTTCAGCCGGAGTTAGCGCGCATCGCCTGAGCAAGGAAGAGTTCATGCATTGCCGTCCGGCCTTCAGGCAGATGCTGGAGCGGCTCAACAGCAAGATTGCCTTTAAGACAGGCGAAGTCAGCGTGCAGTTCTTTGCCGAGCAGTTCGATCGCTGGGGCGATGCATTCGGTTTTTACTGTTACAAGATAGACGATCAGCCTATTGGCTTCATCACCTTGCTTGAACAGGAGGATGTTGTATACGCGCTGCACGCCTGCACCGAACCTGACGCGAACAAGCGCATGCATTTGTATCAGCGCATGATGTACGATGCGGTGGGAACAGCCATTGCAGGTGGATTTAAGACCCTGCATCTTGGCAAGACGGCACCGGAGATCAAGAGTACGCTCGGGGCGCGTCCGGTAGCAGAATGGATCAGTGTGTACACGCCCTGTATCTTCCGCAGAGCGGTGCTGCGCCTGGCTGCGCGGTTTACGCGTTTGCCTGAATGGGAGCTAAGGCATCCGTTCAAGCATGAAAACTGAAGCTTGCTTGCTTCCATTGAGGTACTGCGTGATTTAACTTGCCGGTTCCTGCAAGGTTGGAATCAAAACCACCTGCATCAGGCACTGAAGAACATAAGCCCCATTGCTTTTCTCAAACTAAACAACCACCTTTGACTTCCAACTGATTGCCGGTTCGAAAAACGGGGTAACTTCATGCCTGCTCATTGTCCGTATTATATTGGTTTAACAAACGGGTCCGGACATTTTCAATGGCCTGATGCAATTTTTGTTGCAGAAGCAATTTGTTGGATAACTCGGTGAGATATTCCGCTACCCTGATATTGCTCTTGTCTAATTGAAGCAATTCGACATGTTCCTCATTCTTACCGGCGCACAGAATTAATCCAATCGGTTGATTTTCGCCTTCTACCATTTCGTATTTTTCCAAATAACGTAAGTACAATTCCATTTGCCCTTTGAAACCGGCTTCGAATTCACCCAGTTTCAGGTCGATGGCTACCAAGCATTTCAGCCTCCGATGATAGAACAAAAGGTCAATCTTGTAATCCCGATTGTCAATACTGATGCGTTTCTGGCGTGCCAGGAAAGCAAAATCGTTACCCAATTCAGTAATGAACCTTTGCAATTCGGCAATAATGGCAGTTTCTAAATCTTTTTCCGAATAAGTGTCTTTCAGACCGAGAAAATCGAGAATATAGGGGTCTCTGAATACCAAATCCGGGCTCAGTTGCTTTTCATTTTTTAGTTGGTTCAGATCGTTTAGAATGGTGAGATCGGGCTTTTTACTAATGGCAGTGCGTTCGTATAGCATGGATTGGATGCGTTCACGGAATGTGCGTACACTCCATTTTTCTAATTTGCACCTTTCGATATAAAAATCCCTTTTTACCGCATCCTCAATGTAAAGTATTTCCTTCATGTGCGACCAGCTCAATTGTCTCCACAGTGTAGAGACAATTGGCTCCTCATGAAATATTTCTGCAAACCGCAGGCAATGTCTTAGTTGTTTTTCACTCCAGCCTGAACCGTACTCCGCTTTTAATTGGGCAGCCAGCGTTGAGACAATTTGCTTGCCATAATCAGCCCTCTTTTCTTGCAGCACTTCTTCTTTTATCCGTTTTCCTACCTGCCAATACAAGGCCGTAATGGTAGCATTTACAGCTACCGCAACCTGCTGCCGGCTTTCCTCTATCAGTTGCCTGATGGTGCCAAGTAAAGCTGTACTGTCAGTTTCGTTGCCAATTGTCTGTACCTATGATTTGTTTGATTGCAGAATTTCCTTGATTTTTTTGGTGGAACTTACGGTTCACAATTCGTTTATGCTGTAAGCTTTTTGCTCCAAAATTGATGGGCAATCCAACCTCCAACTCGAGAGCTGTGTATTCCGGCGATATTGCCCCCCTATTCCGTGAAATTGACCCCACCAGCCAGATTTGCCTGGCATGCAGATCGAAGGAGTAAAAATAGACGAATTTCCCGAATGCTTTACGTCCCTCGTGTCCTTCAGGTCCCACAGTTTGCTCCCTGGCAAAACAACGCTGCATGTATTGCTGTGGCCCCGACCACTGGATTGGCATTGCCCTGAGCTTTTGCCCTGCTGCGCAGCTAACTGACCAGAGATCGGCAGCAAGAAATTGCTTACATCGAATGGACGGTTTACGGCAAGATCAATAAGCGCATCATCCACCATGGGTCCCGTTTCACCACGGATAGAGTCCGGGTTTCACGCAAAGACCGCAGAGAATTCGGCTGTGTCCCTGATTATCGGGAAGCGTGCAAATCCGGGGCTGGCCTGGAATCCGGGATGATGGACAGGGCCTTGTCAACGCCGGCGGCGATAACCTCAGAAATTCAACGCCTCACTGCACAAACAGCATCCGCGTAATCCGCTGGGTACCCTGTTCCAACTGCACGAAGTAATTGCCCGGACGGAGCCCGCTCAGGTCTACCTGCACCTCGTGGTTGCCGCCCCTGTGTTTCCCGGAGGCGAGGGTGCGAATGCGCACGCCCATCGCGTCATAAAGGTACATGGACACCTGACCGCCATCGGTAAAGAAAGATACCGTGGTTTGTTCCCGCGCCGGATTCGGATAGGGATCCGCCATCGACAAACGGGCAAACAGATCCGTAAAGTCTTCGATCCGCGTGCTGCCACCTTTGAATATCGGTAAGGTCTGGAAGGTCTTGCCGCCCATGGCATCGCGCACCTCCGCATCGTTCATTTCAAACCAATCTTTCAATACGGTCGCGTAAACCTGACGGAAATCAAAATCCATCGGTACGTTGTCGCTTACCGTTACTGTCGAAGCGATCACCGGATTGTTGCCAATGATGCCCGGATTTACCTTGGTACCGAATACAAACAAGGGAGCGGCTGCACCATGGTCGGTGCCGGTACTGAAATTGCTCATCACACGGCGGCCGAATTCAGAGAAGGTCATGCCCGCCACGCGGTCTTGCACTTCCAGGCGGGTCAGATCGTCCTGAAAGACTTTGATGGCATCCGACAATTGCTGCAGCAATGTTGCATGCGCGCCTTTGGTGGTGTCGGCCGAATCTACTTGCTGGCTATGGGTATCGTAGCCGCCCTGCGTCACCATGTAGACCGGTGTCTTCAATCCGCCATGGATCAAACGGGCCACAATCTTCAGCTGATCGGCCAGGCGGTTTCCGCTCGGATAGGTGGCCAGGTTCTTGCCCTTGTCTGCAGCGTTCTTGATGGCCGTTCCGTACTGCTGTGTTTGCTGGGCGATGGTGCGCACATAGGTGAGCTCCCTGCCCGCCGGCGTATTCGGTGCAGTGCCCGTAGAACCGGTAACGAGGTTATAGAAACTCGACGGATCGGTAATGGCCATCGCGAGGTTCATGTTCTCGCCCATGAAGGCCAGCGAAACGCCTGAACCGATTTGGATGGCCAGCGGATCGGGCATGGCGCTTGTGGGATATCCTGTCGGATAGCCGGGAAAGACATTATCCAGATAGCGGCCCACCCAGCCGGTGGTATAGGTTTCGCTGCTGTCAGAGGCCGACATCCAGATGTCCATCGACCGGAAATGCGAGAAATTCGGGCTGGGATAACCCACGTTCTGCACCGCCGAAACCAGTCCGTTGTTGTACAAGCCTTGCAGACCCGTCATGGCCGGATGCAAGCCGGTGGCGGGTTTTCCGTTCAATCCCAAGACTTTATTGTCCGGAATCAGGACATTCTGCCTCGCTTTGGACAAATTACTGTACTGGTCGAGCGGAATGAGGGTATTCAGGCCGTCGTTGCCGCCATTCAATTGTATGAGCACCAGCACGCGATCGGTTTGCGCAGCGGCGCGCGCCAGGCTGGCCAGAACAGCATTGGGTCCGTAAGCCCGGAATTTCAAATCGGCAATGCTCAAGGGGAGCACAGCGCCGGCAGCTGCCGTATTGCGGAGGAAGTTTCTTCTTTTCATAGAGGATCAGGAAAGCTGATATTCGGCCAGGTTCATAATCGACTTATACAGCATGATGAGCTTGGTATAGACGATATTCTTGAAGAGCGTATTGCCGGGATTGTTTTTGTATTGATTCCATTCGTCTGTCCAGTTGAAATCAGGAATACCGCCGGGAAGCAGATTCGCTTTCAGCAAAGCCCGCATGGTGGCATCGGGTGGAATGGGCAGGAGGAGTTTGATGGAATCGTCGAGCAGCTTGTCGGCATTCTCCGGATTGGGGAATTGCTGGGCAAAGGTGTACACGTCGGCGATGATTTTCCCGCTGCGCGACGTGTATCCGGTGCTGATCAGCAGATCCTGGAACTGGTTGCGTTTGGGGAAGGTATCCGAATTGATCCACAGCTGGTAATAGGACGGAACCTGATACCAGGCGGGCCATCCTGCCACGCTCGGCGGATCTCCGATGTCCATGCCCTGAATCTGGCAAAAGGCGCGGGCATCGTTCCACATGCCGTATTGCGCCGGAATATTGGATGAGGCCGGGAAGGCTACATTCCACTGCCGGAGAAATCCAACGATATGATCCACCGGCGATTTGATCATACATCCCTGGTTCAGGCTGTCGAAGAAATGTTCACTCTTCAGCAATTGCGACAGGACGGGTTTGATTTCAAAACCGCTGTTGATAAAGGTATCGGCCAGGGGTGCAATCACATCGTTTTCAGCCTGTGCATCGATATCGTAGTACACGAAAAAGCGGTAGAGCTTGCGGCAGATATGCAAAGCTGTTTCGCGCTGGGCGAACAGCAAATCAACCAGATCGTTCAATTCATCGTTGCCGGCATTGGTTCCGCTGCGCCCGGTGATGACGGCAGATGTACCATAGAAGGAAGAAAGCGTCTTGTTGCCGGTATCGTGGCGGGTCGGGTCGAAATACACCGCCGAAGCCGGTGCCGAAAGGCGGTTGATGCGCCAGCCGGTGAGCACTTTCGCCACAGCCTTCACATCGTCTTCCGTGTATTTGCTGTTCGGACCTTTGCCGACGGTGAACAGCTCCTGCAACTCCCGCGCGTAATTCTCGTCAGGCGCATTCTTCGAGTTGAGATAACCGTTCAGGTATATCAACATGCCCGCGTCGCGGGTAACGTCTTTCACGAGGGTCTTCACATTACCCATTGCGTCTTTGCGCAACATGGCATTGGTGAGGTAACTGTAGCGCGCATCGCCCACGACATCCATTTCGGTGGCGAAATGGTTGTGCCAGAACAGGACCATCTTTTCGAGGATGGTGGCGTCCTGGTTCAGCATCAGGCCCATCCACCAGCTTTTAAGAGAGAAATTGCGAAGCGCATTCGCCGTTCCATCGGTAAAGGAAGCGTTCACCCAGGTGCTTCCGGCCGGCACATTCGGATCGGTATAAGTGCCTGAATTGTAATTATTGACAGGCGGCGTTGGTGCTGTTGTGGAAGTAGTTAAGAGCAGATCTACCACCTGGGAGGCCGTCATTCCTTTGAAAGCATCGGACTCCGTTTTCCGGAAACCGAACAAGGTGCGGCGCAACAGATGCCGCAACTGATCTTCCGTAAAAGTGCCTGTATAGGGTGTGACGCCGGTGCTCAGCCGGCCTGTCGTGCGCTGCGCTGCATCTTGCTGTTTTTGCTTCCGCGGTGCGAGCTGTTCGGCTGGTATGGCTGTGACGGAAAGCTGTTCCGGACTGGATTCTCTCCGACCCGAACTGATTTGCTGGAAGAACGATTTGCGGTCCATACGTTTTTTGGTCGACACAAGACGAAACCGGTTGCATCGTTTTCTTCGAAATTCGTACATTCGGACGAATGTTGCGATATCTCCAACTGGTTTTTATCCTGCAGCTGGGTAGTATCCAGGCACAACACACCGAAATACCCAATGGTGGCTTTGAAGATTGGGTGAATACCGGAACCTATTTCGAGCCGTTTTATTGGAACACCTTCAATATCTTGTCGGAGTTCGGCTGCAGCGATTTCATCCGCCCCGACTCACAGGCTTTTGCCGGGAAAGTGTGCGCGCGGATTGCCACGCTTTCCTGCTTTTCGCCCGACCTGAACCTGCGCGATACCCTGGCAGGAATTCTTTTCGCGGGAGAGCGCGACGCTGCGCCGGGCTACCCTTGCAATACCAGGCCGGCGAATTTCAGTTTTCATTACCGCTATTACCCTTCACCAGGCGATACAGCAGTGCTGGCATTGGTTTTCCGCAAAATCAGGGGAAACAGGCAGGAAGACATCGGTGTTGCCTATTTGGAAGTGAGTGATACGGTGCGGAATTGGACCGCAGCCAATGTGCCGGTTTGGTGGAAGACGAATGAAACACCCGATACCGTGCAAGTTGTGATTACCAGCAGCAAGGCCGTCATTGCGAACCGCAAGCCTGCGCAACCCGGCAGCGTGTTGTGGGTGGATGAGGTGAATACAGATATACCCATCTGGCGCCAACAACAATCTGTACAAGCCAACCTTCCCATGAAATGCAGCGTTTACCCCAATCCAAGCAGGGATAGCATTTACTTGCCGGTACTCGATGACCAATCCGCCCTCTTCCTTCTATTTGATGCAGGTGGATGCATGCGCGGTAATTTTCCGGCAGGTACCAGAAGCATTTCCCTTGCACGTTTCGAAAAAGGGGTTTATTACCTGCACTTTTTTACTGATAGCGGCCACCATTGTGAGCGCTTACTGCGGATCGACTGACTAACCAATGCAGTTTTGAAGCCGGATTATTGCTTTTCGTTATTAGAAAGATTGCTACTTTTACCGGATTGTCTTTCACTAACTGTAAATTCGTCTTCATGCAAGCCGCTCTAACAATCTGATTTTCTATATCTTACATCTTGATGCACTTTCATGTTACGCCATTTGGACCGTTTCATTAAGCCATGTTTCCAATAACTATTCTGTTCTTTTCGACATTTTTTGTCAATGTATTTGTTCCATACTCTCCAACGTTGCCGCAATTATGTTTAATTATAGGATCATACAACTACTCCATAACGATCGATAAACACCAATGTAGAAATTTTACTACAACACAACTGCAGGGTCTTTACCATCTTTGCCGCGTCAATTGATAAAACATGAAAAAACAATTTCTTACCCTTATTGCATTCGCCGCCGGCATCACGGCCGCTAATGCACAGTGCGGTGGAGCCCAAACCCGTACCTGGGATGGCGGCGGTGCCGACGAAAACTTCTTCACTCCGGAAAACTGGACCAACAACACGGTGCCCGATTGCAATGACAACGTTGCCTTCGGAAATGCCAGCAACAAGAACTGCGAAATTCCTGATTCTTTCATCACTACTGGCATTATCAACGTAAACCCCGATTACAAAGGCCGTATCGTGGTTTCCGGAACCGCTACTGTGATCGAAGCTGCAGGTTTCAACATGGATGCAACAGTGGTAACTTTCAACCCCGAAATCGGGCATTGCCGTTTCGGAAGCGTTTCCGTAGGCAGTAACGGTATGATGAATTATTCCAGCCGCGCCGGTATGAGCATCAGTGCCACACTTACTTTGGACGCAGGTGGATTTATTTCCTTCCGCACCGGGTCTACAGTGAATCTGAATGCCCTTGTAGTGAATGCCTTCAGTCAAATGAAATGTCCGGAAAAAGGCATCGTGAACATAACCGGCAACATCCAGAAGGCAAAAATATCCACCTTCGATGCCCGCTCCAGCACTTGGAACATCAACTCAGCCGTTAGTCAATCAGTTAGCGCCAGTCATGGTGGTAGTGGTGCGAATACTTCAGCAGGTACCATCAAGTTCTGGAATGTAAACCTGAATAAACCCGCTGGCACCGTGCCTAATCCAGACAACTGGTCGCTTACTGACGGCACGGATACCGTGATCATTGAAAACCGTCTGACTGTAATTGCAGGCGACCTCGCTAGCGGCCAGTTCATGTTCCACGATACACTTGAATTGCTTGGTGAAGGCCGCGATGGTCACTCGGGCACCATCTACTGCGGTGGCAACAAGACCGCCGATTTGATTCTCAACAACAATCTGACCAAAGGGTCATCCGGTATGCCACTGATTGTTAAGAAAGAAAGCAATGGTTCCATTCTGAACTTCCGCAAAGGCAGCCACAGCGAAGTTACTATGCCAGCTGCTATCATCAATGCAGAGCGCGGAACGATCGCATTCCCCGACGATGTGACCGTGAATATCCCCAACCGTGCATTCACTATCGGCGCTAACGCGACGCTTGACATGCCTGCTGCGGCTACCGTAAAAATGGACGCTACGACCATATCCATACTCGGTACAGTTGTTCCAAACCAGAGCACATTGGAGTTCACAGGTACTAACACCGTGAGTACTTCTTTCGGTGGTGGAGCTCGCAGAGCATTCTACAATATCACGGCGAATACTGCCAACGCTTCCGCCCCGGTTGTCATCGGTTCGAACGACACCCTCGAGGTACTGAACGACCTGGTTATCAAGGCCGGTATGTTCAGTTACACCGGAACGGCAAGCGACGAAGCCGTAGTTTACGTGAACGGTGACCTGGACGTTCAATCCAGCGTTTCGGCCAACACATATTCCTCTGGTCAGATAATCGTTCTTGGCGGCAATGCCAATACCGAGTACCGCGGCGACGCCCTGATTCAAAGTGGCCGTATCATCATCGATAAAGCCAGCTCAAGCAACGTCGTATCAGCAGTGGCCACTGGAAATACCATTTCCGTTGGTGCTACAAACGGAACCAACAATGGTCTGGATGTACGCAGAGGTACACTTTCCTTCGACAACAAAGATGCTGTTATCGCTACAGGCGTAGGCGCAAGTGTTAAATTCCTGGTAGGTGCCAACGGGCGCGTGGAAGCGCCAGCTACTGATACCCTCACCATCCGAGGCAGCTGGAATTTCGCCAACCGCAATGCGCTGAATGCGAAGAGCGGCACCATTTCTCTTGGCACCTCAACTAACCAATACAACATAAATGGCGCTGCGGTTATCTTCAACAACCTGCTGGTGAACACCATTGGAACCAGAACCTTCAACAGCACTGACTCTGTGATTGTAAAAGGCAACCTGCGCCAGACATCAGGCGCTTTCAATGGTGCAAACCTCGTATTTGAAGGTAATTTTACCTCCTCCAGTGGGTCAATGGCGATGACCACTGTTAAAGCCATGGGTGGCAACAACCAGACCATTTCCTTCAACGACGACGACCTTATCCGCGACGAGGGCCTTACCCTTGACAAAACTGCAGGTACTGTTACCTGTGCCAGCGCTGTGCGCCTGAACAGGCTCCGCCTGACCAATGGATTGCTCAACAGCGGCGGACAAACACTGACCATATTCGGCGCCAACAGTATCTTAGGCGGCAACAGTACGTCCTTCATCGAAGGTGCAGTAACCATTAGTAGTAGCAGTGCGTGGTCCGGCAGCCGCTATTTCATTCCGGTTGGTCGTGGCAACAAATATCGCCCAGTGCAACTGCATGCATCCAACACCACCAATGTTTGGACTGTAACCTATGTTGCAAGCGATACTGCCACCGATCTCGGCAACGCCGGCACACATGGCATCGATGCATTCTCTACATCCGAATATTGGATTGTAGCGCGTTCAGGCGGTGGTGCTTCTACAAATGCTGCTTTCGTACAGCTTTCCACCCTCGGCAAGGATGCAGGCTGGAACGATGCCAATATCCGCATAGCCCGCTGGAATGCATCCGCCAGCACTTGGTCTAACTACGGCCCTAATACAGGTGCCAGCAGTGACATGGTGTTGGCCAGTACCTCCGACTGGACCAGCAACGGCACGCGCGTATTCACCATCGGTGTTGACAACGTACCCGCTCCCATTGCCTTGCACAACGAAGGCATCAGCGGCAACGAACTCAACCTGGTGAACAACACTGCCAGCGGCAACAGCCAGGCAATGGCTCAGTCAGCCATCAGCTTCAATGTATTCCCGAACCCTGTGGCCGAAACCCTGAACATCGCCCTGAGCGGCGCCGATAAAGGCAGCATCACCCTCAGCGATCTCAGCGGCAAGGTACTCGGCGTATACAGCGCTGAAACCCGCAGCATCAACATGAGCAACTTCGCCGCCGGCGTGTACTTCGCTACTTTCAGCAATGGAAGCCAGCGCATCACCCAGCGCGTGATTCGCAACTGATTTTCGGCTGACCCGCTAAGGGTACATCGATAACCGTTTACAATTAACAAGCTGAAGTCCCGCCAACATTGGCGGGACTTCTTTTTTGCGCCATTTCCAAGCTGAACCAAGCTGCGCTAATGCGGACTTGTGTGCCTTCCGACGCCCATTTCCGTATCCCGCCGGGTACAAAGCATTCGGCAGTGTACGCCTCCAGGTCAAAGCCCGATACGGTTGGAGGGAACGTGTATTGCTCCTGTTTATGGGGCATTGACATAAACTTGGTGAGCCGTTTAGGGATAAAACTACAGTACCTGGCTTTGTCTCTCTACTGCCCAAAGACTAGTTTAATTCAGTAAGTTTTTCCTGAAGTCAACAACCTAACGTTTAATTCTACATGTTATTTTGTTGAACATTTTAATTATTTTGTTCGGTTTTTTGCCAGTTGACGTATACATATTGTGTCGCAGTGTCGTTTGTAGTATTCCTTCTACACGATGTGCCGTAACCCCTCGAGAACTTTGACGCTGTTAACTGTAACGAGATGAAAAAACAACTTCTAACCCTCATGGCCGCTGCTGCCGGAATTACGGCTGCGCAAGCCCAGTGCCCCAACAACGGCACTGTAACCCGTTCGTGGACCGGTCTCGGCACCACTGAGAGCGTATTCGATGCCGACAACTGGTCTTCCAGCACGGTACCCGATTGCGACGACAACGTAACCTTCAATACGGGCACTAAGGATGCGCGTATTCCCTCTTCTTGGGAAGTGAAGGATATACTCATAACAAACGGTTACAAAGGCCGGATTTACGTAGAAGGCACTGGAACAGTACTCAACGCAAACAGCCTGGACCTCACTGGCACCATTTTCCATTTCATGACCAATACCGGCCACGCAACCTTTGGCACCGTAACCATCGGCGGAAATGGGATGATGAACGCCTCCAGCAATGCTGGTATGACCATTAATGGAACCTTGAATCTGACAGGTGCAGGGTTTTTCAGCGCCCGCTTCAAGTCTGTAGTTAATCTGGGCGGGCTTACCTTGGGTGCCTACGGCCAATTCAAAGCACCTCAGGAAGGACGCGTAGTGTTGCAAGGCAATTTCGCCAAGCACAAGATGTCTACTTTTGACCATCGTTTCAGCACCTTTATCTTCAATGGCCCCGACTTGCAGAATTACCATTTCAGCACCGGCAGTGGCACCACTGGTACCACCGGTACCTGTCAGTTCTGGAACGTTGTGATTAACAAAACCAATAACGCGCTGAATACCAGCGATGACTTCACCGGTTCTGACAACACAGATACCATGTTGGTTGACAACAAACTTACCCTCACAGACGGCGACTTCCGCTCCGGTTCAAATGTAAAAATCTTTGATACCCTCGACATGGTTGGCGTGGGTGCACAAGGCCACAATGCAACCTTCCGCATGGCAGGCACCAAAGTTGCCGACGTTATCTGCAACAGCGGCTCTACCAACCCTTCTGTTGCCAACTGGACCCTCTCGATTGAAATGCAGAACTCCAACCGCCTTGTAAAAGTATGGAAAGGTTCTGCTGCCAGCATCAACCTGGGCGACGGTATCATCAACGTAAACACCGGCAAACTTCAGTTCGACGAAAACGTAGACGCCACCATCAACGAACCCATTACCGTAACCTCAACCGGTCAGCTGGTAGCTCCCTCTTCCAATCGCCTGAACATCGGCAGCTATTGGAATATGGCAGGCCGGAACGCCTTTGAACCCCGCACTGGTGAAGTCTATATCACCGGCGCTGCATCCAGCGCATGGAATCATGGCAACAGCCGCGTATTCTTCTACGATCTCTTCATCGACGCTCCGGGTGAAAACCATATCTGGGGTGTATCAGCCAACGACACCCTTTGGATCATCAACGACCTCGATATCATTGCAGGCAGCCCGCGTTCAGCTGTCGTTGTATTCGAAGACGACGTAACCGTGCACAGCGGTGCAGACCCACGCATGGATGAATTTGTAGCACACGGAGGAGAATCCAATCAGGATATTTCGGTTGCCAGTGTAGACCAGCTCAAGACCAACCCGATCATGATCAACAAGACCGCCGGCCGTGTACGCCTGGAGTCTGATCTCAACCTGAACCGCCTCACCCTGAAGAAAGGCAACCTGGATCCCGATGGCTACGATCTCACCATCACTGCATCCAATGGTATCTTCGGTGGTAACGCAAACAGCTTCATCCGCGGCAACGTATTCTTAAACACCAGCACTAGCCTTTCCGGCTCCCGCATGAATTTTCCGGTTGGCGTTGGAACCAAATACCGCCCCATCCTCCTGCACAACAGCAGCGGAAGCAATGCATGGGAAGTGGCTTTTGTAGACAGCGACCCCAGCGCACTTGGAACTACGCTGAACGGCGGCCTCGTTTCGCTGAGTGCCGATGGCTACTGGACGGCCAACCGCACTGCAGGCGGCGGTGGATTGCTTTCTGATGCTGCTTACTTCGAAATCGCCGATGCAGGCAAAGGTTCATGGAACGATGCCGAACTGCGCGTGGCCAAGTTCGACGGAACCAGTGCATGGGACAACCTTGGCGGTACTTTTACCTCCAACGCTGTCATCAGCACCAACAACACCTACCGCTCCAACACAAACTTCGTGATTGCCCTGGCGGAAGACAATAGCGTTCCCCAGCCCGATATGCTGGTAACCGGCGATCAGGTTAGCGGCAAAGAACTCCGCACCGGCGCCGCCAGCAACAGCATCGCTGCCGGTAACAACAGCAGCATCCGCTTCACCGTGTATCCCAATCCCGCGAACGAAACCCTCTTCATCAACCTGAGCGGCGCCAACAAAGGCAGCATCACCCTCAGCGACATGAGCGGAAAAGTGATCGGTGTGTACGGCGCTGACGCCAAGAACATCAACGTTAGCCAGCTGGCAGCAGGTGTTTACTTCGCTACCTTCAGTAACGGTTCGCACAGCATCACACAGCGCGTTATCCGCAACTGATCTTCACCAAGTTCAGTCCACACGGAATAAAAAAATCCCGCTCACAAGGCGGGATTTTTTTTGGGTAACTGTTGTGCAACACTCCTGTTATCACGCGGTATCAGCGAGCAACCCGAACTGCCCGAAATGGTGCATGATGTGCCGGTATTCAAACCGGTACCAATCGTCGCGCGGCAATGGGCCAAGCGTTGGATGCAGACGTGTGGCATCCGGATTTTCTTCCCAATACCGGAAAAATAAGTCCAATTCCTCCCTGAACCAGTCCTTCGCCGCTTCCAGATTGGGTTTACGCGTTTGGAATGGTTTGTCTTGCATCAAAGGATTCATGATGTTGCGGGCATAGGGCGCCTCAGAAGCCACGAAGATGGCTACCTGTTGCTTCCGTGCTTCGTCGTACTCATCGTACGGAACAGCGCCACGCGGAGCCAGGCTGCCGTTGCCGATCTTGATGCCCAAGGTGAGGTGCTCGAGCATACCCTGCGCACTTAAGACACCCCATTGCGGAACAGCATCCGCCTTCAGGTTCGCAAGGGCCGGCAGACAGGCCTTGATTTCAGCTTCGCGCTTCTTGGTATAATCCATGGTGTTTGCAAAGAAAGTCATGCAAACGCTCCGTTGCGCCATGCAAGAGCTGAAACACGCGCTCAAAACCTTCAGGTCCACCGTACCACGGATCAGGAACCTCCTGCTCTTCCGGAGCCGTCAACAATTCCGGACCCAATAACAAATGCATGCGGGCCTTGAAATCTGCCGGACGAATACGGAGTAAATTCTTGCGATTCAATCTGTCCATTGCCAATATCCAGTCGAAGGATCCGAAGTCGTCCACCTTAACCTGTCTCGAACGGCTGCTCAGGTGCAGTCCGTGTCGGGCCGCGTTGGCACGGGTGCGCGGGTCGGGCAATTCTCCCCTGTGTTCATCGCTGGTACCGGCGCTGTCGACCCGGAAATGCGCCAACGTTCCGGCCTTTTCAGCATGGTGAAGGAAAAGTCCTTCTGCCAATGGTGAACGGCAAATATTGCCCAGGCAGACAAAGAGAACAGAGACCGGTTCTTTTACATCCATCCCATTTCAGTGCGGGTATGGCCGCGGGTACTGCAACCGCGGCGTGATGCACACGACTGGACAAAAACGGCCAGGAGCAGCAGCGCAAGGAGGGTGATGGCGGAACGTTTCATATAGTTGGAACGGAAATTCAGTGCTTCAGATTGTCAGGGCAGATTGAGTTTTTTGCGCAGATCTTTGTCGAGTGCTTCAATGGGAAGCATGATGGAAATGGTTTTGGCACGGAAATAAGGCAGCGAAACCATCTGATAACCTTGCAGCGCATTGCCCGTGCCCCAGCTGTTGCGCATGCGGAACCAGGACGAACTGTCTGCCAGGCGATACCAGCCGGTCATCTGCATGCCGTGGTCGTCTGTGGTGGTTTTGTAATCGTACATCTGCTGGCGCAGTGCAGCATCCACTTGCAGCTGCGGATAAGGCTGGTCGAAGGCGCTGACCGCACGTCCGTTGCTGAAGCGCGCCGTCTCGCCTTTGGCTTTAACCAGACTATCGTGTACAGGCAGCACGGCGAGGCCATCCTTAAAAGAAAAACCTTTCTCGCTTACATCGGCAGCCCAGGCGAAGGTGTATCCCTTGTTCAGACAGGCAAAGGCAGCAGCTTCGAATTCTTCCAGCGGAATATTATAGGCTTGCTGCAGGCTCCAGTTATCCGGAAGTTCCAGCACAAAAGGGCGGTAAAACGGCTGGTGTGTATAAGACGTAAGCACTACATAGTCTTCCATGTTCAGATCGAGCGATTGCGCGAAAGATTGTGGAGTGAAGGTTTTACCGGCGTATTGGAAGGAAGCAGGCAGCGGACCGAAATACGCATCCAATATACCATTCACGGCTTTTTGCCATGCCGGGCTCAGTTTACCGGCCTGTGAAAACGGCTTGTAAGCATTCACCAGCCCTTTGAGTGCAGACACCAATTCTCCATGGTTGTGAACGGTATCGCCGGGATTGGATTTATATGCCAGACCGCGATACACTTCCTCAGGTACAATTCCATATTTTCGGATGATCAAGGGAATATCATGGCCTTCCCCACCCTCATCAAAACGGTGATCGCCGTCCATTCGCAGGTACATAACTGCCTTTTCGTAATAGGCGTGGCGAACCACATACATTTCACTCAGGTTATAAATGCCTTTTCCTTTTCGGAGCAGTTCACTTTCGAGGAAGCTTAGCGTGCTGAAACTCCAGCAGGTACTGGTCTGGCACTGGTTACGCACTTGTGTGGCAGCATTGTCTTTTACGCGTGAAAAGAGATAAGCGCTGCCCGGTTTATTCCGCAGCGTATCGGGGCCCTGGGCAACGAGCGGAACGGCTGCAACACCCAACAGGAGTGCAAAGTAGCAGGATAGTTTTTTCATGAACCGGAATTTTCCGGCGGCAAGATACAGCAAGCCCGTGGAAGCCAATACGGCCGGTGAATTCAATGGCCGGATGTGAAGCTTCAGTCTTCTGTCGGCAGGCGGATTCCGTCGGTATCGATCAGAATGCGGCGTTGTTTATACAGGGCGCCGGTTGCCTTCTTCCACAGCTTTTTGCTCATACCAAAGACGCGTCTTATTTCGTCGGGGTCACTGTCATCGGTAAAAGGAAGAAACCCGCCTGCGGCTTTGAGCTTTTCCATGATTTCACCGGCCGTATCACCCACGGGTGCATAACCGGTTGGACGGCTGCGCAGATCGATTTTCCCGTCTTCCCTCACCCGGTGCACGTAGCCTGTGATACGATCGCCCGGCTGCAACGGGCGGTATGCTTCACTGAAATACAGCAGTCCGCCGAAGCGATGATCAACCACAGCTTTATAGCCCAGTTCCGATTTGGCGTAAATCAGTAAGTCGACTTCCGTATCTGGCTCATAGAGCGGTCTGCCGCGGTTCAGGTGCTTTTCGATATGGGCGGTTCCTGCGAGGCGACCGCTCTTCTCATCCACATAAACCAGTACTGCGTAAGATTTCCCTTCCTGCATCGGCACAGTTTGTTCACGGAAAGGAACCAGCAGGTCTTTCATCAATCCCCAATCCATGAAGGCCCCGAAACGACTGACTGATTTGCAAGGTAACCAGGCAATTTCACCCGCCTGGGCGGCGGGTTTTTCGGTTGTGGCCACCATGCGGTCTTCGGAGTCGCAATAGAGAAAGGCATCCACCACATCACCTGGTTTAGCGTTTTCAGGTACATAGCGTGCGGGCATCAGGATTTCGCCGTATTCGCCGGCATCGAGATAAACGCCAAAATCTACAGCCCGGGCAATGGGCAGGCGATTGATGCGACCGGGCAGAATTTCCATGCCGCAAAGTTAGCCCCGGCTGTGGCTTCTGCACATCGAACGTAAATAAACGTTTATAAGCGTGTATTTTATGGATAAGAACCCAAGCCAATCCGAGTTTTGTGGCATGTTCAAGGCGAAACCCGGATTGTTGTACCAAACTTTACAGGCACCTTCGACGCTAATGCGCGAAACTTTCCGCTTGTTTTACCCGCGCACTTGTCCGGGCTGTAATAGGATATTGGAGGAAGCAGAAAGCTGGATTTGCCTGGAATGCACGATGTGCCTGCCTTACACCGGTTTCAATATCAGGAAGGAACAGGCGGCCCACAGGATTTTTGCAGGGCGGGTTCCATTGCAGCACGCCGGCAGCTATTTGTATTTCAGGGAAGGTGGGGTGACGCGTCAGATATTGCATGCCATCAAGTACCAGGGGCAATCGCGCCTTGCGGAACGGCTCGGATTTTTATACGCCACCGAGCTTGCATCCCTTATGCAGCCGCCTGCATTGCTTTTACCGGTGCCGATGCACCCCGGAAAACAGCGTCTGAGGGGATACAACCAGGCCGAGAAGATTGCCCGGGGCATGGCATTGGCCTGGGGCAGCCGGCTGGAGACGAAGTGGTTGAAAAAAACCCGCACCACGGTGTCGCAGACCAAGGGGTCCAGGATTTCGCGCTGGATAAACGTTGGAACCCGCTTTGAGGCTGAAGTTCCCGTTGAAGCACGCAGCCGGCATATCGCGCTTGTTGATGATGTATTGACTACCGGAGCCACCCTCGAAGCCTGCTTACAAACCTTGGTTCAAAACGGTTGTAAAACGCTGAGCATCTTCACACTCGCGATTACAGAGACAGGGAAATGACAGTTCGTTCATCTCATAAGGTGTTGAAAAAAACTATCTTCGCGGTTCGCGCAAGCACCATGAAGAAAATTATACTCTTAGCACTCACGGTCCTGGCTTTGGCCGGACTGCATGCACAAAAGCCTGTGGCGGGGGTGTTCATGCCCATGAATGTCCCGCAGTACATGTCGTCGAACGCTTCCAGCCATTCGGTTCCCGTTGTGTTCCGTGCGCGTATTGGCAACCTGCTGCCCAATACCCAGTACAAGTTTTATGTTCGGGCTATGCGTTGGAGCGATACCAGCAGCACTACTGCTGCAGGTATTGGCAATTGCCTGTTCATTGACTCATCAGGACAATGGCGCAACCCGGGCACTTCACTTTCGCTGAACAATGTCGGCCAACATGATACGCTGACTACCGATATTAGTGGTTCGTATGAGGGATGGTTTGCCTTCTATCGCAGCAGCAATGCGGCATTCAATGCCGGAAACGTTGTATTGCCTTATGTTCAGCTTCAGGCTATAGCGGGTGGTTCAACAGTAGAGAAATACTACGCAGACGAAGAAATCACCTGCCTGACCATGGATACCGCTGCCGGAAGCACCAAGGCCTCTGCAATTTTTGGCATCAGCGCTGCTGCTCCCAAGAGTATTGTTGGTTTATATGACAACATAGACGGCCGCGGTCGGCCGCTTTCCATGACCTTTGTGGAAGGTTCAGGCTTCACCATTGCGAGTGCACTTGCCGTCTTCTACAACGACAGCGTGCAAGGGAAGAACGGCCGCTGGGGAACTATAATTCCCAACGATCTGAGCAATGGTGTTCGCCGGGTTACCTCCTTTGATCTGAAATCAGGAAATGCCCTGTATTCCAATATCGACTCGAACGGTATATGGGGCTGGGGAGGAACAGCTATATCAACTGTTAATCCGCGCAACGCTGCAAGGGCCATCCGTCTTAGCACCGAAGAATGTGCCCTCGTTCCAACCGATTTCCAATTCTGGCTCCGGAGCAGTACAATAGGTGAAAACGCCGGAAGCACCAATCTGCTTGTGCGCCGCCGCTACGCAAATGACTATTCCAGCTCTGTTACCCTCTTTTACGTAGGTGGAACGGCCAGCCATGGCACCGGTGCCGATATCAATTTCAGCACACCAAAGTCTATCACCTTCAAACCGGGTTATACTGCTTTCGACACAACGCGCGTTACGATCAACGACGACAATGCGGTTGAAGGGCAGGAAGTAGCCACCATTTCACTCCGTGATCCTGTGCGCGCCGGCATTGGCCTGGAACGCACACACTCCCTGTTCATCAATGACAACGACCAGTCCCTGATCAGCTTTGTTCCGAAACGCGTTACAGTGCGCGAAAGTGCAGGACGTGCAGCCATCACCATCAAAATGGACAAGGCTATTGCGGCTCCTGCCAGTGTTCGCATCCTTGTGAAATCAAGAGGCGACAGCACTTTCATTCCTGCTGAATTCCGTCTCGGAAGCACCAACACAGATACCACCGTGAACGTAGGAAAATCTACCGGGCCAGACAGCGTGGTATTCTTCGCCCGTATTCTGGATGATACCGATGTCGACCCTAACGATACCATCGTCCTTGCCTTGCGCATCAACGGCAGCAGCGGAGCGACCCGCGGCGACAGCCTGCTCACCATTGTGGTGACCGACAACGACCGTCCGCCCGTTTACTCTTTTGCCCGTCGCACTGCAACTGTTACGGAGAAGAATGGAAACATGCGCATCCGCGTGAATGTTAACGGCCGCAACGATCTCAACAGCGACTTCATCTTCCGCTATAACGCAGCCATCTCTACGGCCACCGCAGGTTCGGATTTCACCATGAACCCACTGGCCCGCATCATCACCGTTACCCCGAATGACCCCGACAGTGTGATCATCCAGCTGCCCATCATCGACGACGAATTGTCGGAAGCACCTGAAAGACTCATTTTCACCATTTCAACCCTCACCAACAGCACCATCGGCAAGCCCGATACCATGACTGTGACCTTGTTGAGCGATGACCTTCCGGCATACCGCATCCGCCAGATCAGCCGCATCAACAGCAACGGCGTGAACGATTCCATCAACGTGCGTTGCCGTGTATTCGGTGTTGTGCATGGCGTAAACCTCCGCAGCAGCGGCCTGCAGTTTACGGTAATCGATACCTCAGGCGCAATACAGGTTGTGGGATCAGGAAGCGCTTTCGGTTACACTGTGCGTGAAGGCGACTCGGTAATGGTGCAAGGACGCGTAGGCCAGGTCAATGGCATGACGGTATTGCAAAACCTCGACACCGTTCGCCGACTGAGCACCACCGGCTTCGTTCGCACTCCCACCAATGTGAGCAGCGCCTTGAGCGAAACACATGAATCGCGCATCATCCGCCTGCGCAATGTGAAACTCGTTGACCCGGCAGCATGGCCTACCACCGCCCTCGGAGCCAATACCACCAAAACAATAGCTGTAACAGACGGTGCCCGCACGTGGGATGTTACCATCGATGCTGAAACCAATGTAGACGGCACTCCCGCGCCGAGCACGTTCTTCAATATCTCCGGAATTGGATTCCAGGACGACAACAGTTCGCCCTACAACTCCGGTTACGCATTGGTTCCCCGTTATACCGCGGATGTACAAAACCTCACCTTCCCTTTTATCAGCTTCGTACCCAATGCCGGTGCTTCCTCTGAAGTAGACGACTCCAGCCTGCTCATCACCGTGAACATTGCCAACCCCAATGCACAGGTGCAGTTTGAACTGGCTATCAAAGGCGGAACCGCTGCTCCGAATGCAGACTTCAATATGGCCAACCGCACAGTAGTTGTACCTTCCGGTCGCAGCAGCTATACCTTCAAGGTCGATCTTTTCGATGATAACCTGAGCGAAGGCAACGAAACCATCCAGCTCGCACTCCGCAAACCCAACTGGGGAATTGAAATAGGTGCAGACAGCGTGTACACCCTTACACTCATCGACAATGAAGCCAATAGTGTGAATAAACTGAATGCCGGAACACTCCGTGTGTATCCCAACCCGGCGAGCGGATTCGTACAGTTCGAGGCGCCTGAAGCACTGAACCGCATGTCGATTTCCGATTTGCAAGGCAGGGTATTGTACCAGAGCAAGGTCCAGGGCAATATGGGCGTAGCCAGCCTGGAAGGTCTGAGCGCCGGTGTTTACCTCGTGCGCGCTGAAACCCAGGATGGCCGCTACTACTCGGCCCGCGTTACCGTGAAATAACCAGACACCAATCCGGATTCATCCGGTTGGTTTTTTATAAGGTGCCCGTTCAATAGACGGGCACCTTTATTTTGTGGCCAATTGTAATCGCTGCAGCACAGCCTCCCTGGTCTGAAGGTATCCGGCCAATTTCCCGTCCAACTTCTTAAGTGACGCGAGCGGTATGGCCATACGCGGATTGCCTGCCAGCGTTTCCCGGTGTTGGTGAAGGAAACTCCAATACAAGGAATCCCATTCAGCGCACCAAGCCGCCTTCTTGTATTTGCCCATGCGGAGTAAATAGGGCGAACCGCTGATGTAGGGCTTGGTCACCATCGCGCCGCCGTCTGCGTACTGGCTCATGCCATAAACATTGGGCACCATTACCCAATCATAGGCATCGATGAAGAGTTCCATGAACCAACGGTACACCTCATCCGGATCGATCCCCAGGAGTAGGAATAGATTTCCCTGTACCATGAGCCTTTCGATATGATGGCTGTAAGCGGTGTGTTCCAACCTAAAGTAAGCCTCGTCGAAAGGGAAGAAACCGGTTTTACCGCTGTAAAAAGGCTCCGTAAGCTTCGCGGTATGCTGCAGGTGATTGGCGGTCCGTTGCTTCACGCCATGGCTGTGGTAAACGGCTCTTACAAACTCCCGCCAGCCAAGCACCTGCCGGATGAAACCCTCTAGCGAAGCAAGGGTAACACCCGATGCAGCAGCGCCATCCAACGTGCGTTGCAATACCTGGGCAGGTGTGAGCAATCCGGTATTGAGTAAAGGACTGAGTACACTGTGGAAGAGGAATGTCTGCCCCGGCACCATGGCGTCCTGGTATGGACCAAAATGGAACAGCCGCTGTTCGATGAACGCATCGAGCCATTTTTCTGCGGCTGCATGGGTGACGGGGTATTCAAAATGATCCGCATGGCCGGGCGCATCCGGAAACTCGGAATGAACAGCCTTGGACCATGCTGAGAAACCCGATGGAAGGGACGGCTCCGGCAAGGGAGGCGCTTGCAAACCGGCAGGAAAGGGCTGACGGTTTTCGGTATCGAAAGTCCAACGTTTGCCTTGTGGTTTCCCATCCGGTTCCATCAAAACACCCAGCTGTTTGCGCCAGTGGATATACCAATCGGTTTGATGCATCCGGTGGGTTTCCATCCAATCAGCACCTTGCTTCCGGTTCATCAAAAAACCGGGTGAATCGTAGACTTCGAGTTGGATTCCAAGCCGTCCCGCTTCCCTTCTGACACGCCTCTCCAGCAAGTAGTCGTCGGGTTCAACCAGGTGGATCGCCTCAGTTCCCTCCTGTTTAAGCGCATGCAGCAGAACGGCGGTTTCGGCTTCCGGGCCACTCTTGATATACAAGGTATGAAACCCTTTGCTGCGCAGGAGTTCTTCGAATGCTTTCATGGACGCCCGGTGCAGGATGCGCTTTTTGATATGGAAATTGAACTGCCGGAAAAAGAGCGGGTCTTCGACGAGTATGATCAGGCGATCGGAGCGCAAAGCCGGATTGTCGAGCCAAAGTTGATGTGGGAAAATGAGGGTTAGCTCCTTCATGATTGGCGTTTTGCAGAGGCCCGGCAGCGGTCGCTGCAATACTTTACCTGTTCCCAATCACGGGCCCATTTTTTGCGCCAGGCGAAAGGTCTGCCACAAACGGAGCAGATTTTTTCAGGCAAAAAGCTTTTGCGGTGCATGCAGCTAAGAAAACAGCTGCGGAGGCGATTGGTTCAGCGGCGGCGCATCAGGGTAAGTCCGTCGCGCAAGGGCAACAAGACCGTATCAAACGCGGCATGCGAAGAAGCCACGGCATTGAAGCGGTGGAGGGTACGCGTATCGACATCGTCTTCTCTTTCCTGCGGATCAACCACTTTTCCATTCCACAGGGTATTGTCTGCCAGCAACAGGCTGCCGGGCAACATCATAGGAATGAGTTTATTGAGGTAATGCGGATAGTTGCGTTTATCTGCATCGAGGAAAACCAGGTCGGGATGGATTTCCGGGTGATTTTCCAGCCACTCAAGCGCATTGGCAATCACAGGCTGCACGACAGATGCATACGGAGAGCTGTGGATGGCTTCGCGGATCAGTGTTTCATTTTCTTCATCTGCTTCGATGGTAATCACTTTTCCGCCTGGAGCCAGGCCTTCGGCGAAGCAGAGCGCAGAATAGCCGGTGAAAGTACCGATATCGAGCACCAGGGATGGCTTGACCATTTTGCTCAGGAGGGAAAGGAACCTTCCTTGCAGATGGCCGCTCATTTGCCGGCCATGGGTATGCCTCAGGTATGTGAGGCGCTGGAGGCTGGTGAGCCAGGGAGGTTCTGCGGAAGAATGCTGGGTACAGTATGCCTCCAGTGTTTCATCGTAGAGTCCGGAACCTTCAGGTAAACGCTTTTTCACAGGCGGATGCAAATGTATATCACAGATTTACAACAACATACGATTCTTAAAAAAAAGTCGTTGCATATTCATGCGGAATTGTTTTATTCGCGCAAATTCTACAATCTCTCGCCTATGTACTGGACACTGGAACTTGTGAGTTGGCTGGACGATGCGCCATGGCCGGCCACCAAAGACGAACTGATCGACTACGCCATACGTTCGGGGGCTCCCCTGGAGGTTATTGAAAACCTTCAGGAGTTGGAAGACGACGGAGAGCCTTACGAGAGCATCGAGGAGATCTGGAGCGATTACCCAACGAACGACGACTACTTCTTCAACGAAGACGAACTCTGAGTTCGTAGCGACACAGGTCGAAAAGTTTGTTATCACCCCGGCAGCATGCTGCCGGGGTTTTTTGTGTTCGCTGGACATTACGGCAAGGAGTTTGTTCGTTTACGTTAACGAAATGTTGGCACGGTTTGGTATAGTGAAGACGCTGATTTTGTTATGCTTAATGGCATCCTGCAACAAACAGAAGGGTGGCAATGGTTGCACGATTCCGCCTGCAGACTTGCATATAGTATGGTCTGATCTGACGGATTCAATCCGGATATTAGACGAGGCGGGCGGGCAACATGACTATGGAATCCGTGTAGCGTCCGGTCCCGGTGACTCACAGACCCATGTCATAGTTCCGGGTAATTCGCTTATTGGCGCATTACCATTTCCGATGATACTAAGCGATGGCAAGCGGTTGATTATGCTGGAGGGAGATTTGTACAGCACGTCTTGCGGAAGCGATTGTACGTGTTACCGCTACTCCGGCTTACGTGGTGAGGGTATCTTAACAGTTGACTCTGCCGGAGATGGCTATTATATCCGCATTGATCCTGGATTGGCCGGGCAGTGAGGATGTGAATCCGGATTGTGTCAAAAGGCTTATATGGGGTTTGGGGAATGGAATGAGTTCGGGTATGCCGGGTAAACGGGGTATGCATAGCGTGCGGGTATAGATTAGGCGGAAGCGTGCAAAACCGCGCCCGGTAAGCATTTCCGACATCGAAGACGTAAATCTAAAACCCAAGGTTCACGCAAATACCGCAACATGGGCCGCAGCCACCACAGATTAGGCGGAAGCGTGCAAAACCGCGACCGGTACGTGTTTCCGACAAAAATTTACCTGCCTGCATAACCGGTTTCACGCAAATACCGCAAAGGTTCACGACACCGGTCAAGAGAAGCATCCAAGGTTCAAAGCCCGGCCACTTGTTATCCTGATTTCACGCAAAGACCGCAATGCGGGCCGAAGCCATTACAGATTAGGCGGAAGCGTGCAAAACCACGTCCGGCAAGCGTTTTCGACCACAGTTCACCTGCATGCAAAACCGGTTTCACGCAAAGACCGCTATACAGGCCGTAGCCACTACAGATTAGGCGGAAGCGTGCGAAACCTTGTCCATACTGAATTCCCGCCGAACCCGGATTGTCGGGAAGCGAGCGGATCCGCGCCCATAAACAAACCCTAATCCTTCATTGAACTACGACCCGCTCAAGGACCTGTTCCCAACAAACCCGAAAAATTTTTAGCAATTTTTTCGGCCTGTTTCCATTTCTGAAACAATCAAACCCTGGGCAAGTGCTATACCTCCACTCTGTTGAAGTTGCCCGCCGCTACTGTATCTCGCTACAAACACCACCTATCGCATGTCTGAAAGCCGGCTCGTATAGTTTTCGCATAGAGAAAATTCGGCGCCGGTGCCGCCGGCCGTATGTGGAAAGTTGTCCGACTGGTTGGAATTCTATGCTTTGTTTAGCAACTGAAGAATCTCAAATGATTACCAAAATTACACAAAACACCAAAGCGTTAATTATCTGCAAAATGCGCTGAAAACAGTGTTTGCAGGTGTTCTGAGGCGCATTTTATTCGAACTTCATTGTTTATCCACAAATTCTTCGCACTATATTCGCCCACAACAAACCAACAACCGGATGTTCTTATCAACTACCCGTAGGGCTGAATCGTGGCTGCGCATGGCGTTACTCGCCCTGTGCCTGCTCGTTCCCCGGGTTCTGCTGCTGGCCGATGTGGGGGCATCGGGTGGCATTGTCCGCAACGACGGACAATTGCGCGACCAGCAGGGCCGGGAAGTTAAATCAGTGCGATACCTGGGTGTCGCAGCCGATATGCATGTGCAGTTCCGAACCGGAGGCTTCAGCTACGAAATCTTTAAACCCGGATTGGGCGGCAAAAAGCTCGTGCAGCGCATCGACGTCCAGTTTGAAAAGGCCGATACTGTCCACAACGGTTGGAAGGAGGAAGGCCCAGCAACAGGAAATTTCAACTATTACAGCGCCCATGGGCGTTTTACCGATGTTCCGGTCTTCGGCAGAATCCGTTACAAAAACGCCTGGAAGGGCATAGACGTGGTGTTCTACAGCGATCCGCAAGCAGGGTTCAAGTATGAACTCGAAGTGTCCGATGCCCGTCTGCTCGAAAACGCACGCTTCATTTTCCGCGGTGCAGATTCATTGACGGTCGCCCCCAACGGCGCCGAAATCGCCATTTATGCCGGCAAAGAACAGCTCAACGACCGCATCCCAAACTCCTACCTGCGTTGCGGAACTGACGCAGAACCGGTTCAGGTGAACTGGATAAAAATCAATAGCCATACCTGCGGCTTTGCACTGAAAGACACCAGCACCTGCGCCCTGGTCGTAGATCCGGTGCCGGCCCTTCGCTGGGCTTCCTATCTGGGCGGCAGCGGCAGCGATCAGGCGCTGGGTATCACCACAGCCGCCGATGGTTCGGTGTATATCTGCGGCCGGACCGCTTCGGCCAATATTGCAACGACCGGCAGCTTCCAGAATCAGATCACCGCACGCAGCGATGCTTTCCTCGCCCGATTGCGCCCCGCTGGTGGCAGCAATGCCCGCGTTTGGTGCACCTATTACGGCGGCGACAGCGCCGATGCGGCCTTTGCCGTTCAGGCCGATGCCTTTGGCCATGTGTACATCGCAGGTCAAACTTTCTCCTCCACCAACACATCCCGACTGCTTTTCAGACCGCAGGTACAAACGGTTCACAAAGGTGGCTCTGATGCATTCATCGCCAAATTCAATCAGAATGGGCGATTGATCTGGTCGAACTTTTTCGGAGGCAATGTCGATGAAACAGCCAGAACACTCACCTTGGACCGCAAAGGACAGCCGCTTATTGCCGGTGAAACCTTCTCTCCGGACACCTCACTCGTACATGCTGCCGCTTCAGGTTATGCCGTTGAACAAGCGACCTATGGCGGCAACGGCGATGCATTCATCCTCTTGCTCGACACCGCAGGAAAACGCTTGTATTCAACCTACTGGGGCGGATCTGCGCACGACGAAGCCCTGGCACTGGCCGTCAACGCGGGAGATACCTTATTTCTGGGAGGAAGAACCCGCAGCGGCTCCTTGCCCAATAGCATCAACAGCATAGGCAGTGGCTACGATGGTTTCGTAAGCAGTTTCCTAGCCGATGGATCTGCCTTAGCCAACCGCTACTTCGGTGGCGGCGGAACCGATGCCGTCAATAGCCTTTTTTCCGACAGCAGCGGACTGGCCGTGGCAGGTACAACTTCCAGTACCGGACTGGGATTCCTCTCCGGCGGTCACCAGGGCAGCCTGAACCGCGGCGCCTCGACCACCGCCAGCGACGCCTTCCTTGTCACCCTTACAACTTCTCTCACCCCGCGCTGGGGAACGTATTACGGCGGCGATAACGACGAACAAGGTGTCGCCGTGACGCGCGACGGCAGCGGATACTATTTCCTGCTCGGCAATACCACTTCGCCCAACGGAACCGCAAGAGCCATTGCAACGCCCGGTTCCTTGTATCCCAACCGCCGCGGCGCAAGCGATGCATTCCTCGCGAAATTCAATGCTGGTGGCAGCCGTTCATGGGGAACCTATTACGGCGGTAACAAAGACGAAATCGCACATGGTTTTGCCAGAGGCAAAGGCGGAAACCTATTTCTGACCGGCGAAACAGCCTCCGATACCGGCATTTCCCGCAGCGGCTTTCAGAACGTTTTTGCAGGCACTGCCGATGCATTTACATCCGCGCTCAGTGTGTGCCCGCGTTTCCTGCGCACCAAACAGGGGATTGCTTGCGTCAACGATACAATTACGCTGTTTGCCGCTTTAGACTCAAGTCTGTTTATAGACAATTACACCGGCAGGGCTTACAGCTGGAGCAAAGCTTTCCCTTCCTCGTTCAAGATCAGCTGGACCGGACCGAACAGCTTTAGTTCTTCCGTGCAGTTTCCTAAGTTCAAGGCGCGTTGGGCAGATACCGGGCTCTACCGGCTGGTTGTGTTCAACGAATACGGATGTTCGGATACCTCCTATCTGCGGATAAACAAATTCCTCAGTGACAAAGGAGTAAGCTGGAACAACCTGAAAACGGTTTTCTGCCGCTGGGACACCATCAAACTTGAAGCTTCGGTGGCGGGTGGTGCGTTATACACCTGGCGCGGCCCACGGAACTTCCGCGATACCGGATTCATCTTGAAGCGATTCCCTGCCAACGCCAATGCCGACGGAAAGTATTACATTGAAGTGCGGGACAGCGGCGGCTGTGTGGAAATGGATTCCATGCTGATCAGCGTGCGTCCGATCTTCACCGCCGAGTCCAACTCGCCAATCTGCAACCGCGACACCATCCGGCTGAGCCTAGTCGGACCTTTCCGCGCTCAGAGCGCCTCCTGGTCAGGTCCACGTGGTTTCAGCAGTTCCTCCTTCTCACCTTTCATTCCCAACGCAGATTCATCCAGGTCGGGAACTTACCGCGTGGCAGTGCGCGATTCCCTGGGCTGCCGCGACACCCTGACCGTGCCGCTTATTGTGCGGCCGCGCTTGCAGGTTGCCATTACCGCCCCATCCAATATTTGCCGCGGAGCCAGACTCGATGTCCGCTCGCGGGTAGTGAATACCTACGGCGGATACCAATATCGCTGGTCGGGACCTGCCTCTTTCAGCCGGTTGGACAGCAATTTCATCATCAATGGAATTACCGCTTCTTACACCGGAACCTTCAATCTCCGCCTCACGGACGCAGGTGGTTGTACTTACGATACAGGCTTTGCCCTCAATGTTCGCCTCCCGGCTAGCATTGCCATCCAGTCCGATTCACAGCGCTCCTGCGCAAATACCAATTACGTAAGCCTGCGTTCCACTGCTACTCTTGCAGCCGGCAATGGCAGCATTACCCAAAGCAATTGGACTCTGGGCGATGGTTCCACTTTCAGTGGGGTTGGTCCCTTCGGGAAACGCTACGCCGGCTCCGGAACCTATGCCGTGCGCCTGCGTGTGAACACTTCCTTCGGTTGCCTGGACAGCAGCACGCAGAACATCGTGGTATATGCAGAACCTACAGCCGGATTCAGCCTGAACGCCTCCGCACAATGCCTCGACGCTAACCGCTTCGTCAGCACCAATACCAGCAGCGCCGGAAGCGGAAGCCTCAGCTACGCCTGGAACTTCGGCGATGCCACCACTTCGGCACAGGCACAGCCGGTTAAACGTTATACTTCAACCGGAAACTTTACCATCCAACTCGTCGCTACGAATTCGTTTGGTTGCCGGGATACCCTCCGCCGCAGTGTAGCAGTAAATCCCGATCCATCAGCATCCTTTACTGTAAACCGCGACAAGCAATGCCTGAACAATAACCATTTCGTTTTTGGAAGTACTTCCACCATCTCCGGCGGCAGCATCCAGTCGCATCTGTGGAGTTTCGGCGGAGGCTTGTTCTCGAGTGCTGCGCGAGACAGTTTCTCTTATCCCGATTCAGGCATTTACCGCGTGCGCCTGATTGTAAGCAGCAACCTGGGGTGCAACGATACGCAATGGCAAACCGTGCAGGTATATCCACAGGCCAAACCCGGTTTCAACTGGAACGGGGATCAATGCTTGCGGGGGAACAGCTTCAACTTCACCAATACCAGCGCAGTAGGATCAGGGAGCATCAACGGATACACCTGGCGTTTCGGCAATAGCAGCAGTTCTACGGCGAAAGACCCGACAGGCGTGCGTTACAGCAGTACCGGAACATATGCCGTAAAACTCATCACACGAACTTCCAACCAATGCTTCGATTCTATTACACGCACTATTCAAGTGAAAGAACATCCAAAAGCTGTGTTGAATGTTGACTTTGATACATTGTGTTTCCGCGGAAACACTTTCAATTTTACCGGCAAGTCCTCAACTGCTGTGGCCGGTAGCGTCATGGAATCCTATAGATGGGCATTCGGTCCGGATGCCAGCAGAACGACGGATACATCTTCTGTACCTGCAAGCATTTCTTATAAATCTGCCGGAACGAAACGAATTACATTAATAACAAGAGATCGCAATGGTTGCACAGATACTGCTATTAAGAATACAGTTGTTATAAACAGTGTCAACGCGAACTTCGGTGTCAATAACAACAATCAATGCCTACGTGGCCATAACTTCATTTTCACCAATACCACAGCCGGTGCTTCCACGTACACATGGAGTTTTGGGGATGGAAGCGGATCAACTGCCTTTCAACCGTCCAAGCAGTATAACTCAACAGGAACCTACACTGTTCGTCTGATTGCAATAGGAAAAGATGGATGTCGCGATACTATCTCCCGAAATGTTGTAGTGAATGCGTCGCCAAAAGCAGCTTTTACACTGAATAATAACCGCCAATGCAGCCGTGGAAATTTCTTCGTAGGCAATAATTCGAGCACCGGTGCAAGCTCTTATTTGTGGGATTACGGCGATGGCAGCTCACGGACAAGTGGTTTAAATGGTGGAAGGGTTTACACCGTTTCAGGGAAATACAACATGACGCTTATAGCCACCAATAGCGCTGGTTGTAAGGATACTTTCTCATTGCCGCTTACAATAGACGCCCAACCATCGGCTGTCATTGGCGTGAATAAGTCAGCACAGTGTTTCTGGGGCCATGCATACAATTTCTTCGGATTAAGCACAGTGGTTAATGACAGTATAATTTCAAATACTTGGGACTTCAACAATGGATCAGGGTCTACATTGAAGAACCCAAATGCTGTTTATTATTCAAGCACAGGCACATACAGGGTTAGGTTAATTAGCAAAAGCAACGCAGGTTGCCTGGATACAGTATATCAGAACATTTCATTATTAAGACATCCAACAGCGTCTTGGAGTGTGAATCAAGATACGCAGTGTTTAAACGGGAATGGGTTTGTGTTTTCAAACCGGTCAACACCGCTAACTGGATCATATATCAATAAGGCACGTTGGTTTTTCGGTAATGGGGCTAATCCTGACTCCTCAAACTCTTTAAGACCTGATACTGTAAAATATAGCAGTATCGGAACTCCGCGTGTAACTTTAATTGCATATGATCAGAATGGCTGCTCGGATACATTCTTTAAATTTGTACACGTAAAAGGAAACCCAAGAGCCGGGTTCACAATAAATGATACGGATCAATGCTTATCCGGTAACCAGTTTGTATTTTCATCTGCATCCGTACCTGCTGTTGGTTCTCAATTGAGAAGTTGGTCTTGGAACTTCGGTACAGACGCCAGCCCGGGAACTGGAACAGTACAATCCAACAACCGTGTAGTATATTCTTCCTTCGGACGGAAGTTCGTTACCCTTACTGTAACCGACAGAAATGGTTGCGCAAACAGCAAAACAACCTCAGTGATTGTGTATGCGAAGCCGAGTGCAGACTTTACCATTAACAAATTAAGGCAGTGTTTCAATACACATGCCGTAGAACTTAAAAATACATCGTTCAGCCCGATCCCGGGAATGAAATATGTATGGGACATGGGCGATGGGAAACGATTCAGTGCATTTGATACCACCTACAAGTATGCAAATCCGGGTAAGTACACTATAAAAATTATATCCCAACAAGCGGTAGGTTGCAATGACAGTATAAGTAAACAAGTGAATATTATACCTTCGCCTGTTGCTAACTTCACTGTGGCACCCGTTTGCGGTCTGAGCCTGTTTCTTAAATTCAGATCGGCAGTAACCTTTAACCCTGGCAAAGGATACGGAACAGGCATTAAACATGAATGGGACTTCGGAAGCGGTTTCAACTGGTCGGGTTTGGATACCGTTGTGGGCTTCAGAACTGCAGGTTACTATGATGTCAGATTAAAGGTTACTTCTGACTCAGGTTGCGTAGATATAGCCAAGAAACCAGTTGAAGCTTATGAGAGATTAAGGGCAGCGTTTACAGTCAATAACAGAAATGGATGCGGAGTAAAGCAGATATTCACCTTCAAGAATGAATCGCGCGGGCCTCTAGGAAACAAGCTCAAATTTTATTGGGAGCCCGGTGACAGTATACCACTTGGCAAAACTGGTAAGATGCAGGCCGTCGTGAGCAACGATACCGATATAGTTCATCAATATGCCGAGCCGGGTGGATACCGTGTCAGACTGATTGTTGTAGGGGAAGACGGATGCCGTGATACTGCTTATGAAACTATCCAGGTTTTTGATATTCCGATTGCAGGATTCGCACTCCAAAATCCCTGCAGCAATACAAGCGTGGCAGTTTTCAACAACACCACAGTAACAAAATATGGCTCGATAAGTTATAAATGGGATTTGGGTGATGGCGGTATTTCAACGTCTGCTTCTCCCAGGTGGCGATACGACAGCTTTGGAAGGTATACCGTGAAACTGGTTGCCCGCACCAGCGGCGGCTGCATGGATTCAACCACCGGAATGATCAGCATCTATCCCGCACCCTGGATTAAAACATGGGATTCTACCATCAGCGATTGCAAGAATAATAACCTGTTCTATTTCAAGTCTCGCTCCGGCATTACCGGTAACAGCTATCTCATGCATCGCTGGCGGCTCAGCGACAAAACAGCCGCCACCGGTTTTGAATTCAGCAAATCGTTCGCCGACAGCGGCCAGTTCATGGTGATTGGTACCGCACGTGCAGCAACCGGTTGCGAGGCATCGGACACCGTGATTGTACACGTGAAACCCAATCCGATCGCCGGTTTCAGCATGAACGACAGCGACCAGTGCTTTAAGGATAACTGGTTCCAATTCACCAACAACAGCGTAAGCCCCGGCTTGGGCGGTGGTTTGAATTTCTTATGGGAGTTTGGTGATGGCGATACCTCAACCCTGAAGAATGCCTTCCATCAATACGATACTTCCGGCCTTCTGCCCGTTATTCTTCATGTAACCAATTCTTATGGCTGCAGCACAGCGATAGCACAAAGGGTGCGGATTTACGAGCATCCTGTTGCCAACTTCGTTGTCAACGACAGCGCACAATGTCTGAGTACCAATCGCTTCGACATGAGTAATCTCACTATTTACTATGGTGGTGGGGGAATCCCTGACAGTTATTGGGAGTTTGGCGATAGCAGCAGTTCAAGAGCTCATAGTCCTTCACATTCATACAATATCCGAGGTTCATATTCCGTAAGACTCACTGTTACTTCACCATATGGGTGTTACGACACCACATCGCGGTCCGTGCATGTGTGGCAGAACCCTGATAAGCCTGTAATCCGCATTCTTCGTGGTGTTCAGTGTTTTGGAATGCTGGGCGCATTGCAAGCTACCGCCACAGGTGGGCAAGCTCCTTACACTTATCTTTGGAATGGTAATTCACGGCTTCGCAGCAATATTCTCGACTCTGTACCCGCCAACGATTACCATTTACAGATTATCGATGCCAACGGTTGCGAAAGCGATGAGAGTTTCACTCTCACCCAGCCCGAAAGGATGCTGGATACCATTAACTTGATCAACCATGTTCGTTGCTTCGCTGAAACTTCAGCCAATGCCAATGTAAAAGCCTTGGGAGGGGTTCCACCTTATCGCATTGAATGGACTTCGAACGGAAGATCTTATTTTGGAGAAGAATTGTACCGTGTTCCAGCAGGCCCCTACAAGCTCTTGATCAAAGACATGCTGGGCTGTTCGATCCGCGATTCATTTGAAATTCGTGAGCCTGAGCTGCTCACCCTTAAAGCCACAAATCTGGCAGCTGTAAGTTGCTTTGGGGGAATGGCGGAAGTTCAACTCACCGCTGGCGGTGGTATTAAACCCTACCGCTACGCCTGGAATTTTGTTCCGAACGATTCTACCCGCAGGCAATTGCCAGCAGGACGGCACACGGTAAACGTGACCGATAGCAACGGTTGCTCCAGGAATCTGAATTTTGTAGTGTCGCAGCCTACCCGTTTACAGGCCTTGGTTGATTCTTTTGTCGATGCCCGCTGCCATGGAGAAAGCTCAGCTGTACTTTATGGCAACTTTGTCGGCGGGCAAATGCCGGTGCGCTATTTCTGGCGCGATGCGGCAAACCGGAACATTTCAAGCGATCGGGTAGCCAAAGGCATTCCGGCGGGTAAATACAAACTGATTGTTGTCGACCGAAACAATTGCCGCGACACCATGATCTCGACCATTGAGCCCAAGCAACCGGATCCGGTTCGTGTTAAAGCATTGGGCAAATTGGATATAACCTGCAATGGCGGCAAGAATGGTCTGCTTTGGGTTACAGCGGAAGGTGGAAACGCAGGTTACAAATATGTTTGGTATACCGCACCGTTCCTGAGGACAGATAGCTTTCTGACCAATCTGGTTGCAGGTACCTATCGCGTTGAAGCCATAGATGCATTGGGTTGTCGCGGAGATACAGTATTGAGCTTAAGCGATCCGCCGAAAAATCCAATCTTTGTTGGCAACGACAGCGTCCAGATTTGTGAATACGGAACCCTTAACCTGCAGGCCGGTATGAACAACGGCGTCATCTACCGCTGGATTGGTCCGGAACGCAGCTATGCCTGGGGTGTCAATCCGCTCCGACTCGATTCCGTGAGGTACAAAAAAGACATGGTGTTCAAGGCCATAGGCCAGGACCGCAGTGGATGTCTGGACAGTCTAGAGGTGCATGTTTTCGTGAATAAGCTGCCCCTGGTGTCGATCCAGTCCGTACCAGAAACCGTTTGCTACGAACAATATGCTGAATTGCGTGGTATTGGGGCGTCATCCTACACCTGGACTCGCTATAATCCTTACTTCGCTAAAATGGATACTTTGGGCGTGGCGCAACGACTGCCTTTTACACCTTTCCAACGCACGGATACCGGCATCTATTACGTTACCGGAAGGCTGAGCAACGGTTGCAGCTCCACTACGCGCTGGAAGATGAAGACCGGGCTCGACAGCGTCCTCGCTTCGCCTGATACCATGCTCTGTGCCGGCAGCATCTATGTCATGCGGGCAAGAGGAGCCACCAACTATCAGTGGATCACACCGCAAGGACGGGTGATCAATGCGCCTTCCATCCAACTGAACCGCGTAAACAGGATTGACTCCGGGCTGTACCAGCTGCGCGTAACCGATATCCACAACTGCTCCGGCACTTTCCAGACGAATCTGCGCGTCTGGAAGCAGCCCCTTGTGAATATAACCGATTACACAGCCAAGGAAGTTTGCGAAGGCCAGGACCTCGAATTGTCGCTTAATAGCGACGGAGTGAAATTCCATTGGCGTGGCCCTGGACTCGATGTGCGCGACCAACGCCTCTCGCAGTATGTGGTGAAGAAAATGCATCCCGGATTGCAGGGGGTGTACACGGCCATCGCCGAATCGCCCGAGGGTTGTGTGGACTCTGCCAGCATGCCGATTACCGTGAACCGCCTGCCCGATGCAACGTTCAATTTCATCAAGCGCTGCAGTGAAATCATAACCGAAGAACCCGTGGAGTTTTATGCCAACTCACAGGAAAAGGACGATATGAGTTGGGAACTAAACTTCATACCTGTCAGCAAAGAACGTAAGTTTACCTACACCTTCGACAAGGACGGAACCTATCGCCTCAAGCACACGCGTGTGACAGACAAGGGTTGCGAACATTTCGAAGAGCGTTTCCTTGAAGTGCAAGACAAGCCGCGCATCTGGATGCCGACGGCCTTCACGCCCAACAACGACTTCCTGAACCCTGTGTACCGGCCGGTTATGACTTCTACCGTTCTGAACTACAAGCTCACGGTTTACGACCGCTGGGGCGGCAAACGCTACGAATGGCGCGGACCCAATACCGGCGACATCACCAAGGGCATCTGGGACGGTAAGATCAACGGCATTTTGCAGCCTACCGACGTGTACGTGATCGTGGTGGACTACAGCACGGTCTGCAACGAGAACCGCGAAATCTTCACCGACCGTGTTTCGACCGATGTGATGCTGATACGATAAAGGTTGCGGGTGTGATTGCGTTTCCCCCGGCAACCAAGCTTAATCAGCCGTTCCCCTCCCCATCAAACCACAACTCCTCCCCTTCCAGCCGGAGCGGACTGGGATAGTTGCTGTGGAACAACCGTCCGGTGCCGAGGCCCTGGTGCTGTTGCACAGGGTAATTGCCGCACCACTGCGCAATGGCGCTGAGACCGATATTGCTTTCCAGGGCCGAAGTAGCCCACCAGCCGCGGAGGTGTTCGGTGGCCAATGCGACCCAGGCGGACGATCGCGCAAATCCGCCGAGCAGGCCGGGTTTTAATACAAGGTAGGCCGGAGCCATGCGCTGTATCCTGGCGGCATCGGGCCCAAAAGGGTTCAGACCAATCAGACTCTCGTCGAGCGCAACGGGCAAAGGACTTTCCCGGCACAAGCGTTCCAAGCCTTCCGTATCCAACGGAGACAGCGGCTGCTCGATGCTGTGCAAATGAAAACGCGCCAGGGTGCGCAGCTTTTCAGCCACTTCGTCTGAACGGAAAGCGCCGTTGGCATCCACCCGCAGCTCGAGACGATCCGGACCATAGGCGGCGCGCACCGTTTCGAGAAGCCTGCACTCGGCGTCGAAATCCAATGCGCCTACCTTGAACTTGATGCAACGGAATCCTTGGGCCGCCTTTTCCATGGCAGCGGCCAGCATCGCTTCGGCGTCATCCATCCAAACCAATCCGTTAATGGGGATGCAGGCTTCGCCACGGGTAAAGGCATTGTCCCACAACAGTCTGGGAATGCCGCTGAGCCATTGCCGGCGCAGGCTTTCGAGCGCAAAGGCCAACGCCGGGAAGCGGGATTGTTCTGTTTCGATTTCGAAGGCAGCTGCTGCGATGCGCTCCGGATGCCGGCACCATTCGTCGAGCGCCGCCGGCAGGGCTGCCATGTCGTCGCAGCTCAGATGGGGCAGCGGCGCACATTCGGCCCGGTAGCTCCGGCCGTCGGCCAATTGCAGTTCGAGCAAGTACAATTCGCGCGTCAGATAAGCGCCCTTGCTCGTGGCTGCCGGTTTCAGGAATTGCAGGCTTTCGCTGCGGTAAGTAAGTTTCACGCAACCGCAAAGGTTAAGCGGACCCACATCCAGATGCCGATGCCCAGCACCATGGCCAGGATGGAAAGGCTGAGGCGCTTGAGTTCACGGTTGTAATCGTTGCGCGCAGCCTGGGCAATGTGCGTAAAGCGGCGCAGGTGCAGGCGGCCGAGGATGAGAATCAGCAGCGCGGAGGGAATAAAACTGCGTCCGTATGCGATATACAAAGGCAAGACCATGGCCACCATGCCAAAACCGAGCAAAATGGACTGGTAGCGCCTCGCGCCGGCGAATCCGAGCCTTACGGCGATGGTGTGCTTGTTGCTCAGGGTATCGCTTACCAGGTCGCGGGTATTGTTGACATTGAGCACGCCGGCGGCCAGGAAACCGAGGCCGAGCGATACAATGCCGACATAAACATCGAAACGGGCGGCATGTAGGTAATAGGTGCCGTTTACAGCGAAAAGACCGAAGAAGAGTACAACAGCCAGGTCGCCCATGCCATAATAACCGTAGGCGCGTTTTCCGGCGGTGTACTGAATGGCGGCCCAGATGGCGAGGAGGCCGACGAGCAAGAGGATGAGCCAGGTTTGAAAGGCGTTATCGTATACGGGCCGCAAGGCGAAGAGGCCGCTGCAGAGGGCCAGCAAAGCCAGCGCGATTAGGGCCTTGCGCATGGCAGCGGGTTTGATTTCGCCGCTGGTGAGCATGCGGTCTGCGCGTCCTGCCGCCTTATCGGTTCCTTTGATATAGTCGCCGTAATCGTTGGCGTAGTTGCTGAGTATCTGCAGCAGCAAGGCAGTGGCGAGTGCGGCAGCGAGTACCAGGGGCTGGAGGTCATCAGCTGCCAGGAAACTACCCAGCAATACCCCTGCGGCCGCCAATGGCAGCGTGCGGAGGCGGGCAGCGCGGATCCAGGGTTTGAGGTTCATTTGCTTTCGTGGTATTCCATCTCCGTGTTGATGGCCCAGAGGTTGGCCTTGTCGCGGCGTCCGGCTGCGATATTATCTACTGCCGTCATGGCTGTGAGCATGCTGTGGTCGCTGTTGTTGTACTTGTGCATGCCGTTGCGGCCGATCGGGTAAAGGTTTTCAATGCTGTCGAGGTACTGGCGCACGGTATCGAAGTCGCTGTACACACCGGTATAGGCGGGATAAGTTTTCTTCATGCGGATGACGGTTCCGTCGAGCACATCACGCTGCTCAATCAGCCCGATTTGCTCGAGTTCAGCGGCGGCAAAATGGCGCAGTGCCGCATCGTCCATCGACCAGAGTTCATCGCCTTCCATGCAGAAATATTCCAGCCCAAGCCAAACGGTTTCTGGGTCTTTCACCAGCCATGGACTCCAATTGTTGAAGACCTGCAGTCGCCCGATCTTGACATCGCGTTCCTGGATATAGACCCAATTGTCGGGTATGGTACCCGCTTTGCCGTCTACCGTGAGCTTTTTCAGGAGCAGCCCGACGGTGATGAAATCGCGATAAGGCAAACCCTCCGCGATCGTTTTCACAGCTTCCGGCACCGGGAAGCGCATACCGGCCACGAGGTCTTTGACCGGCATAGTAGAAAACACATAATCGGCCTTGAACGCCTGTCCCACGCCGGCTGCGTTGCGGGCATAAACAGTATCGAGCGACAGCCCGCCGTTGGACGAACCCACGCCGCAAACTTCCATACCCGTATACAGTTCACCGCCTCGGGCGCTGATTTCGGCAGCCACATGTTCCCACATCTGCCCCGGACCGAGTTTCGGATAGAGAAATTGTTCGATCAAGGAAGTCTCTGTTCCGCGCTGGCGCAGGTCTTTCTTGTTGCTTCCGGCCAGCTGCTTCAGGGCATGGGCGATGGTTTTGGAAATGCTCAGGCCTTTGACGCGCTGCGCACCCCAGTCTTTCGAAATCTCATGGCACTTGAAACCCCATACTTTCTCGGTATAATCCTTGAAAAAGGTGAGGTACAGCTCTTTGCCGAAGCGGTTGATGAAGAAGTCTTCGAGGCTCACTTCGGGCTTGACGGGAAAGAAACGATAGCGCAGGTAGCTGAAGAGGATGCGCGTCATGCGGGGCAAACCCAGGTTGCGCATGGTTTCGAGGCTGAGGGTCACGGGATAACGGAAGAATCGGCGCAGGAAATAGATGCGCGACACCCGCCGCCTTACCAGCATCACGAGGTCTTCTTTCTCGGGATCGCCATTGCCGGGATGCACACGGGTGCTCTGCCCGTGGTAGCGGATATCGATATCGCCACTCTTGCCGCCTTCGACGGGCATGCGTTCCAGCCACCACTGCATAACGCGCTCGCTCTTGCTGAAGAAGCGATGGCCGCCGATATCCATCCGGTTGCCCTTGTATTCGACGGTGCGCGAGATGCCGCCGATGGCTGTATCTGCCTCGAGAATTATCGGCAGGATATCGGTGCGTTCCAGCAATTCACGCGCTGCGGTAAGCCCGGCCGGTCCGGCGCCGATGATCACCGCAACTTTGCGGTTGTGCCTGCTTGCGTCGGGGCCTGACATGGATGCGGGTGAATCGGTCAAGTGCAGGTATTACAGGTTGGGCGTGCGGCCGCCGTCGACCACGATGTTGGTGCCGGTGATATATGCCGCCTGCTCAGAGGCAAGAAAGACCACGGCATGCGCTACTTCCTCCGGTGTACCAAAGCGCCCGGCAGGAATCTCGGCCAGCATTTCATCGCGCACGGTTTCTTCGCTCACACCGGTGCGGGCAGCCTTGCCGCTGATGATACTGCTGAGCCTTTCGGTGCGGGTGGCACCAGGCAGCACATTGTTCACTGTGATGCCGAATGCCGCCGTTTCGTTGGCCAGCGTCTTGCTCCAGTTGCCCACAGCAGCGCGGATGGTATTGCTCACGCCGAGGTTGTGCAAGGGCACTTTCACCGAAGTGCTGATGATATTGATGATGCGTCCTTGTCCGCGGGCTTTCATACCCGGAAGCAAAGCCTGCGCAAGCTGGTGGTTGTTGAGAAGGTGGAGGCGGAAAGCATCGAGGAAGGCGTCGGTTCCGGCAGCGGTAATGGGACCGGCCGGCGGACCACCGGTATTGTTCACGAGGATATCCGCTCCGCCATCTTCGGCAATTTGTGCAGCTGCAGCCTGTACAGAAGCAGTATCCGCGAAATCGGCAAGGTAGAAACGGTGTTGCTGCCCAGATTCAGCCGGCAATGCATCGCAAACGGCCTGCAGGCGTTCGGCATTGCGGGCCAACAGGATGCACGAAGCCCCGGCAGCTGCCAATTGATGGGCTACCGCTTTCCCGATACCCTGGGTGCTGCCGCAAACCAAGGCGGTTTTCCCGTGTAAGTGGATGATCACGCCGCGAAGATAGTCTGTCCTCACGTCCTTGTAAGTGTGGCGAAGTTTTGGGTTCCCGGCAAAATGCCGCCAGGCGCCCTGCGATTGATTCCGCTCAAATAAGGAAGTCAAAGATTCGCCAGGATATGCTACACGGGCTTGTAAACCCAACGCGTGACAAAATCTATTCCTGCCTAAAAACCAGTGGAATATGTGGTACGCTGTATTCCCTCCACGCATAATTAAGTGCATTGCCTCGTAAAGAAATAAGCCTATCCGATAGCCGTTGCAGTGGGCTTTTTACCCTTATAACGCATTTTTTAATGCACGATCCGGGATAAACGTTTCTTATACGACTTGGCACTTTTCTCTTTCTACCTTTGCATTTCTGAATTTCTTCGCCCACTTTTATTTCGACCATCGCCTGGAGCAGCACCCTTACAATACCGGTCTGGTATTGCCTGATTTCTTGCGGAATTTCCTACCGGGCAGCAGGGTGCGGGTTGAACAACTGGCTCCGGCTCAGGGAGACAGCGAGGTTCAGGCTTTGTGGGAAGGCTGCCTGATGCACCTGGAACGCGATCGCCACTTCCATGGTTCTGCCTATTTCAAGGAAGCTGACGCGGCTTTGAAAGAGCTGTTTCGCCGTGAAGAACTGGGCAAAACGGTTCCGCGTACCTGGCTGGCGGCCCATCTGCTGGTGGAACTGATGCTCGACCGCGTGCTGATGAAACAAGCCCCCACCTTACTCGACGCCTTTTACCACAGCCTGCGCAATACCTCTCCCACTGCCACCACCCGATTCCTGGAAGATGCGCAATTGGATGCCGGCACTTTCCTGCAGCGCTTTGAGCGTTTTAACACGGTCGCTTATCTTTATCATTATCCCGACGACGGCGCGATGACCTACAGCCTGATGCGCATTTACATGCAGGCAAAGGTTACGCCCGAATGGACCGTGGCCCAGCAGGAGGCTGTCCGCAATCTTCTGCCCGAAGCCGAAGCCCTTGTCACAGAACGAATATCGCTGCTCTGAATGAAACTGCTTCGCTTCTTTGTGTTCCTTCTGCTCCTCGTTTCTGCTGAAACGGCGAGAGCGCAGGCGGCGCGCAAGTATGTGAATGAGTTCCTGCACATGGGCACAGGAGCCCGCGCCTTTGCGATGGGCCGCGCCGTGGTAGCGACGAGCAACGACGCCTATGCTGGCTATTGGAACCCAGCCGGGCTTACGGCCATGAAAGATGATGTGCAGGCCGCGTTCATGCACGCTTCCTACTATCAGGGACTGGCCAATTACGATTACCTGGCCCTGGCCGCCAAGGGAAGCAACGACGATGCTTTCGGTTTCGGCGTAGTGCGTTTTGGGGTGGATGGCATCCTCAATACGCTCGATCTCATCCAAAACGGACAAATCAACTACGACCGCATCAGCACTTTTTCAGCGGTCGACTACGGCTTCTTCGTGAACTATGCGCGCGAGAAGAAGCTCAAGCGCTACCGGCGCAGCGCCTTCAGCTACGGCAGCAGCATGAAGGTGATACACCGCCGTGTGGGGCCGTTTGCCCGGGCCTGGGGTTTCAGCCTCGATGCCGGGTTGCGGATGGACAATCCGCGCTCGGGCATCACCTGGGGACTGATGGCGCGCGATATTACTTCGAGTTACAATGCATGGGAGTTTCGCTTCACCGATGCGCAGAAAGATGTGCTGGCCCTCACCGGCAACACCATTCCGCGCAACAGCCTGGAAATCGGATTGCCAAGAGTGATTGGTGGTCTGGCCAAGACGATAGACCGCGACCGATGGCTGCTCACGGCCGAGGGGAATATCGATGTCACGTGGGACGGGCGTCGGAATACCATCGTCCGGACCGGCATCTTCAGCCTCGACCCGCATGCCGGAGCCGAATTTGGTTACAAGCTCGAGGCCGGCGATGAAGACCGCATTTTATACCTGCGCACGGGCGTGTACAACCTGCAGCGCGAAACAGGCCCCAAGGGCAACCAGGTATGGCGGGCACAACCAGCAGCCGGCATAGGGCTGCGCATCCAGTCGTTCACGCTCGATTACGCCATCAGCGGCTTTGGCGAAGCTGGAACCGGCTTGTACTCGAATCTGATTTCGATACGGTTTGGGATTTCCAAGTGAAGGCAAACAGATGATTCGGCCTAATGCATGCCGGGTTGTGTATTCTGGATAAAACAATTGCCAGGGCCATGTCCCTTTTGTCCTTTTTAGTCCTTTGCAAAGTTCAAAGAACTAAAAAGACCCGAAGGACAGCAACCGACCTTAATACATCAAGCCTGGCTGTCCAGGAAGAAATGGAAGCTATCGCCGCGGAGGCCGATGCGCAGGGTTTCGAGCGGTATTACTTCGTTGGGTGCAATGTTACCCAGGTTGACATTGGTACCATAGAGCTTGATAAACCACACCTGCTGCGCTTTGAGCGGGGCTTCCCAGATCACTTTTTCCAGGGGAATCTTGCGGATGATTTCAGCTACCAGACCTGAACGCACCTCACCCGAACCGCGGAAGATGCCTACGGTTCCGCTTTCGCGGGCTTCGGCTATCACTTTCCAGGCGCCGGCCTGCAACTCTGTTTCCATCTGCTCGATCCACTCGTATGGCGGAATAATTTTCTCTGCATCTTTCGAACCCACTTCGCTGAGCACGGTGGCGCGGGTAGCCAGGCGGCGGATATAGTCGCACTTTACATCGTGCGGCATCTCGATAGAACCATCACTTACCTCGGCGTGGTCTACACGGAAATGATCGAGTACCCGGAGGTAATCTTCAAACTGATTGCGCACCACGTAGGCTTCAAAGAGGGTACCGCCGAAATAGACCGGGATGCCGGCATCCTGATAGAGTTTAACCTTTTCTTCGATATGCCGGGTAACTACGGCAGTACCAAAGCCCAGTTTAATAATATCGGTATGGTCGGCGTGGTTTTCGATAAAGTCTGATGCCTCTTTGAGGGTCAGACCTTTGTCCATCACCATAGTAAGACCGTTCTGCCGGGGCTTTTCAGTGCGTTCGGGCAGGGATTGAAGTTTGAAGATATCGTTGTGCATGCCTATCAAGGAGTAAAGCGGGTAATCAGCATTTGGACTGCGTGTACCTGCTTCAGTTCCGGGGCGAAATTAAACAAGGCCGGGTGTTCTGCGAAGTTTTCGTGCAGCGCTTGTTCGAGCGCTTCTATTCCGGCTGCGGGCTGATGGCTGCGGAAACAGGCGGCTGCGTACAGATAGAGTAGCTCCGGGTTACCGGACAGGTGTTCGAGCGATTTCGACAGAACGATGGCAGCCGCTTCGTCGTTGCCGTTGTTTCGCAGCATCCAGGCCCATTCGGTCCAGATTTCCGGATCGAGCGGAAAACGCTTGCTGAGATCGACGTACACCTCATTGCTTTCCATGACCAGCCCGTCCAACCCGAGGGCTTCGGCTTGCAACATCCGGTATTGTTTCTCCTCCGGCTGCAGCAAGACAGCCTTCTGAAGGCAGAGCAATGCGGCACGCAGGTTGGCAGCCGGAGCAATCTCCGGATTCTCCTCGGCATCGCGCATATAGGTAAGGGCCATGCCATACCAGGCCTCGGCATCCTCCGGATCTTCGTTCACCGTTTCGCGGTACATATTGCGCGCTTCCTTCACCGAACCTGTTTCGTAAAGGGTCCACGCAAACATGTTGTTGTAGGGTTGCCCAAGTTCCAGGCCTTTGTCGACCGCGTTATAGGTTTGACGCGCACCGTGAAAGTCACCAGTGTCGTACTGGGTTTCGAACTTGTTGAGGATGGCTGTCAGGTCGTTTTCTTCGATGGCCAGGCTGAAATCGAAGGCCCAGATCGCTTTTTCATTCAAACCCAGATGGCGGTAGATCTGCCCGATGGTGTTCCAGTAAGCGCCGTTGTAGGGATCGGCGTCGATATGCCGTTGCACAAGTTCGGCTGCATTGGCCGGTAAATCCTTTTCAAGGTAGTAATGCACAACCGAATCGAGCACCCAAGGGTCAAGCGAGTCTGTTTCGGATATTTCTTCCAGCAGGGGGACGGCCTGTTCGCGAAACCCAAACTGAATCAAATCGTTGCAGACCTGGCTGATCATTTCCTGCCGGTTCTCGGCAAGTTCAATGGCCCGGAGAAAACTGTCACGTGCTGCGGGATTTTCGTTGCAACTTGCGTGGAGCAGCCCTTGCATGAGGTATAGCTCCGGTTCGGTCCGGTCGAGCAGGCCGGCCTTGGTAACCAGGCGCTGGGCCCGTGAAAACGCGTTTTCGATGAAATGCACCCGCGCTGCACTGAGCAAAAACTGGCTGCAATAAGGATAATCGCGCTGGCCAATCGTGCACACTTTCAGCAACCATTCTCCCATGGATGGATCTAAGTCCATCCCATTCAGGTAATAGTCGCTCAACTCTTCCAGCTCCTCCTGGCTGTAGTAGGCGCGCGTTTCCGCCTCAAACTCCTTTGCCAGAAATTCGATGGGGTGCATTCCCGGACTTTCTTCGGGATCGAAGCCGAAATCGGGTGGCAGGTTCTCCATCATCAGTAGATTCGAATTTATAACACCCTTTTTATCGCTGTTCTATCTTCCTGAAACAGTTATTCACATTTTATATTGCACGCCGGATGAAAAACGCCCTCAGCTTCCTTCTGCTCCTTCCCTTTGCAGGCCTTTTCGCCCAATCCGGATCTAAAGCCATCCGGCAGGCAAACTGGCAGCAACAGGTGAACCACACGATCTCTGTAAGGCTCGACGATACCGCCCAGATGCTCTATGCATCCGAACAGGTTGAATATGTGAACAACAGTCCGAACGCGCTGAACGAAATCTGGTTCCACGTGTTTGCCAACGCCTACCGCGACAACCAAAGTGCTTTGGCCAAACAGCAGATCAATGGCTTCCAGCCGGGAATATTTTATGCGAAGAAGGATGCGCGCGGTGGCTACGAGAAGCTGATCTTCCGGCTCGATGGCGTGAATCTGGCCTGGGAAGCACATCCGGAACATGCGGATATCGTTAAGCTCGTCTTACCCAAAGCCTTGCCCGCCGGATCCAGCCTGAAACTCGATATCGACTTCAATGTCCGTATTCCGGAACAATTTTCCCGATTCGGGCATGATTCGTCTGGTTACCAGATCACCCAATGGTTTCCCAAACCCGCCGTATACGATGTAAACGGCTGGAATATCTTCCCCTACCTCGACCAGGGTGAGTTCTATTATGAATACGGCCGTTACGATGTGCACATCACCACTCCTTCATCTTATGTGGTGGCAGCAACCGGCGTGCTGCAAGACAGCGGCATCCGCAAACGGATGGAAGCCCTTGCCGAAGGTGAAGACTGGAAGGCTGAAGGCACGCATTTCACCTGGCATTTTGTGCAAGACAAGGTGCATGATTTTGCCTGGTTCTGCGATCGCCATTTCAAAGCCCGCCGCGAAACGCTGCAGCTGCTCTCCGGCCGCAAGGTGGAAGGCTGGGTGCTGGCGCGCAAACGCCCTTCCAAAGAAAGCCTCGATTATATCCGTCAGGCACTGGTGCATTACTCCAAACGCAACGGCGACTATCCCTACGAACACTGCACGGTTGTAGAAACGGCGCTGAAAAGCGGCGGCGGCATGGAATATCCGATGATCACCAATGTGCAGTCGCTCAACCGCGATGTGATCATCCACGAAGTGGGGCACAACTGGTTCCAGGGCATGATTGGTTCTCAGGAACGCGATTACCCTTGGATGGACGAAGGTGTAAACAGCTACTTCGAAAAACAAACGATCAAGTATTTCAGTCCGCGCAAAACCCCCAACTCCGGCCGCGGCTTCAACCTCACCGAAGGAAGCGAACCTTACCTGCTGAGCCTTTACAATACCGGGCTTTACCTTCCTCCCGGACTTCATTCCGAGAAATATGGCAGCCTGCGCTACGGCACATCGGTCTACGGCCATACGCCCGAGCTGATATCCTATCTCGAATCGTACCTCGGCCGGCGCATATTCGACTCCTGTACCCAGGCCTATTTCAACACGTGGTCGTTCCGGCATCCGCTGCCCGGCGACATGCGCGATGTTTTCGAAAAGATTTCGGGCAAAGACCTGGGCTGGTTTTTCAAAGACCTGATTGAAACCAACCGTCCGGTAGATTATGGAATGGTGCGTGTTTCGCGCAAATCACCCGAAGGACAGACCAAAGTAACGGTGCGCAACCGCAGTGGCGTGAACGGACCATTGCAGCTGGCGCTAATGGACGGCGACAAGGCCATCAGTACCTTATGGACAGACGGCTTCAGCGGCAAGAAGGAATTCACGCTGGAAGGCCGCGGTTCCGGCGTGCGGCTCGACCCATACGGCACAGCACCTGAAATGCGCAGGAGCAACGACTATTCCCGCAGCAAAGGCATCCTGCGCACCATGAACCCGCTGCAGATCAAATTCGTAGCCAGCGATTTCGACCCCCTGAAGTCGAGGATGTATATCGCTCCGGTGCTCACGGCCTTCAACCGTTACGACGGCTATATGCCCGGCCTGATGATTTACAATTCGCTGTTTCCGGTAAAGCGCAACGCTTTCCTCTTTATGCCCATGTACGGCGTGAGAAGCAAACAGTTAACCGGTTATGCCCAGCTCCGGAAACGTATGCCCGTTCACAACAGCATCCTGCAGTTTGTGGAAACCGGCGTGCGGGGTGCGCGGTTTTCGTATCGCCCGGACTCGGTAGAACGGAGTATGTACGAACGCATCAATCCTTACATCGAATTTGGCCTCCGCACGCGCAAGCAGCCGGCAATAGCAGTAAGAACCCTGAGCCTGGAAGCCATCCACATTAACACCTGGATGCCGACGTACGGAGGCAGTCCGGGAGCGGGACGTTACGCGCAAATGGCTTATCGATTCCAGAATCTGAGCCTCTTGCGCCCGCTTTTCGGCTTCATCAGCTTGGAACATGGTGGCAGCACAGCGCCCGGTGCCGGCAACGATTTCACCCGCGCCCGCGCCTTGTATCACCGCAGCTATCCCTACAAAAAGAAAAATAAGGTTTTTGCCTATACCGTCTACGGCTCGGCGCTGCTGCAGGCTGATAACCTGAATGCCCTTGGCAATCCCTACCGCATCCATATCGGCAGTCAGCCCGGCAGTTTCGACTATACTTTTTCCCAAACCATGACGGGCCGCAGCGAAGGCCTGCGCTCCGGATTTAACAATGTGCTCACCAATGTGGGTGGCATGCGCACTACAGCAGAGCCTACCCTTTCATCGCATTGGGCTGCCGGCCTCAACCTCGAAAGCAGCCTGCCGGGTCCGGTGCCCGTAAGCGTGTATATGGACGGTTCAGTGGTAAGCCCTGAACGCGGCGCGGCGCTGCAGTATTTCTACGTTGGCGGACTGAATTTCACCAGCCGCATTTTCGGTTCGGAGTCTACTGAAATCGCCATCCCGCTGATTTTGTCGAAAAACCTGCGCGACTTCTACGACCGCATGGGCATGAAGTCTTACGGCTACCGCATCACCTTCAAGTTCAACCTCAACTTCTTTGCTCCGGCACAACTCAGCAGGCAGCTCCTGAATCTCTGATCAGCGCTTGCAGATTAGAGATTCCTCAAATGTGGCGCAATGTGCATCGAGGATGCTGTTGATGTCGGGATGATATCCTCCGCCCATGGCCACAGCCACCGGTGTGTTCCAGCGACGGCAGGCTTCAAACACCAGGCGGTCGCGTAGGCGGCATTCTTCCGGTTCCAGGCTGAGGCGGCCGGTTTTATCGCCATGCAATACATCTACGCCGGCATTGTACAGAACCAGTTCCGGTTGGTGCAGCGGAAAGATTTGGGATAACGCACGGTTCAAGGCATCCAGATAATCTGTTCCCTTGCAATGATCAGGCAAGGCGATATCCAGGTCTGAACGGGTTTTAATGAGGGGAAAAGTGCCTGCGGCATGCATGGAGAAAGTGAATACCCGCGGGTTTTGGACGAAGATTTCAGCGGTACCATTGCCCTGGTGCACGTCGAGATCGATGATCAGTACGCGCTGTATTCCGCGTTGCAAGGCGTCGGCCGCAGCCAGTGCCAGGTCGTTGAGCAGGCAGAAACCCTCACCACGGTCGGCAAAGGCGTGGTGCGTTCCACCGGCGGCATTGAAGGCCACACCGGTCTTTTGGGCGATGCGCGCTGCCATCACGCTGCCACAGGCTATCATCCTCTCGCGTTGCACCAGGCGGAGCGACAAAGGGAAGCCGATGCGCCGCACCATGGCTGCCGGCAGTTCACAATGGCGGAGTGCAGCGATGTAATCAGGCGCATGTACTGTTGCAATCGCATCCCAGCTCAGCGGATATGGCTCGAAGAGGTCGGTTGGTCGGATAATACCATTTGCCAGCAGACGCTTCGGCAAAGCATCGTACTTCTCCATTGGAAAGCGGTGACCGCGCTTCAGCGGATGGGCGTAGAGATCGCTCCAGGCAAGAGCCGGCATATCAGAAGATGGCACTTATGGTGCTGCCATAGGCACCGGCGATGGCGACGGCCATTAACAGCAAGTTGCCTGCTTCCTTGTAGCGCCGGTATTTGTGCCCGATGAGCAAATAGGCAACATATACGGCAGCCGGAGCGAAAATGAGGCTGATGTCGACGCGGATGGTCCTGCCCTGCAACAAGAATAAAACGAGGGTTTGGTATACCGTATAAAACACCAATACCTGGTTGATACGCCGGGTGCGGATATTGTTCTTGTAGTAATTCACCGCCACCTTGGCGAAGCTGAAGAATACCAGCAGGTAGACAACCAGCATCGGCCAGATGGCAGCCAGGAGGTTGATCTCCGTCTGCATGCCGCCAGTTTGCACAGCATCGCTGCCAATGCGCAGGGGCACTTGTCCGACATAGCGTATGCCCAGGAGGAGATAAATCGGCATGGCCATGCCCAGCAGCGAAGCGAGAACATCACGCAGGGTAATACGCTTCATCAGGATGATGGCGCCAAGCATGAAGACAACCAAGATCACCAGCTGGATTCGGAATACCGAAGCTGCACCGAAGCAAACACCGGTGAGATAAATCAATCCGGAAGGTCCTTCATACAGGAACAGCGAAAACAGGTAATGAAATCCGGCGAGGATGAGGATATTGCTGATCATCACCGGATGCACGCTGTATTGCCATGGGTCGAGGCTGCTGACAAGGATATAAAACCAGGCCGGCAGATAGGAATTGGTGTAAATCACATCCTGCGTAACGCAGATGCGGTTGAGCAGCAATGCGGCGGCGGAAACGAGGAGTGTGGCAAGGAGATTGTTCAGCAGCGGCATGCCTGCCAGGCGGGTGAAGAGCTCGGGGAAGAAAGGCGTATTGTAAATGAGTTCGCCGGCCTTCCCCGCGGGAAGGAAAGCCATGGGCGTGCGTAGCAACAGCGCAAAGGCCACTACTTTCAGGGCACTTTGGGGTTTAATATTGTGCAGTGACTGCAACACGGATGTGGCAAAGTTCAGCCCTGCGCGGCTGAGTTCAAGACCATGCAAGTAATAAAAACGAAGGCAACAGCCCAAATCCTTGTGAATACAGGGTTAAGCGGCTTTCACTTTCTTTTCTGAATAAGCGTGGGGCTAAGAAGAGAAAGGCTTTTGCTGGAGGATGCATCCGGCAGGAGGGATGGTAGTTCGTTAGAAGGGGTAAATGCTGACAGAAGCCGGAGGGTGGCATTGGGAGTGCGGGTTGGAATGATCAGAGCGGGAATTGGCAGGTGATTTCGCCCTTGGGTAAACAGAAAAACCAGATTAGTCGGAAGCGTCCACTATATACGGAAGGTTCCAAGCCTTGCTGACGAACAAACCGAACATGTGTTCAACTTTCTGATTTCCGCTGTAGCGGCGATTGGTGAGGTAACAAAATTCTCCCAGATAATTCCGTAGGTATCGTGAACTTACATAATGGTGAATGCCTTCCAGGTTGCGCATGGCATTCACTCTCATGATTTCCGTATAACGCAACCTGCCCATGTATGGATCATCCTCGAACCAGGGGCGCGGACACCTGACGAGGCTACGGATGCGAATGTTCATTCCGGCCGGAAGCTCGTCAGGTGTCAGCGGCGTGGTTTTCCGCGTAACCGGATGGTGGTGGTTATAGGGAAGGTCTTTCAACGATTCCGGTCGCATCGAGATCAGTCGCAAACGCCCGCCCTGCGCGTGGATGAACCAAGGGTGGCTATGAGGTAACTGTAAATTCAGTCCCTTTATCTCAACGGGCATCAACTCCAGACCACGTCCATCCTCTGACTGTACCTTTAACCCATCCTT